>JABDJC010000236.1 GCA_013003395.1 Acidimicrobiia bacterium
GGCCTGCTCGCCAAGAAGGTGACGACACTCGACCACCTCTCGAACGGTCGAGCAATTCTCGGCCTCGGTGCCGGCTGGTTCGAACCTGAGCACACTGCTTTTGGCATCGAGTTCGGATCCGGTTGGGGAGATCGGCTGGGGTGGCTCGACGAGTCTGTTGCTGCGCTGCGCAAACTTTTGGACGGAGACCGGGTGACGTCGCCGGAAAGTAGCCGGTACTCGCTGCAAGATGCCGTCGTGCTGCCGCACCCGGTACAGAAGAGACTCCCGATACTGGTCGGTGGCGGTGGTGAACGGAAGACACTTCGAACGGTCGCCCGCTACGCCGACATCTGGAATTGGGTCGGGCTGCGAGACCTCGATGTGATGCGGGCCAAGCATGCCGTCTTCGAGCAGCGTTGCGATGAGGTGGGGCGTGACCCATCCGAGATCGAGCGGTCGGCGTTCTTCAGCCCGGTGATTCGAGATACCGAGGAAGAGGCGATGCGCTTCTTCAGGACTCAGATGGAATCGAATCACCTCGGGGAGTCCGTACTCGGAGACGACGACATCTACGTGACGACTCCTGAAAGGCTTGCCGAGCTCATGGTGTCGTGGAAGGAGATCGGCGTGTCGAACTTCATCGTCGAGGTGGCAGCTCCCTTCGATCGGGAGACCGTCGAACGGGTCGCCACCGAGATCCGACCGGTCGTGGAACGAGCCTGATCGGGGTTCGATTCCGTTCGACCGACAACTCGCCGAGTACAACCGCGCTCGGCTGACCGTCCGCTTGCGCGACTAAAAAAACCGGAACCCGCCTTTAGGCCAGGGCAATACCTCTATGGGTGCCGGTCGCGGGCACCTGACAGGCGGCACTAGTAGAGGGAGAGCCACCATGGGTACCGGCAGCAATCTGGCGGAGCAAGTAGTAGGTATCGATCGCAAGCGTTTGTTTGTGATCGCGGGCATTGCAGCGTTGCTGCTCAGTGTCCTCATTGCCGTGAGCGCCTACGCCAATCACTTCACGACGGCGGGCGAACCCGAGCTCTACAACCTCGAACACGTATTCAACTTCGATCCGGCGGTTCTCGACGGCGACACCGATCTCTTCCCGGACGGTGTCACCGCAGGCGAAACCAAGGGCTCTGACGTTGAGTTCTTCACGCACAGCGTTCCTCTGCGCAACTATTCCACCGGGCAGTTGATCGACGAGGTCGGCAATCCGGTGACGGAACCGGTGTACGGCGAACGCGACTTCGCCGTGATGGGCTCGTTCGACCGCGGTGGCGTCATCTTCGACATCACGGATCCCGACAATCCCGAGTTCGTGAACGTCGCCCCGTGCCAGCAGCCTCGCAACGACGTCGGCGTCCACACGTTCGTCGACGAGTTCGGCACCGAGCGGGTAGTGCTGGCCCTCTCCCAGCAGACCGGCACACCTTGTCCCAACTGGGAAGTTGGTGGCGGGCTCACCGTTGACATCAACAGCGGGCCAAACGCCGGCGACAGCTACCCGGCCGTGCAGTGGGGCGACACCGCTGGCGTCAACGGGCAGACCGCTGAACTCGTGTACGGAGGCACCGGATGTTCCGCTGCCCAGATGGCAGCCGCAGCTCCGCCCGGCGCTTTCATCGGCAAGATCGCCATCATCACCAGCAGGGTGAACCCCTACAACCCTGCAGACCAGTGCCCCACCTTCACGTTCTTCCAGAAGGTGAATTCCGCCGAGGCGAACGGAGCGATCGGCGTCATTCAAGTTGACGAGGACGACATCCCACGCACGGGCGTCACCGCGGTGACCGCCACGATCCCAGGCGTCGAGATCAACAACTCGTCTGGCATGCCGCTCGTCGAACAGATCGTGACCGACGGCCTGAGCGTCAGTGCAACGCTGAATCCAGGGACCAACATCCTGCCCACCTTCGGCGATGCCAACGGCACCGGCGGGATCGGCGTCTTCGACATCACCGATCCGTACAGCCCCGGCGAGATGTACCGGATCATGACGACGGCGGACGGCGTTCACAACTTTGCCTTCCACCCGACGGCCCCGTTCGGATACGTCTCGCCAGGTGAGCTTCCTGGCGGCATCCAAGACATGCCGATCTTCGACTTCACCAACCTCGATGCCCCAGTCGTCAAGGAAGGACTGGAGACTCCACAGACACTCGGGGGCATCCACGACGTGGAGCTGAGCGTGGATGGCGACTTCATCTATGCGGCTTCGGAGAACAACTATCACATCTACGACAACGCCGACCCGGGCAACCCGGTACAAGTGGGTCTGGTGGCTGCATCGCCTCAGAATCCGCCAACCGTGCCCACGTCTGGCTCATATGCTCACGGTCTGTTCCCCGACAGTGGCCAAGAGATCATGCTCGGCCAGGTCGAGAGCATCGTCGCGGGTGGTTTCCTGGCACCGGGAACCTGCCCGGGCGAGGGTCTGGCGACCTACGACATCTCGGGGCTCTACGTGCCTGGCGCCAGCAAGGAGCTGCCGGCGGGCCCCATCAGTGTGTACAACCCGCCAGTGGTCGGTGATCCCGCCCCGCGGTTCTGCACCTCACACTTTGGCCGCTTCGTGCCCGAGACCAGGGTGTTCGCCCTCGGTTGGTACATCGCGGGCGTTCGCATTGTCGACTTCTCGGATCCGTTCTTCCCGGTCGAGATCGCCACTGCGGTGATGGCTGATGACGACGGTACGTCCAACACGTGGGCCGCCAAGATCTACCCGAAGAAGGGTGGCTACGTATTCGCCGGGGACATCGAGCGTGGCTTCGACGTCTTCAAGTGGAACGGCGACGGCGACGCCCCCTGGGACACGGACAAGAACCAGGCCCCGACCGCTACCGACGACTCGGGTGAAGTGGATGCCGGCATGTCGGTGAACATCGACGTCCGGGCCAACGACTTCGATGCCAACGATGGGCGGGACAGCCTGACCGTGTCGATCGTCAGCGGACCGGCCAGCGGCACCGCAGACGTCGAAGCCGACAACACGGTGACGTACACCCACCTCGGCGACACCGCTACCGCGGACTCGTTCCGTTATCGGGTCACCGACCCGTCAGGGGCGTTCGACGAAGCCGACGTCGCCATCACCATCAACCACGACGGCGGCGAGACCGAATGTCGCAACGCCTTGTGCGAGAACGACGACAAGCCTGCAGAACTCACCCTGACCTATCGGGGCGGGGACTGCTCGGAGACCGCCAACTCGCAAGGCAGCAAGGACGACTGCGAGGACTTCGGCGACGCGCCACCCACCGACGACGGCGTGTACATCCTCGCCACCAACAAGGACGATGCCGATTACGACAACGCCAAGGTGTGGTTCGCCGGTGACATCGAGCCAGGCGAAGCCTTCACCTTGGAGGCCGCACCGGAGGACGAGGACGACTTCGGGTCAAAGGTGTTCATCCACATCTTCGACTCTCAAGGCGGCACCTTGCTCCAGACGGTCGAGATACACACGTCGTGCTCGGTGCCGCTCATCGACGGTGAGCAATTCGGTGCCCTCGAGCTGGGTGACGGAGAAACCGACCCAGATGCCCCAATCTGCTCCGACGGAGAGGGACGGGTTCATGGCTCAGGCCACTGGGAGCGGGGAACCGAGGAGAAGTACGACAAGGTCGACTTCTCCTTCGACGCCAAGCACTACAAGGGAGCGCTCAAGGGCAAGCTCAAGGTGAAGGACAAGGACCTGGACGTCAAGATCGACGCCAAGACCATCACGTCACTTTCGACGGGCACCGGTGTCGATTGCAACGGGGTCGTGCTCGACGGCATCAACTCGTTTGCGTTCACCGCCGTGGGCACGCTGCAGTTCGGTGACGGAGAGCAGGAAGACGTCGAGTTCTTCGCCTGCGGCATCGACAACGGAAAGAACAACGACGGTCCGTTCGACTACTTCTACGTCGAGGATTCGTTCCTGAACTACAACACCGGAGACCGGGTCATCGACAACGACATCGACGGTGGGAACATCCACCTCCACGATCCGATCGTCGACCAGACGCCCGAGTCGAACTCGGCAGCGGATGGTCCCGAGGCCACATCGAGCGAGTCGAGCAGTGCCACGAGCAGTTCGGCCGAGACCAGCGCCGAGTCGGAAGACGGCGTCGTCGATCTCGACCCGATTCTGCTGAGTTCGGTGCCTGCCGGTTCACCGATGCTGTTGACCGCTGTTGTCGAAACAGCAGATGGCTTGTTGACCAACGGCGAGGCGGTGCTTCGCTGGGAGACGGCCGACGGGCTCAGTGGTGAGGTGGCTTCGGTCACCAACGCTCTGGGTGTTGCCACGTTTGCGGTGACGGTGCCGGCCGGCGATGTCGACTACACCGTTTGGTACGGCGACCTTTCCTCCAACGGTGTACGGGTCACCGGCTTCTGAGACGAGCCGCCATCTACCAACTGGAAAGGAGCCCTTCCCCGGAAGGGCTCCTTTGCTTGCCGACTTTGACCGCACCGGTGCGAGTCGATGCCCTACGCTCGCCGGTGTTCCGGCACCGGTCGTCAGGCAGTAGGGGAGCGGTAATGCGACGCGTAGGCATCGTTGGTGTCATCACCGCACTGTGGCTGGTTTTGGCTGCCGCCCCCGCTGCGGCCCATGGCATCGCAGGCGGCCTCGACCTGCCGGTGCCCCTGTCGTTCTTCGTCGCCGGGGCAGGGTTGGTCGTGGTGTTCTCGTTCGTCGCCCTCGCCGTCGCCTGGCCCGAAGCTCGTTGGCAGGCTCCATCTCCTGGGCGTGTTCTGGCTACCTGGGGGCGTTGGGTCGTTGTCGGGCTGATGGTCATCGGCGTTGCAGCACTGGGCCTGGTCGTAGCAGCTGGTGTCTTCGGCGAGGACCTGCGCACCAATTCGGCTCCCATTCTCGTATGGGTCTACCTGTGGCTGGTCCTGCCCCTCCTCGGGGCAGTGGTGGGCGATCTCTGGCGCTACGTAAACCCATGGCGCACGCTGGTGGGCGAGCGCGAGCGATCGGACTTTCCGCGGGCAGCCGAGAACGTTGGGGTGTATCCGGCGGCGATCGCCTTCGTTGTCTTCATGTGGCTGGGGCTCGTGCCCGACTACGGCAGAGCGCCCGGGGTGGCGGCATTGGCAGCCATTCTGTACAGCCTCTACGTCGGCTCCGCCGTGTTGCTGAGCGACAGGGAGCGGGCATTCGGTTCGTTCGACGCGTTCACGCCTTACAACTATCTCGTCGGTGCCATAGCTCCGATATCTCTCGACCCGCAAGGAGCGTGGCGCCGGCACGGCTGGTTGCGCCGGCTGCCCACCGTCCCCGTGCAGCCAGGGTTGACACTTTTCGTCACGGTCGTCATAGGGAGCGTCACCTACGACGGGCTGAGTGCAAGCGAGCTGTGGAGTGACGTATGGGGTACGACCCGCTTCCAGGAGTGGTTCGGTACGGTCGCCCTGCTGGCGACGATCGGCGCGATCTGGGCAATGTATCGGGCGGCGACATGGGTGGCGGCCCGCATGGCCGGCTTGACGACACATGCGCTGGTGGCGGAGTCGTTCGCTCACGTGTTGGTGCCCGTCGGACTCGCCTACGCCGTCACCCACTACTTCACGGTCATCGCTTTCGAGGGCCAGATGCTCATCTCGATCGTCAGCGATCCGCTGGGCCTCGGCGACGACTACTTCGGAACCGCCCTGCGCGAGGTGGAGCTGTGGATCGGTGCGATTGGAGTGTGGTACATCCAGCTGGGGATCATCATCGTCGGGCACGTCGCCGCAGCAGTGCTGGTGCATGATCGAGCCCTCGCCGTCTTCCCGAAAGAGCACGCCGTGCGGAGCCAGTACCCGATGCTCGTCCTCATCGTTGCCCTTTCGTCGGTCGGACTATTCCTGCTGTCGGTGGCCTGAGCGTCTCCGGAGGTCGCTGGGGTGCGACTACGTACTCTTGCGTTGATCGCAGCGAATTCTCGGCCAACCCGGCGGGGATCGTCGACCAGATCGAGCGCCTCGCCTGCTCTTGCCCGATGATCAGGTGGCCATGTCTCAGAAATGCGTGAGCGGTCCCAGTGACAATGCCGGTTGTCCTGTAAGTAGGTTGGTGGCACGCCGATAGAGGGGATGGAATGACGAATCTTCCAGAGGGAGTGGCAAGCCACATGGCGAAGACTCCGAGGATGACGATGAGGTACCTCGAATCTGGCGATCCGGCCGGTACACCGGTCGTGTTCCTCCATGGCAATCTGGCCACCAGTCGCTTTTATGACCACATCCTGGCGGCGATCCCGCCAGGCTTCCGATGCATCGCGCCGGACATGCGCGGTTTCGGCGATTCAGAGAAGCTGACAATCGACGGAACGCGCGGGTTGTCTGATTGGTCTGACGACACCCGTTCGCTGCTCGAGCACCTCGGCGTGACCCAACCCGCGCACTTCGTTGGCTGGTCCACCGGCGGCGGCGCGATCATGCAATACCTCATCGATCATGCGAGCGACGTACTTTCCCTGACGCTCATAGACACCGTATCCCCGTACGGCTTTGGCGGGGGCACGCGAGCAGACGGCTCTCCGACGTCCGACGATTACGCCGGAGGTGGGGGAGGATCAGGCAACCCGGAATTCGCCCAGCGGATTGCCGACGGAGACACGGGCTCGGATTCAGAAGTGTCGCCGCGCAATGTCATGAACGGTTTCTACTGGAGGGCGGACCATCGTGAGCCGCCGGAGCGAGAAGACATGTTGGTCGCTGAAGTGCTGAAGTCGTTGATCGGCGACGGTGGCTACCCGGGTGATTCGGTACCTTCCCCCAACTGGCCTGGCTTCGCGCCAGGGAGCACCGGCATCCTCAACGCGCTGTCGAGTCGCTACCTCGACACGTCGGGAATCGTCGACGTCGATCCCAAGCCGCCAATTCTGTGGACTCACGGGTCTGCCGACTTGGTGGTGGCAAACGGCACGCCGTGGGAGATGGGCACGCTCGGGTCGCTGGGTGTCGTCCCGGGCTGGCCGGGCGAAGATGCCTATCCACCCCAACAGATGGTCACGCAGATCCGCAGCGTGCTCGACGAATACGCCAGTCGCGGCGGCACATACCGAGAAGAAGTGTTCGAGGGGTCTGGCCACGGTCCCCACATCGATGCCGCGGACGAGTGGATGAAGGTCTTCTTCGGCTTCTTGGGTTGAGGGCGGAGTACGAAACACGTCGAGCGTGCTTGGACGCACCCATACGGTCCGATTAGGCACGCTCGACGGCCGTTTCGGTCCGCCGATGGTGCTAGCCCACGTGGCACAATCTCCTACTACTGGTGGGTTCCAACGCTGAGGGCTGATGCTTCCTCGCCAACCGACATATCTGAGATCGTTTGGTGCCGAGGTCGGCAGCGGGTTGGCGCGTCTGAGCGGTGTCGAGAGTTTTGGCAGGGCCGTCGTCAGCGGCGTGATACCGGTGCTCGCTTTCGAGGCACTGGGAACGAAACAGGCGGTCTCGATCACGTTTGCAGTCGGTGGCCTCTTTGCGCTGGCCGTCACGCTCAGCTTCGGGCGGCTCCAGTTGCTGCTGAGTCGCAAATGGGTCATGACCCTCGGGCTGGGCCTGCTGGCCGCATCGGCGGCTCTCAACATGGTCGACGGACCGCTGTTTGCGCTCGGTATCGGTTTTCGAGCTGCCGGGGCGTCGGTCTTCGCAGTTTCGTTGTCGCTGCTCGTCATGGACGCTGTGCAACGGTCTGAGCTCACGAAGGTCGAGTCGAACCGCATGGTGTACGTCGGCGTTGCCTGGCTCGTTGGACCAACCCTTGGCCTGTGGCTGGCGGTTGAGATCGGGAGAGGAAGCGCCTTGGCGCTTTCGGCGGTCGTCGCAGTCATGGCGATCATCGTGTTCTTCCGCCTCCCGGCGAGTGGCGAAGTCAGGAGTCAGGCCGCCTACGTGAAGCCCGTGCAGTCGATCCGGCGGTACTTCGATCAGCCGTATCTGCGCATCGCCTACGCAATCACCTTGTGTCGTTCGATGTTCTGGGTGGCGTTGTTCGTGTACGGACCGATATATGTCAAAGAGGCTGGTCTGCCCACTTGGGTGACGGGCGTCATGCTGTCGTCCGCCTCCGTGTTCCTGTTCTTCAGTCCGCTGTTTCGTCGTGCCGCCGAAAGACTCGGGACACGGGTGGTGATCATGACCGGATTCATCGGACTCTCGGCCGGCATGCTGGCACTCGGGCTCATTGGTGAGGCGCAACCGATAGGGGTGTTGGTGTGGGAACTGAGTGCGTTGGCGGCCTCGGCCATCGACGTTCTCGGCAACATCCCATTCATGCGGACAGTGAAACCCCGAGAACGGGTGGCGATGACGGCGGTCTTTTCGACCTGGCGTGAAGTCTCGACCTTGACCACGCCGCTGTTGGCCTCGTTTGTGCTGCTCTTCGCACCGTTCTGGGCGTTCTACCTCGTTTTGGCCGGGCTCTCGTTGGTCACAGTCGCTGCAGTGAGCTATCTACCGCGCCGGCTCTGACCCAGCGCCAGGGTCCCGAGCTCCACGCGACCCCCTACGGACCCGTCGAGCGTGCTTGATTCAACCGTATGGGTGCGTTTAGGCACGCTCGACGGTCCGTCCGCCACCGATCTCAGGGCACGTAGGCCAAACCGAAAGGATTGAGGCCGACGGTCACCTCGCCAACGGCAACAGGCACAGGAGCGTCCTTGCTGACCGAGAAGATCGTCACCTTGTCGGACTCGCCTCCCGAGTGGGTGACGAACACCAGGTTGTTCGGCGTCGTGACGACGTTGTGTGGGACGGCGTACGCCGTATCAACCGACCCGAGCACGGTGTTGGTCTTGGTGTCGATCGCCCACAATCCGTCGACGCCTCCGCCAGGAAGATTCGTGGTGTAGAAGATCTTGTTCGGTCCCATGAACGCTCCATGTGCGCCAGGCACGTCGAGCGCTTCGATCGTTTCGAGTGTCTTCAGATCGAGGACGTGAACCACATCACCATCCTGAGCCGGAACGTACAACGCACGATTGGTCACCGACACGTGCGGGTCTCGCGCGACGGCCGCCCTGGCCTTTTCGGTGAACGTCCTGGTGTCGTAGCGCACCACCCAGTCGTGGTCCTCGCCACCGACGAGAGACACGAACGCGGATCGGCCGTTGGTGCTCAACGTCACATCGTGTGGCTTGTAGCCGTCAGCAACGAGGTCAGCAGGTATTGGCACCGTCGCCAGCACTTCCGACGTCTTGAGGTCGATGACTGTCGAGGTGAGGTCGACGTCATTGTTCACCCACAGTTGCTTTCCGGCAGGATCCGCCCACATGTGGAACACGCCGGCGCCGGTCGGAACGGTGCCGACCACTGACCAGTCAGACGAATCGAATACAACCACCTGGTCGTTCGCACGGTCGCCGACATACACCCGATCTCCTGATCGAGAAGAAACCACGTACATCGGTTCACCGTCATCGGGGAGCGCAATGGTCTGCACCAACGACTGTGTTGCCAAGTCGATCACCGAGATCGATCCAGATGCTCGATCGGCAACCACTACCTCGCCATCGTCCGGTGCAGCGTTGGCCGTCGGCGCTGCCATCAGTGCAGTCGCCAACGCGATCGCCAATCCAATTGAGAATCGTCTTCTCATGCCATCCCCTCATGTCGTGTCACGTTCTCGAACATAGGCGCCCGAGCCGCAGCCCGGTAATGAACAATTCATGAACGACCAGGCGACGTCCTTTCGCTCATCGTCTCCGAGCCACGACCGAATTCAGCTGGAATGCGACGAGGAGGCGGCATGAGTGAGCCCCATCACCGACACGGACCTGGCCGAACTTATTGTCAAAGCCGGAGAGAATCCATCACGCGACGTTCATCGAATCCGAACCGTGAATGGCCTCTGTTCTATGCCGGTGGTGCATGTTCTCGTCAGCGCAGACCATGCGGTTGGAGCCGGAGAAGGCGCTGAGCAGTGGCCGCAGGTCTACGCCGAGCTATTGAGCGAATTCGCTGCCAGCACGGCGCAGTAGCTCAGCAGATTCTGGGTAGTTGCTCACCGATCTGGGTGTCTACGACCCGAGTACTGCCGATCGCGGTCCTGGCTACGACCATTCCTGGATGGTTCGGCACGCACTCACCGATGATCACGGCGTTGGCTCCCAGCGGGTGACTGCGCATCACGCCGAGCGCAACTCCGGCATGATCGGCCGGGACGAAGGCGACGAGCTTGCCTTCGTTCGCCACATAGAACGGATCGAGGCCGAGCATCTCGCAGGCCGATTGGACGGCACGCTCTACCGGGAGTGCCAGCTCCTCGACAACAACTCCCACGCCGGCGGTCACGGCGATCTCGTTGAGGCTCGACGCAAGGCCACCACGTGTCGGATCACGCAACGCGTGTACGTCGACGCCGGCGTCCAGCAGTGCGGCAACCAATCCATGCAGCGGAGCCGTGTCCGACTCGATCGCCGCCTCGAACTCCAAACCCTCACGCACGCTCATGATGGCCATGCCGTGATCGCCGATGGTTCCGCTGACGATGACGGCATCACCCGCCTCCACACGGTCCGGGCCGATGTCGACGCCTTCGTCGAGCACCCCGATGCCAGTGGTGTTGATATACACGCCGTCACCATGGCCCCGATCCACCACCTTGGTGTCGCCCGTGACTATCCGGACTCCTGCGCCTTCAGCCGCAGCGCCCATCGATTCGGCGATCAGACCCAGCTCTGACATCGGTAGGCCCTCCTCCAAGATGAACGCGACGGAGAGATACAGTGGACGCGCTCCACGCATCGCCACGTCGTTGATCGTGCCATTCACCGCCAACTCGCCGATGTTGCCGCCTGGGAAGAACCGCGGCCGCACCACGAAGGTGTCCGTGCTCACCACGATGCGGTCGCCGCCAGCTACGACAGCTGCGTCGGAAGATGCGTCAGGGCTCGACGCCCCGAAGGCAGGCACAAAGAGGTGTTCGACCAGCTCTGCCGACAGCTTTCCGCCGCCACCGTGGCCCATGACCACGTTGGGATGGTCTCGGAGCGGCAGCGGGCAGCTCCATCCGTCGATGGTGACGTCACTCATGATCGAGCCTCAAGAGGTCGCGGCCTCCAGCTCGATCAACCGGCCGTAGGTGTAATAGGCGGCACATGCGCCTTCACTGGACACCATCGTCGCGCCCAGGGGCTTGCGAGGAGTGCACTCTTTGCCAAATGCCTCGCACTCGTTCGGCTTGATGAGGCCCTGTAAGACCTCGCCACTGCGACACAGTGGACTCTCTTGCGTGTTGATGTCGGTCACGGTGAAGCGCTCGGCCGCATCGAAGTCTCGATATCTCTCGGACAATTCCCAGCCCGACCGCGGAATCATCCCGATGCCACGCCAGTTGCGGTCGGTCACCTGGAAGACGTCCTCGATCATCTTCTGCGCCTCGGGGTTGCCCTCGCGGGTGACGGCTCTCGGGTAGGCGTTCTCGACCTCGCCACGCCCTTCCTCCAGCTGTTTTACGGTGAGGCGGATTCCGTCGAGTACGTCGATAGGCTCGAAGCCGGTCACCACGATCGGGATGTTGAACTTCTCGGCGATGGGGTAGTAGGCCTCGTATCCCATCACCGAGCACACGTGCCCCGCAGCGAGGAAACCCTGGACCCTGTTCACTGGCGAGCTCGCGATCGCTTCGATGGCCGGCGGCACCAAGACGTGCGACACGAGCATCGAGAAGTTGGTGAGGCCATGTTTCTTCGCTTGATAGACAGACATGGCGTTGGCCGGCGCAGTGGTCTCGAATCCGATGCCGAAGAACACCACTTCGCGATCTGGGTTCTCTTTGGCGATCGTGAATGCGTCGAACGGTGAGTACACGATGCGCACGTCCCCGCCTTGGCTCTTCACCTGGAACAAGTCGTTCTGGCTGCCCGGAACACGAAGCATGTCACCGAACGAGCAGAAGATGACATCATCTTTGGCGGCGATGGCGAGCGCTCTGTCGATCGTGTCGAGCGGAGTGACACACACCGGACAGCCCGGTCCGTGGACGAGTTCAATGGCGTCGTCCAACAGCTTGTCGATGCCGTTGCGAATGATGGAGTGGGTCTGGCCGCCACACACTTCCATCAGCACCCACGGTTGGGTGGCGCTGGCGGAGATCTCGGCAAACAGGTTTTTGGCGAGGACAGGGTCACGGAACTCGTCGAGGTATTTCACGATTGCTCCTTGGTGACGACTAGTTGCACTCTACATCTAGTAGCGCCGTCGCTTCTCACGCTATGTGGGCAGCCAGCGCAATCTGGCCAAGAGCGAGACCGCCGTCGTTCGCCGGCACATACCGGTGTGTGAGGACATCGAAACCCGCTGCAGTCAGCGCATCGACCGTGAGCTCGACCAGCACGGCGTTCTGAAAGACGCCTCCCGACAGACCGGCCACGGATATGCCTGTGCTGTCGCGCACCGCGACTGCCACGTCCCGCACGGCGTTCGCGAGTCCTCGATGGAAGCTGGCGGAGATGGCGCCGGGCGCGGCACCGGCAAGGGTCTCTCGAGCTACAGCCGTCACCACCGGCGTCGGGTCGACTACAAGCGTTCCGTCGACGTCGACCACCGCGAATTCGTACGGAGCGCCGGGCATGGAGAAGTCGGCAATGGCTTCCAGTTCGATCGCCGCCTGCCCTTCGTAACTGACGGTCTGGCAAACACCCGCCAACGACGACACGCCGTCGAACAGGCGACCAACGCTCGAGGTCAACACCGTATTCAGGCCAGATTCGATCTGGTGCGCGAGTACGCCGCGTTCTGTAGTGCCGGCTGCAGCAACGGCGGGGAGGCCGATGTCCCACGGCACGCCGAACCGCCTCAGCAGCGACAACGCCGTCCGATATGGGCGCGCCACAGCAGCGTCGCCGCCCGGCAGTTCGAAGGCCGCGAGGTGTCCAGCTCGCTCGAATCCGTTCAATCTGCCGACCAGGACTTCTCCGCCCCAAATGGTCCCATCGAGGCCGTATCCAGTTCCGTCGAACGCGAAGCCGATGACCGGCTCATTGCGGCGGTGCTCGGCGAGTAAGGACGCGATGTGCGCGTGGTGGTGTTGTACCTCGATCACTGTGCGGCCGTCGGCGTTTGCATATGCCCACTCTCGTGAGAGGTAGCGCGGGTGGCGGTCACATACGAGGACCTCTGGATCGATCCGGAACAGCCGGGAGAGATCATTCGCTGTTGTCGCGAAGGTGTCGAGTGTCTCGACGTTCTCCATGTCGCCGATGTGTTGGCTCATGAAAGCCTGAGATCGGGCGGCGATGGCGAGGGTTGCTTTGAGCTCTCCGCCCACCGCCAACGCCGGTCTGGACTCGAAACCGAGTCTCATCGGATACGGCGCAAACCCTCGCGACCGTCGAATGGGGGAGACACCGCCGCCGTACGATCGAACCACTGAATCGTCCACCGGACGCTGGATTGAGCGGTTGTGGAGGAGTTGGGCATCGGAGAGTTCGCCAAGTCGGTCGGCAGCTGAGTCGTTTTCGATGACGATTGGCTCGGAGGACCGGTTGCCGGAGGTCATCACCCAGACATCGCCCGATTCCATCAACAGATGGTGAAGCGGTGTGTAGGGGAGCATGACGCCAATGGTCTTGTTGCCCGGAGCGACGGCGTCCGCCAGTGGGCTCGCTGGTCGGGCGGACATCACGACAATCGGATGCGCTTGGCTCGTCAACACGTCGGCACTCGTCTCGTCGACCGTGGCAATCTCTCTTGCCGTTGCGAGGTCTGCGGCCATCACCGCGAACGGTTTGGCAGCTCGGCCCTTGCGATCTCGCAACTGTCGAACGGCCGCCGGGCTTCGAGCGTCGCAAGCAAGATGGAATCCACCGAGACCCTTGATCGCAACTGTGCCGCCTGATGCGATGATCGAGCGAGTTGCGGCGATGGAATCACCTTCGACAACCGCGCCGTCTCGCACGAGCCAGACCTCGGGTCCACACGTGGGGCACGCATTGGGCTGGGCATGAAAGCGGCGATCGAACGGATCGGAATACTCGGCCTCACACATCGTGCACATCGCGAACTCGGCCATCGTCGTCGATGAGCGGTCGTATGGCGTCTCGGCAATGATGGAGAAACGCGGGCCGCAGTTGGTGCAGTTGATGAACGGGTACCTGTGGCGTCGGTTCTGCGGATCGTTCATCTCAGCCAAACAGTCGTCGCAGATGTCGAGGTCAGGCGAGACGAGGGTGGTGGACGAACCCGGTTGGCTCGTCAGGATCACGAAATCGTATGAGCCAATGGGCTCCAACACTGTCGACGCGACTTCATCGATCAGCGAGGCCGGGGGAGCTTCTGCAACAAGGCGACGAGCGAACGCCTCAACCGCAGTGGTTGCACCTTCGACTTCGACAAACACGCCGATGCTGTCGTTGCCGACGAACCCTGCGAGTTCGAGATCGGTTGCCAATCCGTACACGAACGGGCGAAACCCGACGCCCTGAACGATCCCGTGAACAGTGAGGCGTCGGCGAACGAGCGACGTCAGAGCGGCTTCGATGCGTCGACGTCTGCGTACCGCTCCAAAAAGGACCCCAGAATGCGGCGGGTCTCAGCGTGCGCTCCGGCCCACGCATGGAGCCAATCCATCCCGTCCTCGGTGAGGGAGTAGACCCGTCTTGGAGGGCCGACCTCAGACGAATCCCATACCGAGGCGACCAGTCCGTCGTGTTCCATGGAGCGCAGCGTGCGATACAGGCCACCGGGGTCAGCATTGACCATGCCGAGAGCGTTGAGCCCCTCTTGCAGGTCATATCCGTACGACGGCTTCTCGGCGATGAGGAGCAGGAGGCATGAACGCAGGAAACTTCGCGGGAGCCCGCCGCTGACTTCCTCGAGGGGATTTGGCAACGTCATGTGTGGTCGTGTCCCTTGGCAGCGGCGGCCCGGTCCGCCTGGCAGGACTCCGCTTCGTCCGGAGATTGGTGGCACCAACAGGTCGGTCCGCACTCGCCGTGGTTCGGCTGTGTCAGCTCCGCAAACTCGTTGGCGAAAATCCGTCCGCCTTCTTCTCTGCCCATGGGTGACAACGCATAGAGGCGGTCCGACCTGGTGAGGTACTTGTCGTCGACCAGCCGATCCAAGTAGAGAAGACCTCTGTCCGCCTCGACTCCGAGGAATCGACTCAACAGCTCGGGACTGACTTCGTCCCCAAAACCTTCCCCTTGGATCCAGAACATCACTTGGAGGATTTCCTCGCGCCAATAGAGCCGACGCAGTGCATCGGTCTTCGGTTCAACGGTCATGTCGGCTCCAGAATCATGGTGGCCATGTCGTCGATGGTACGTGCTCCGAGCGACTCTGGTGCGTGATCGAAAGGAGCGACACCAAGACGCTCTGCGGCAGGGAACTCCGGCTCGAAGGGGATCACGGTGAGCAATTCAAAACCGTGCGAGTCGCAGTACTCCTGCAGGATCTCCTCGTCGCCATCACGCACCTTGTTGCCAACGACCGACACGCGACGGATCCCGAGACCAGTTGAGAGCTCGTGGTAGCGGCGTGCGGTCTCGAGCGACTTGAAGTACGGCTCGGCCACCAACAGCATGTGCTCCACTCGTCGTGCGGTCCCGCGAGTCATCACCTCTGGTGACGCTTCGAAGTCCATCACGACATCACCGAAGTCATCAGGGATCTCATCGAGGATGCCACGAACCGTGGCGTGCGAAGAACACAGTCATCCGCCACCCGGTTTCTGGGCGCGAGCCATGGTCAACAACTGAATGCCGCCGGGAGCCGCCGCCGCGTACCGATCGAGAATTTCGTCGAGGGGCATGCTCAACTCGGTGACCGTCTCGCCGTCGCGATCGATATGAGCCAGCACGTCGTGAGGGAGCGGGATGCCTTCATCGAACTGATCGGAAGGCAAGCCGAGCGTCGGGCCGAGGTTGGGGTTGCCGTCACAGTCGAATGCGAGGACTCGCCTCGACCTGGCGGCAATCGATCGAGCGAGAGTGCCAGACGTCGTCGTCTTGCCTGAGCCGCCCTTGCCTGCAACGCCGATCTTCATGCGCCGACTCTACCTTGCACTAGGTGATGGCAACACGTAGAGACTGGTACGATCAGCAGGTCAACAAGCAAGGACACGTCATGTGTTTGGGAATTCCGGGCCGATTGGTCGAAAGATTCGAAAAGCATGGCGCCCGCTTCGGCAAGATCGACTTCGATGGCATCACCAAGGATGTCTGCCTCGAATACCTACCTGAGCTCGAGATCGGCGAATACACCATCGTTCACGTTGGATTTGCCATTTCGCAGCTCGACGAGAAGGAAGCCCAAGAGACTCTCGATCTCATGAGGTCGCTTGGAGTGCTCGCTGAGGAACTCGACCCTGCTGAAGCTGAACGACTGGCAGCACTCCACGCCGAAGAGCCTTCACAATCGTGAAACCGGCCTCGGGCCTGCGACTCGCTGTCGTCGGTAAGGGCGGAGTTGGCAAATCGTTCATAGCAGGAACCCTCGCCCGATTGCTTGCCGCCGATGGTCGCAAGGTTGTCGTTCTCGATTCTGACCCTGTGGCTGGGGCAGCAGTGAGCATGGGAATGGGGGTTGTCACCGACTCCATGCTGGCCGACGCCGCATTCGAAAGCCCCAACGGATGGCGCCTTCACCCGGGCATGGGCGCAGCAACGATCATCAAGAGTCGCTCGGCAGTCGGTCCCGATGGTGTTCGCCTCCTGCAAAGCGGAAAGGCCGACGTCGGCGGCATGTCAGGGACTTGGCCATCGATTCGAGCCTTCGGCCAAGTCACTCGGCGTCTCGCCAGCGATGGTGTGCTCGGCGACTGGGACGTCATTGGCGACCTTCCCGCAGGTCCTCGCCACGCTGCATTCAACTGGGCGCCCTACGCCGACACCTATCTCGTCGTGACAACCGCAGGGTCCATGTCGCTCGTGACCGCACGCCGCATGATCCGCCTGGCCCGCCAACGTGGTGCAGAAGTTCTGGTTGTGGCGAGTCGGGTGGAGAGTCATTCTGATACATCTGCCGTAGCTGGATGGCTCGACCTGCCGGTGTTCATGAGCATCCCGACCGACGATGCGGTTCGGGAGGCAGAAGCCGGCGGTCTTGCTCCATTCGATGTGGCAATGGACGGCCCGGCACTGCAACAAGTTCGTGCCTTGGCTGATAGGTTGGTCCCCTCGCGAAAGGTGAACTCGTGAAGATTGCAGTCGCCGGGAAAGGTGGGTCGGGCAAGACCACCATCGCTGGAACGCTTGCTCGCCTCATGGCGCAATCTGGCCGTCATGTCGTGGCGCTCGACGCAGACACCAATCCCATGTTGGGAGTGAGCGTTGGACTCGGAGCCGAGGAGACCGACATTCTGCTTTCAGCTCGCGAGGGCCTCGACAGCGGCGAGACCGAGCATCAGCCGACACTCGAAGGCCTGGTCGCAGAGTTCGGAACTGAAGCACCAGACGGGGTGCAGGTTGTCGTGGTCAACCGCATCGACAACATCGACCCCGGTTGACCGTGATGTGCAGTTTCCGCTGAGCAGTTGCTCAGAGAGTTTGAACAGAGTCTCGGATCCGACACGGTGGTCATCGCAGATCTCGAAGCAGGCATCGGGACGCTGACTCGCCTGCAAGAAGGCCAGATCGACCGAGTGATCGTCGTCAGCGAGCCCAGTGTGAAATCTGTGCAGGCGGCAACCCGCGCCATAGAGCAGGCCGACCGCGTTGGTGCCCACGTCCTGATCGTCGCGAACCGAATCAAGTCGGATGACGACCGCCAGTACCTCGAAGATTCGTTCCCGCACCGCCACATGGTCGTGGTTCCCGACGACGAGACGATCACGGACGCCGACCGCCTTGGTCGAGCGCCTCTCGATCATTCGCCAGAAGGGCTCGGCGTTCAGGCGATAGGGGCCGTCGCTACAGCCCTCGTGAGACAGGAGTCCACATGAGTGACGAAATACGAGCCGGAAAAGAAGTCATTCGGTCGGCAATGCCTCGCCCGCAGGGCGACTATCACTGCCCGTTGTGCGACGCCAAATATGAGCGCGCCGGTGTATGCCCGAGCGACCAGATCCCTCTGCGCAAGCGCGGCAAGACGCTCTGATCCGTGCGATCGGCCGAGAGGCTCCCCAGCCGCCGCTCAGGCGTTGGGAATGCCGATGATATCTATCGACAATCATCGGCATTGCGCGCTTGTCGCCCTATCTAGATGCTGAATTCATCTAGCGTCGCGTTGGTATCTCGTATGTTCGATGTGACAGAATTGCTCTTCGGCTACTCCCGGAGGCACCATGAAGCATTCACTTAGATCTAGTTCGGTTTTGGTGGCTCTTCTGCTCGTACTCGCGGCATGCGGTGATTCTGAGCCTGCCGACACTACGGCGGCACCGAGCACGACAGGTCAACCGAGTGCCACGACTGTCGCACCGACCACTGACACAACAACTGCGCCTGTAGATACGACATCAGCACCAACGGGGGGAACACTCGTCGTAGCCATGGGTGAAGACCCCGGTCACCTCAATCCAGGCATCACGACCGGTTTCAACGTCCACGCCATCGCAGGGTCGATCTTCAATGGGCTCGTGGAGTTGGACGACAATGCGACTCCAATCCCTGATCTCGCCGACAGCTGGACTGTCAACGATGACGCCACGCAATACACGTTCGACCTCGCCGACGGGGTGACGTGGCACGACGGGGAGCCATTCACGTCCGGCGACGTGAAGTTCACCTTCGAAAACATCTTGCTGAACTTCCATTCCCGGACAAAAGGCGGACTCGAGAACATCCTTGCGTCGATCGAGACCCCAGACGACAACACGGTCGTGTTCAACTTCAGCGCCCCGTACAGCGCGCTGCTGCAACGATTGAACTCGACGGAGGCCCCCATCCTTGCCGAGCACATCTATGCCGGCTCCGCCGACGTTCAGACCGACCCTGCCAACTTGACGCCGGTCGGCACCGGACCGTTCATGTTCGAGTCGTACGCACCGAACGACCAGGTCCGACTCGTCGCCAATCCGAACTATTTCAAGGCCGGTCTACCGAAGCTCGACGGCGTGGTGTTCCGGATCATTCCAGATGCGACCACCCAACTCGCTGCGCTCGAGCAGGGAGAGGTCGACTTCATCTGGCGCGTTCCCGGTCCAGACGTGTCTCGCCTCGAAGGATCGAGTGACGTCACCCTGTACAAGGTCAACTCGGGTCCAGGCGGAGGATTCTGCATTCCGACCCTCACCTTCAACCTCGACCGTGACGTGTTCTCCGACGTGCGGGTGCGACAGGCGATCGCCCATGCGGTGAATCGCCAGCAGATCGTCGATCAGGCGATCTTCGGACAGGGCCGAGTGGCGACTGGACCGTTCAACAGCCAACTCACGAGTGTCTACACCGATGACGTCACCAACTATGAGTACGACGTCGCGACAGCTGCTGGTCTACTCGACGAGGCTGGACTGGCGGCAGGCGACGACGGAATTCGGGCTTCGATCACGCTGATGCTCTTTCCGAACTTCGTGAACTACGGCGAGATCATCAAGGAGAACCTTGCCGATGTCGGAATTGAGGTCGAACTGGTGGCCCTCGAGCGCAGCGCATTCCTTCCACGAGTGTTTGGAGAGCGAGACTTCGACACCAACATCATCAGCTACTGCAACAACACCGATCCGTCGATCGGTATCAGCAGGATGTATCTGTCTTCGAACATCGGAGACATTCCGTTTTCGAATGGCGCTGGTTACGTCAATCCGATGATCGACTCGCTGTTCGACGAAGCAGTCAGTCAGTCGAGCGAGGCCGAAAGGGCTGCGACCTACGCCGAAGTGCAGCAGATCCTCACCGAGGACATGCCGTACCTGTGGCTCGTCGAGACCGAGTTCGTGGCCGCATCCGGCGCAAACGTGTCCGGGTTGGCGCCATGGTCGGGTCACCTGGTCGAAGCTGCTTCGATCGGTAGTTGAGCCAACCGTGACGTGACCGGAGGCGACCAATCGAGCATGGTTCGATACGGCCTGCGCCGAGTGGCGCAGGCCGTGCCGTTGGTGCTGGGCGCAGTCGTCATCACGTTTGTGTTGATCCACCTCGCGCCGGGCGATCCGATCGTGGCGCTCGCGGGCGAGGACGGTGACGCCGAGTACTACGCCCGAATGCGTGAACGCTTCGGGCTGGACAAGTCCATCTGGGCACGGCTGGTCATCTACGTCGGTGCGGTCTTTTCAGGGGACCTCGGGTTCTCGTACCGCAACAGTCGGCCAGCCGTTGACGTCATATTGGAACACCTGCCCGCGACGATGTTGTTGCTGGTTCCTGCCGTGGTCATTGCTGGCTTGGTCGGAACCGGTTTGGCGCTCATTGCTGCAAGCCGGCCCCATGGCAAGCTCGACGCGTTGCTCTCCTCGGTTGCCATATCCGGACAGGTGATTCCCGTCTTCTGGTCGGCGCAGTTGCTCTTGCTGTTGTTCTCCGTGCGCTTGGGGATCTTGCCTGTCCAAGGCATGACCGACGTGCGGGCCAATCCCTCGGGCTGGGCAGCGGTCTGGGACACCAGTCGTCACATGGTGCTGCCGGTGACCGCGCTGGCGATTCAATTCATGGCGCCCATCGCTCGCGTCGCTCGATCGCGACTGATCGAAGAACTGAGCGAGCCATACATCGTCACTGCCAGAGCGAAGGGTGTGTCTCGATTCACGGTGCTCCGCCGCCACGCTTTGCGTAACGCCATGCTGTCAGTGATCACTGTCGTCGGCGCCCAAGTCGGATTCATGTTGAGCGGTGCCGTTCTGACAGAAACGGTGTTTGCGTGGCCGGGACTCGGGAGGCTGCTCCTCACCTCGATGCTCGCGCGGGACTACGCCATCATCACCTCGATGTTCCTGATGATCTCGATTGCGATCGTTGGGTCCAACCTCGTTGTCGACCTTCTGTATGCGCGCTTCGATCCGAGGGTGCGATATGAGTGAAACTCTCCTCAACCGTCGCCGTCGCAGGTGGCGTTTGGATGCCAGGGCAGTCGGTCTGGTCCTGACGGTCGCAGCGATCCTGATTGCTGCCCTCGGCGCACTCATTGCGCCATTCGATCCGTTCGACACCGTCAACACGGCGCTCCTTGCACCCTCTGCAGATCATCTGCTCGGGACGGACGATCTGGGTCGAGACCTGCTGAGCCGGCTTGTTGCGGGCCTCAGGGTTTCCCTGGTTGTCGGACTGGTGGTCGCGCTGTCCTCCATGGTGATTGGTGGATTTGTTGGCCTCGTTGCCGGCAGCCTTGGCGGTAGGGCCGACGACCTGTTGATGCGATTTGCCGAACTGATTCAGATCCTGCCCCGGTTCTTTCTTGCACTCCTCGTCGTTGCGCTGTTCGGTTCCAGCCTGGTGAACCTCATCGTGGTCCTGGCGCTCACGAGCTGGGCGGTGACGGCACGCATCATGCGGTCCCGAGTTCTCGTCGTGAAGGAGCTGGAATTCGTTGAAGCATCGCGTGCGATCGGGGCAGGCGATCTGAGAATCATGGTCAGAAGCATTGCGCCAAACGCGCTGGCGCCAATCGTTTCGTTGGTCGGCCTTCAGTTCGGTGGTGCGATCCTGGTCGAAGCCGGACTCAGCTTTCTCGGCCTCGGTGACCCCAACGTGGTCAGCCTGGGCCAAATGCTTTCGAGAGCCCAGCCGTTCATGCGGACTGCCTGGTGGATGGCGATCTTTCCTGGATTGGCTCTCGCAATGACCATCTTGGGGGTGAATCTATTGGCCGATTCATTGAACCGTTTTCTCGACCCGAGATCGATTGGGCCACGGTGACTTTGGGTCAGTGACGGCTAGCTCAGCTAGCCGGCGGAAGCAGCGAGGTGCTCGGCCTTCTCTGCGATACCAGGCAAAGCGCCGGCGATGGCCTCCAGTTCGCCGTTCAGCGCTACTACGGCTGGTCCGATCTGCGCGGTCTGCGAATCGATGGCCCGAACACCGAAGGCCACCTTGCCGGCCGTGTCTGAAATGGACAGCAGGCGTAGCGAGATCAGTGCCAGGTATGTCGCAAGCACGACGAGCAGGAGAGCGATCTCGATGACGGTGAGTACGACGAGGAGCCTCACTTGGTTGCCTCCTCGAGGAGAGCGTCATGGCGCAGCGCTTCCTCTTTCAGTTCGCGACCGATGCGCGCGGTCTGTCCGAGCATCCATGCGGTAGCGGTGTTGCGGGCGACGCGCTTACCGCTTTCCCAAGCCGTGTCTGCTTCTTTGTCGATGCGGACGACGGCTCGGTAGAGCAGGTGCAACAGAACCCAAACGACTACGGCGACGACGAGGCCGACCCCGAGGGTGATCCACCACCAGGTTTCTGTGCTCATCCGTCACCGCCTTCGACGACCTTGCGAAGCGTGATCGCCGATGCCACAACCCCTTCGAGAGAACGATTGGCACCGCTCACGGCCCACAGGCCCTCGGTGTTGTGCTGTGCGGCGTCCAGTGCGTTGCGGATGTCGATGAACTGATCGCCGACTTTGCGGGCCTGGATGATGAGGGTGATGACGAGCACTGCCACGATGACAACGACGAGCGCACCGATGCCGTAGCCAATGATCCAACCGGCAGTCATCGGCTTGCTGCTTCCATATGGCGCATCGTTTCGGTGTAGCCGGTACCCCCGAAATGTGAGCTATGTGCTGCTACCATCTAGTGGACTCTAGCGACAACAGCCTACGGTTGTAGGGAGTCGGGGAGGCTTGCAAGTGAGCGGATCGACTCCAACGATCAACGAGACCCAGCCGGGGATCAATCGCCTGACCGGCAGAGCTGACCCGTTTCAGCCCATCGGGCTGCGTTCACGCTACGAACACAACAAACGCCGCTTCGATGCGATCGGTCCGCTCGAAAAGATCTACCTCTTTTGGATCGTCGGCGCATCCTGTGACGGCTGCACGATTGCGCTCACCGGTGCCACCAATCCGGGTGTCGAAGATCTCATGGCAGGCTCCATCCCTGGCATTCCCAAGGTCGAGGTTGTCCACACCGTCGTCTCAGTCGAGTCCGGCGCCGAGTGGGTTCACAACCTCTTCATGGCCGACAGGGGCGAACTCGACGCACCATTCGTCATCGTGTGGGAGGGCTCCATCATGGATGAGAGCCTGTCAGGCGACGGCTACTGGATGGGTCTCGGAGAGGATCCTGACACCGGTCGACAGATCACCAGCCTCGAATGGCTGACACGCCTCGCGCCGAAAGCCGCAGCGACCTTTGCCATCGGTACCTGTGCCACATGGGGTGGGATTCCGGCAGCCTCGGGCAACGTCACCAACGCATCAGGCGTCATGGATTACCTCGGCGAGGAGTACCGATCCGCATTCGGCGTTCCGGTCATAAACGTTCCTGGGTGCTCGCCGATCGGCGACAACTTCGTCGAGACCGCCGTCGCAGTCCTTCTCTTCTTGCAAGGCCTCGCCCCACTTCCCGAATTCGATGAGCTCGGCCGACCGGCGTGGCTGTTCAGCGAGACCGTTCACCGCCACTGTCCACGTGCCGGCTACTACGAAGAGGGGGTGTTCGCTCACGAATACGGCGACAAAGAATGCCTCGTCGAACTTGGCTGCTGGGGACCGGTGGTGCAGTGCAACATCGCAGAGCGGGGCATCGTCAATGGTGTCGGTGGATGCATGCAGCTCGGTGGGATCTGTATCGGATGCACCATGCCGGGGTTCCCTGACAAGTTCTCGCCCTTCTATGCCTCCTCTCCAGGTCACCTCATCTCGACCAGCCTGTCGCGTGTGACCGGAACGTTCGTTCGTACATTGCGCAACCTCACCATTGGTGACAAGAACATGAGCCCACGATGGGAACACTTGGACACCTTGCCATCGGGTTGGCGTCGCCAGGAAGCAACCCCGTTCGGGCTCGAGAAACTCGGTCACAAGTTCTACAACGCTTTCCAGCGATCCAAGCAGTCATACAACTAGCGAATCAGGTAATGCATGTGCTTCAAGAACCTTCCGGTCGAATTCGACGCCGGCGGCAAAGCCCGTCTCGTCGAAGGCATCACCAATCCGTATGCACTTGATCGCCAGGTCCGGGACTCATTCACCAAGCGCGATTTCGGCGACATCGAGAACAATCCGCAGGTCAAAGAGTGGATGATCGACCCCGTCACTCGTGTCGCCGGAGCGTTGGCGGTCCACACGAAGCTCGACATGGAGAATCGAGTAGCGGTGGAGGGTCACTCCATGGCGATGTTGTTTCGTGGATATGAGCTGATCCTCCAAGGCCGTGATCCGAGAGACGCCATTGACATCTCGTCTCGCGCTTGTGGTGTGTGCGGCGGAGTCCACTCGGTGGTTTCATCGCTGGCGATCGAGCAGGCGTTCGGAATCATTCCGCCTCGCATGGGCATCCTGGTGCGCAACCTGGGCGAAGTCGCCGAAATGTTGTACGACCATCCGCTGCACCTCGGTCTCCTCGCCGGCCCCGACTACTCGACGGCGCTCGTCGAAGTGACGAACCCCGAGATAGTGGACAAGGCACGCCAAACCCTCGCACCAGGTGGCGAGATCCATGGCTACAAGACCGTCGCGGACATCATGGACGCGATGAATCCGCTCACCGGCGAGTACTACCTAGAGTCGCTCGGCATCACCCGACTCTGCCGCGAGATGTGTGCGCTCATGCTCGGCAAGTACCCCCATCCCTCGACGCTGCTTCCGGGTGGCGTCATGACCACCATGTCGACGACAACGTTCAACGAGTTCTACAGCCGGTTGGCCAAAATGGTCGACTACTCCAAGAAGCTCGTCGCGATTTGGGATGATGTCGTCGATTTCTTCTACGAAGTCGACTCTCGATACGGCGACGTGGGTGCCCGCCCGATCAACCTCATCCAGACCGGCATCTGGGACAACCCCGACGTGTACGACGCCACGTACGCGAACTGCAACGAGTGGGGTCAGGCTCGCTACTCGACGCCTGCAGTGGTCATCGACGGCAAGGTCGTCACCACCCGCCTCCAGGATCTCAACATGGGCCTCGAAGAGTTCGTCGATCATTCCTACTACGAGGACTGGAACACGATGCCTCGTGACCGTCTGTTCGATCAGCTCGAGACAGACCCTGCCGGCAACCCCATCTCGCCTTATCACCCGTGGAACAAGGAGACGATCCCCAAGCCAACCGGCAAGAGCTTCAAAGAGAAGTACTCCTGGTCGACTGCTCCGCGCTGGGACCGGATGACCGTTGAGACCGGCACGTACGGCCGCATCTGGACGACTGCTCTGGCCAACATCCATCCTCGCAACGACTTCTACGAAGCGACAGGCGACGGCATGAAGATCAATCTGCCCGAGGGCCGACTTCCCGAGCAACAACTCTTCTGGAAGGTGCCTGACCGGCTCAACGCGCTCGAACGTAACCGTGGGCGTGCCTACACGGTGGCGTGGACTGTTGCCGTTGGTCTCGCCAACATCACGAGAGCGTTCGAGGAATGGCGGGCAGGAAACACGGCCACCCATACCCCCTACGACATCCCGAAGGACGAGCGAGTTTCAGTGGGCTTCTGGGAAGCAGGTCGCGGCTATCTCACCCACCACATGCGGATGGACAAAGGCCGCATCGTTTCGTATCAGATCGTGACGCCATCCACCATCAACGCATCACCTCGTGATCCGTTCGGTGGCCTCGGGCCGTACGAAGAGGCCATCATCGGAACTCCGATTCTCGAATCGGTTGCGAACGAAGATGTCAAAGGCATCGACATCTTGCGCGCAATTCGGAGTTTCGACCCGTGCATGCCGTGTACCACCCACATCGACACTGGCTCAGGAATCATCACGCGAGAACTCAACTCGTGCTCCTGCACGCTCGAGTAGTGGGAGTCGGAGACGCTGACCACTGCCGTGTGCTCGTCGGTGGGATAGGGCTGCCATGGCGACGCGATCTCGATCTGGGCCGAGTACTCGTCGGTGATCTTGCTGGGAGACAATGGCCAGATGGCATCGTCGTCGAAGATCTCTCGTATTCGGCGCACCGCATCATGCACACCCTCCAAGAACTCGAGCCTTTGCGGTTGATTCTCGTCGCCGCCACTGTGCGAGAAGGCGGCGTAGCCGGCACGATCCGGCGCTATCGGCCCGACGAAGGCCCAGTCGATCCAGATGATCTCATCGCACGACTCGGCGAATCCGTTGGCGGTGTCATCGACCTCGACCACACGCTGATCGTGAACCGCCATTTCGGGACGTTGCCCAAAGACACAGTGGTCATCGAGGTGGTCACTGGCGACGATGCCTTCGGTGTCGGATACTCTGACGAAGTCGATGCGGCGTTGCCGCGAGTGGCGGAACTGGTGAGACAGGAGGTGCAGCGTGAGTGACGAGCCACCAGGCACCCTCCAGGACCTATTGGCCGAGATTCAGCAACTCGTCGATCGGCTTGACGAGTTCCCCGATCCAGAGGTCCGCCGAACCATGTTCCGACTTCTGGACCTCATCGACATGCTTCACCGAACCGGCATGGAGCGATTGGTCGGAGGTCTCGCGTCTGCAGGCATGCTCGACAAGGCGTTGGACGATCCGTTGGTGGCCCATCTGTTCGACATCTATGGCCTCGTCGGTGGGGAGGACCCTGCGGTTTTGGTCACAAGGGGCCTCGATGAGGTGCGTGGATATGTCCAGTCACACGGAGGCGATGTCACGTTCGATCGGGTCGAAGGTGGGACGGTCTACCTGGAGTTGTTGGGAGCCTGCGTTGGTTGCCCTTCGTCGGAAGTGACCATCGGTCAGTCGATCGAGGAAGCCATTCGGCGCCACTGGGCGGGATTGGTCCGGGTCGTCACCAAGTCTCCAGTCCCGTCCGTGATGGTATCCACACCCCTCACGCTGACCAAGAAGTCGGAACGTAGCGGCTGATGGACGTCGACGACCTCGTTTTCCGATCGAGGGCGCTCGCCCAAACGCACCCGCACAGCAGAACCGCCGATCGCTTTGTGCGCGCCACCATTGCTCGCGAGCGAGCCAACCAGCCGATGCACGAGATCGGTGATTGGGCCGGGTATGCCATCACCACCGGTTACTGCTTGCGCAAAGTGGAAGAGTCGATGGTCGGTGATCCAGTTCCACTGGCCGACGTCGACTGGCGCGAGTCTGATCTCGAAGGTGCTGTTGCTGACGTGGTTCGGATTGTCCGGAGTACTGATTCGCAAGCACCGTATCTCCTCGAACCAGACACGGTGGTTGCGACGCTTGATCATTTGATAGTCGGCGAGATCGACCGCCGGCTCGACCAGTGGAAGGATGAGCTCGAGGCCGAAGTGTGGCAGTCCCTCGAGGACTACCTCGCGTGGTGGCTCATTGCTGGATATGCGCTGCGGATCGTCGAGACACGACCAGTGGAGGAGGAGTGAGCGCCCGTGTGCTCATCGCTTGCGTTGGCAATCGACTCCGAAGCGATGACGGGGTTGGCCCGGTCGTCGGGGACCTTCTCACTGCCAGAGGGCTGCCTGAAAGCGTGGTGGTCGAGGAGATCGGCATAGGCGGAATTCACCTGGTGCAATCCTTACTTGGACGCGAGTTCGACGCCCTCATCGTCGTGGACTGTGCGGACCACGGGAGAGATCCTGGGACGGTGATGACGATCGACCCTGATGTCTTGGACGTGGAGTCGCTGACCGCAATAGAGAAATACGACTATCTGGCTGACATGCATTACACGAAGCCCGAGCGGGCGTTTGCGCTCGCTCGGGCATTGGGTGTGCTGCCCGAGCGTTTCCAGCTCGTCGGCGTCCAGCCACAGGACGCCGAGACCTTGCACCGCGGGCTGACACCTGTGGTCGATGGCGCCGTTGCGATCGCAGCGGACGAAGTGTTGAGGATCGTCGTCGAACTGCAGTCAGGTGTTGATAGTGGATCCTGACCTGCACATCGCTGAACTGCGGTCTCGCCTGGAGTCGATCACCGATGAGCGAACTGTCGAATGGGGGTCGGTGCAGTACATGCTTGGCTTGGCGATCGCTGAACATCCAGCAGCAGGGGAGCGCTCGTATCGTGAGTCGATCCGCCACTATGCGAAAGCGCTACGGGTGTTCGACGCCGACCGTTTCGCCGAACCGCGAGCAAGGGTTTACACCTCGCTCGGCGTAGCCGAGCGCGCTCTGGGAATGGGCGTGATTGCCAAAGAACGATTCGAGCAGGCGCTCGCACTTCTCGGTGACTCCGCATCAGGTCCCGACGCAGGCGCGGCAGCAAACAACTTGGGTTTGGTGTACGAGGAATTGGGAGACGCTGCGCGAGCCGTCGATGCTTTTCGGTCGGCCATCGCTCGGTTCGCAACGGCGGGCGCAGATCGCCAGCAGGCTTCAGCTCGCCACAATCTGGCGAGGGTGCTCGCCGCTCTCGGCGACCATGACGGCGCGATGCGCGAACTCCGCGCTGCCATCACGTTGACTTCGCCGGAAGGCGACGGTCCACTGTGGGCCTCGCATGTGCACGAGCTGGCGACACACCTGCTGCTCAGCGCCAACGTGTCGACTGACCACACCGAGGCGATTCGCCTCCTTCGTGAATCGCTGACCGTCTTTACGTCAGCGCACCACCCGTTTCAATACGCGATGGCCAAGCACAATCTGGGATTGGCTCACGCTGCAATGTCCGGCGGCGATGAGCCGCACCACGCCAGGGCCTCCTTGGCCTGCTTCGAAGATGCATTGGCCATCTTCGACCCCCGCTTGCATGCGCCGCAATGGCGTGAGTCCCATTCGGGCCTGGAGGCAATGCTCGAACGGCTGGAGGCTGCCGGCCTTGGACGAGATCGTCACGGTCACTTCGCTCATCTCCTGACCGAGGTCGACTCAGAAAGCCGTCACGCACTGCTGGCTGAACGGCTCGGACGATTGTGGACACTCGCAGAGCCCGCTCGGACTGCACAGATCGAGTCGTTCGACCGTGCATTGGTGGCAGTCGAAGGATCCAGCCAAGAGCTTCTGACCCGCGAGTGGTTGCGGGTACTCACCGAACGCCGCTTTGACGAGGCCGACGAAGCGCTGGCCATCCGTACGGCATCGATTGCCTCACTTGACGAGGCTCAGCGAACTCTCGCAACCCTCGGGATCGAGAGAGCGCTGGGTGATCTCGAGATCCTCATCCGGATGCAGGTCCGAGAACGCCTGGAGCGGTTCGGCTACCTCCGTCCAGATGGCGTTTCATGAACGCCCTTGCGGCGGCACGAGCGCTACTCAATGCAACGCGCGTTGGTGATGAGCAGAGGTTGTGGCAGTTGTTCTCTCCAGCAGCGAAGGGGCGAATCATTGATGTCGGGGAGCAGCAGGGCCTCCCAGCCGACGTAGCCGGAAGGCTCCGAACCGAGACTGCGTCGGCCGAGGAGATGGATGCCTTTCTCGTCGACGTACTCGAAGGGATTCGCCGAGATCTCGAGTGGTCGACGTTGAGCAGACTCGACGTCGAACTGATGAACGAGTCCGAAGAAGCGGCGAGAGTTGCTCTGGTCGAGCCGCTCGCCATTCCGCTGCCAGGTACCGCTGGGGGTCTCCCTGCAGCCTGGTTGACCTTGTCGCCGATCGCCGAAATCTGGTTGATCGATGACATCGAATTGCCCAGCCGATGACTTTCGACCGAAGCCGTTTCACGCAATCGTTGACGACAGCTGAGATGGGCAGGGCGGTGACTCATAACGAGGTCGTTCTCACGGTGGATGTCGCAGCGCTGCAATGGGCGAGGCAGCGTGACGCTCCTCATGGTGCGGTACTTGTCGCAGATCATGAGGCCGTCCCAAGGATCCGTCTGGGTCGTCCATGGACGGGCGGAGGACATGCTGCGGCCTTCGTTGTCAGGCCCGACCTGACGGTTGACCAAGAAGGCAGGTTGTGGCTGGCGGCCGGACTGGCGCTCTCACGTCATCTCGGCGGCGAAGTGATCTGGCCAGACATGATCGTGGCCGGCGGTGCGGGTTGGGCCGTCAATGTGACCACAGTTCTGCGACCGGGCGCTATCGACCTTGCGGTGATGTCGTTCAGGACACCGGTGTCCAAGGACCGGGCGATGGATCTGGCGCGTATCGCCAATGAACTCGAGGTGGCGCTTGATCTTGCGGATCTCATTGAGGAATACAGCGAGCGATGTCCGCTGATCGGATCTGAAGTTGAGGTGAAGCTCGTGCCGCGCGGCGAGGTGGTTGCGCGTGTCGTCGGTATCAGTGAATCGGGCGCGCTGCGCTTGGAGATGGGATCCGGTCGAGTCGGCGATCTACCGGTCGCTGAGGTGCGCACCCTCACCACGGTGTCGTAGGACTCCGTGTATGCTTTTCGCATCTAGCGAACAGCAGGAGTGAGGCATGGTCTGGTGGTGGATCGGCAACGCGGTGCTGCTGTTGGTCATCGTGCCCTTGGTCGTCTACATCGCGAACAGGATCGTGCGGCCCGCCGAGGAGATCGACCTCTACGCTGCCAACATTCTTCAACACGGCGTTGCCATAACCGGCAACCTCGATCCTGTCCCGGCCATCATCGACACCCGAGACATGGTCGTTGTCGCCAAACACGGAGTCGTGCGATACGGCGCCGCCCTTGATCAGATCCTCTAGGAGTACTCGATGCCATCAGCAGCGATCGTCACCCTTGTCATTGCGGCGGTACTGATTCTTGCCCTCGCCGTGTATCTCCTTCGGGTCATCGTCTCACTTCGTTCCATCATCAACCTGCTTGGCAAGATCACATTCGGCGTCCGTGCCATCGCCCATCAAACGGAGCCGGTCAACGGCCTGGTCGGCGATATCGGTGCCGAAGCCATGGCGATCGACCGGGCGCTCAAAGGACTGATTGCTGCGAAAGTTGTTGAACGTCAGGAAGCCTCATGACACTGAAATTCAGTTGCGCCAATGTCGGTGTTGTGTGCAAGAAGAGCGTCACCGCCGACACCGAAGAGGAGTTGGTGGCGAAGATCGCCGCCCATGCAGCTGAGGCACATGACGTTCCGGTGCTCACACAGACGCTGGTCAACTACGCCAAGAGCACCGTTGAGGTAGTCGACGCCAAGTAGCGGCTTCGTGTAGAAGAGCGGACCCCTCTACCGCCAGCCTTGCGGCTGGCGGAACTTTACCCACTCAAGCTGAAGAGCCGACGTTCGCAGTCTTGGTTTAGCCCTCAGCGCTCCTGGGTAGGTCGTCTTTGTAGTCATTGTTGAGATCGAACAGGGACTCAGGTCTACAACTGTCCAGCCCAGCTACTCACGTGGAGGTGAGCTATGTACATCGGAATTGGAACCGCACTTTTGATCTTGCTGATCTTGATCCTGGTCTTCTAGATCTCGATCACTCCGACCCCAACCCCGGCTGCTTTAGCAGTCGGGGTTGTTTTGTTTGGGGCCTAACTTCCTGTGTCCTCAAGAGCGCGAAACTCTGGGCAAGTCCTCTCTGCGCCTGTCGATCCTGGCCCGTACTGTTGTAGAACGCGGCAAGCGAGGAGGCAGAATGCCGAAGTTCATGATGGTCTACAAGGGCGAGGCCACAGACATGTCCGACATGACCGAAGAGCAACAAGGGCAGGTCATGGCCGCATGGGGCGCATGGATGGAGGGCGTGGGTTCTGCGCTCTCAGACGTTGGTGCTCCGTTTGGTCCGAACGCGTCGGTTGTTGACAACGGCTCGGACGGTACTGCGACACCGCTCTCGGGCTACTCGATCGTCGAGGCCGATGATATGGCCGGTGCCAAGGCATTGGTCGATGGACATCCGTATCTCACCGACGACAAGGGCAACTACGCCGTCGACATATACGAGATGATGCCAGTCCCCATGTAGAGCTCGCTCGACTGAGGCCGGAATCTCCCGTGCAGACGGTCGGTTCCGGCCTCAGTCGTATACCTTTTGACCGCGGAGATCGTCGTATCGGCCACGCAGGGTTACTGTTGGGTTTGCGTTATGGCCAAAAAGACGGTGCGAGACCGACAGAAGTCAATGGGCAAACCGGGGCGCGGCCCTGGGGATCTGCCGTTTCAGCAACCTCCGCCGGAGATACCGGACTCGGTTTT
>JABDJC010000015.1 GCA_013003395.1 Acidimicrobiia bacterium
CGCCGTGGACGATAGGTGTCGGCGTGCCTGCCAAACCTCTGCGAGAGCTGACCGAAGCGGAAATCGAACGCCAACGCCACGGCGCGGCCACGTATCTACGACTGGCAACCGCCTACCGAGAACTGCTTAGCTGACAAGCCGAGCGTGACACGCTTCTAGTCTCTCAGGATGAGAAGGCACACCTCGACACTGGTGGTCCTCGTCGTCACGGCCGTGCTCGTCATGGGCACCAGGGGCTCCTTCGGGCTGTTCATCGGTCCGTGGGAGGAGCTGTTCGACTCTGGGCGTGCCTCCGTCTCGTTGATCAGTGCGATCGGTTTCCTCGTCTACGGATTCGGGCAGCCAACCGCCGGCCGCCTCCTCGAGCGCTGGCCCACGCGCTACGTGATCGGACTTGGACTGGGCCTCATGGCGCTCGGCCTCGGAGGCGCCGCGATGAGTACCGCGATGTGGATGGCGATCCTCTCGATCGGCGTGGTCGCCTCGTTCGGAACCGGGTTGGCATCTCTTTCGGCCCTCTCATACGTCGCAGGCGAACTCGTCGAATCGAAAGGCGGCCTCATCTTCGGACTCCTCACCGCAGGAGCTGCCGGTGGTCAGGTGATCGTTCTGCCCATCGCAACCGCAGCACTCAACGTCTCGCTGCGGGCATCGCTCCTCACACTCGCAGCACTGGCTGTGGCGGGCGCCGTAGTGGTCCTCATCAAAGTGCCACCACTTCCGACCCGCGAGGCGACCATCGGAACCACGCCGATCTCCACCATGTTCCGGGAACGCCGCTTCTGGTTGTTGCTGATCCCCTTCTTCATCTGTGGCTACACCACGACGGGAATGATCGAAACGCACCTCATTCCATTCGCTCTCGACCATCACGTCGCACAAACTGCTGCATCTGCCGCACTCGCAACACTTGCTGCCTTCAATGTCGCCGGCGTGCTGATCGCCGGGGTTCTCACCGACCGCATCGATCGGGGGAAGATGCTCGGCTGGATCTACCTCATGCGAGCCGCCACGCTCCTCATCCTGCCGTTCGTCACCAACGCCACCGGCCTGTTCGTGTTCGGCGCGCTGTTCGGCGTGGCCGACTTCTCCACCGTGCCGCCGACAACGTCGCTCACACAGACCGTGTTTCGGACGGGCGGCTGGGCAGTCGCAATCGGCATCATCTCGGCTGCACACCAGATCGGGTCCGCAATGGGAGCCTGGGTTCCGGGAGTGATCTTGGAGACTACCGGCAGCTACTCGATGGCATTCGTATCGGGATCGATCGCCCTTCTCGTGGCGGGGTACCTCAGCTTTTTGCTCAGGGAGTCGACGCAGGTCACCAAACCAGTGTCCGTGTGACGAGTCGCAACTGGAACGCTCACCCAGCGGCGAGCTCTCCCTCACGCCTACTGCTCGGCAGTACCGCAAACAATCCGGCGAGTGCTGGATCGTTGATTAGTGCAGCGGGTTCAAGGCCAACAGACTCGGCAGAGACTTGATCTGCGACCTCGTCGACTGATATCGACAGGACGGTCGGCTCGACGTCACGACCGTCTGCATCACGCAGAATCACCCCCTTGAGGCTCGGTACGTCCAAGCCGTGCTCGACCACGACGACAATCTCTCCGTTCGTCAGCCGGAGCACGGACCCGGGCGGGAAGATGCCCATCATCTGGATGAAGAGCTTGACCAACTCTGGGTCGAAGGCTGTCCCAGCCCCCTGCAACAGCAACTGCAACGCCCGGTTCGGGGTGTGACTCCGACGATACGGACGACGGCTCGTGAGCGCGTCGTACACATCGACCACCGACACCATGCTGCTGAAGAGATGCGGTTCCTTGCGACTCGGCACATGCGGATAGCCGAGACCGTCGTACCGAACATGGTGCTCGAGTGCCACAGCTGCCGCGATCTCATGACCGGATCCGCCCGCAGCCAAGATCGCCTGAGCTCCTTCCTGCGGGTGCATCGAAATCTCCTGCCACTGATCGCTGCTCAATCGTCCAGGATGATTCAGCGTCCGGTGGGCGATGGCGACCTTGCCCACATCGTGCAGCACGGCGCCGGCACCAATCGCAACCACTTCGTCGCGGGTGAGGCCGACCAGACGTGCCAACGCGACCACTATCAGACAGGTGTTCACCGAGTGATAGAAGGTGTATTCGTCGTGGGAACTGATGGTGGACAACAACAACGACGCGGCGCCCGAAGACAACGACTGATCGACCAACCCATCCACTGCGTCCATGACCGGCGAGAGTTCCAAGCTCCCCGCACCAGCAAGGCGCTGACCCGCTCGTCGCAGCGAGCCGACCGCGCTGAGGTAGCTCTTCTGCAATTCTGAAACCGACTGATCCAAGCCATTGAGCGTTTCTTCGTTGAGGCGAATACTGCCACCGTCAGGGGGATCACTTCTCAAGCCAATGAGAAACTCGACGAACCCGGTGTAGTCGTCCTCGAGGATCGGACCGAAGAGGCTCATCGACTCGACGCCGCGATCCAGGAACATTCCCAGCAGCGAAGCGAAAGCGAGCGAGGCATGCGGCAACAACTCGTCGTCGAGGTAGCACGCGTCGTCCTTGATGGCGATGCGGGCCGAACCCCCCTCAACGACCAATGCCCTGGCCGCAGCGAGGCCTGCCGCAATTGCATCCACGTACCCAGGATGATGTGACGGATACAGGCTCGTCTGAGCGATTGAGCTCTTGAGCCCGCGAAAGTACGTCTGAACCGCCTGTTCACTCATGGTTCGCTCCGAGCACTTCGCGAACCACGCGACGCACCAATCTCCGCCGTCTCCGAAATCTGATACGCATCGACGCCAGCGAAGCAAGCGCGTTGCGACCTTCGACAGTGTCTCGATCCCGCAACGTCTCGACCAGACGCCGCACGACTTCGTGAGTCAGATTGCGTTGCAGCAATGCCAAGTGGATCTCGGCATCGATCGCATCCGACGCACTCGTACGAAGGACGATCAACGCCGTCTCGTGAACCCTCGAAACGGGATGCTCGAGCGCGCTGATGATGTGGTGGGAACTGCGTTCGAGGTCGGCGACGGCCATGGCTCTCAGCGACTCGCTGACGACTCGGTCATCGGGGTGCACTAGTAGCCCCTCGAGACGCCTGGCGGCTTCGCGAGATTGGAGTTTCGTCACGACAGCGACCAGATTTCTGACGAGGTACCACCGCTCGTCGCTCAAGCCGTCGAGGATCGGTTGCGGATGGGTCCGACCGAGGCCGGCAAGCAATCCCACGAGGGACCGGCGGACAGAGGGATCCTCCTCAAGTGCCAACCGCTCGATCAGCCGCTCCACCGTCGGCACGCCGAAGCTGCTCAAGAGGTCGACGAGCGCCTCTCGTTGCTCGCCATCACGATAGAACTCGACCAGCAGCAGATGTTGGGTCGCGGTCAAGGCGGCAAGGCCCTCCTCGATTGCACGCATTCGAACCGGCGAATGCTCCGGTATGTCTTTGCCCTGCCGCAGCACCCGAGCAGCCTGTGCGATCCGACCATCTCGGATGAGCATCACCAACGTGTCGGTCCAACTCTTCACGAGCCGATCGAAGCGATCCGAGCGTGTTTCGCACTCGAAGAGATCGCGAACCACTTCAAGTCCGGTGGTCCGAGCCCGTCCAGGACGAAGTTCGTCGCGCAGCAACTCCCGCAGCTCTGAACCGGTGCTTGGCAGCGACTCGATTGCAGCGAGCATCTCGGCAACGTGCTCCGAAACGCCAATGCGCAGCCCCTCCACGTCATGGGCCGATCGCACAAGCGGTAGCAATTCTTCAGGAGCACCTTCTGTGGTATCCATCACCTCCCTGATGTAGACCGTCAGTCGCTCGTATCCGGCAGGCGACAGCAATTGGGCCAGCTCGATGAGATCAATGCCCGCAAATTGATCGATCAACAGCCGATACTCAACTCGATCGGAATGCTCCAAGAAGAGTTCGAGAATTCGAGCCTGAGCTGCTCGGGGCAGCAAGAAGAAGGCTTCCACGAAGGTGGCGAGCGGCGACCGTCCAGCGTGAGTGCGTTGATACGCCGCCAACATGCGCTCCAGGTGTGATTTGTGTCCAGGCTCCGGGACCTCGGAGATTCGGTGGATCATCTCGTAGCTCGAGATGAACACCGCAGCGATCTTGTCGACATCTCCTGCTGCCGACGTGGTAATGGCAGCAGCGACGGCCTCAGCCGAAGCCTCCTCGTACACGAGACTCAGCACTTCTGGGTCGGCTGCTTCGGGAGACCCAATTGCGCCTCTCGCCACCTCGAGGCCTGGATCGGCGACAGTTTCGTCGATACTGTCGACAGGACCAAACGACCATGGGTCGATGAGCCGACCCATCGAGCCCCGTTGCACGATGTCGATGCTTCCCACGCCGACTGCGTGGAGCGCCACGGCTATGCCACCATTTGCAGCCACGCGCTCCTCGTCTAGCGCCAGCTCGCTGAACAATGCGTGCAGGTCGTCGGCGCTCGGCGAGCCGATGACCTCCAAGCGCTCGACATCGTGGACGAACAAACGCAGCGCCAAGCGCCCGGTCGACCCCTGGTGCAGGTCCAGGTCGGCGTCGACGCAGGTGATGCGACCTGCTCCGATCTCGAACGTGATGATCTGATCGCGGGCTTTGGCAAGGGTCTCCACAGCGGCGACAAACGTCGGCTGCTGCTGCGGATTCGGGTACAACTCGTACGCGCTCCAGGCCATCGACAAGGCGCGCAGAGCTGCATTCGGCGTCAGCGCCGTCAACTCGCCAGTGGATTGGCCTTCGGACACAGGAACTCCGCGACAAAGAGGGCTTCTCTCAATGTCGGCAGATGCCCGCCGAGCTTGAGACGTGGCCAGTCTCGCCGAATGACTCGACCTCGAGCCCTCAGACCTGCTTCACCACGTCGGCAAGCTCGTCGAGTCGACGGATCACGTCTCCCGGCTCGCCTTGCGGAAGACCGTAGAGCACGCGTGAGGCGCCTGCCGCGTTGAGTTCGTGAAGCGCGGCAGCGTTGCGGGGCGCTCCAAAGATCGTCAGATCGATGCTGTACGGGTCTCGACCTGCAGCTTCGGCAACCGATCGCAGCTCCCCCAAAGCCTCCACGACGTCATAGCGCCCATAGAACGGCATCCATCCGGTGCAGAACTCCACGATGTGCGCAAACGTCTTCGGCCCTGGGGCGCTCCCCATGATGATGGGCGGATGAGGTCGCTGAACCGGCTTGGGCCACGACCACGACTCGCTGAACG
>JABDJC010000030.1 GCA_013003395.1 Acidimicrobiia bacterium
GGGGGAGGTTGGGAGGGGGCACAACGGATGATGGTCGATCGCGTTTGTAGAGCTCGGTACGCGGCGATCGAGGAGGGTTTTCGTGCGGTGATGCCCCCCTGCGGCCTAGGAGGCCGCGTCCCCCCAACACTCGCTGCGCTCGCGAGGGGGACAGAGGTCCCCGCTGCGCACGGGAGGGGGGACAGAAGACTCTCTCGCTGCCGTGGTCGGGGTACGGATGCTCTTCTCCTCCCCCGTCGACGAAGGAGACGGTTGGGGGGAGGTTGGGAGGGGGCACAACGGATGATGGTCGATCGCGTTTGTAGAGCTCGGTACGCGGCGATCGAGGAGGGTTTTCGTGCGGTGATGCCCCCGTGCGGCCTAGGAGGCCGCGGCCCCCCAACACTCGCTGTGCTCGCGAGGGGGACAGAGGTCCCCGCTGCGCTGGCGCTCCGGCGCTGTTGTGAAGGCTCCGAATTCCGAGTCCTGTTCGGCCTCGGAATCCTCCGCATGATTGAACCTTCGCCGGCGCTCCGGTGCTTCCTAGTACGGCGACTCTATGTCGCCTGCTTCTACGTAGATGCTCTTGAGCTGCGTGTAGTGCTCGATGGCGGCGAGGCTGTTTTCTCTTCCGACGCCGGACTGCTTGTAGCCACCGAACGGGAGTTCCATCGGGGTCACGTTGTAGGTGTTGATCCAGCATGTTCCGGCTTCGAGAGCGGACACGACCCGGTAGCCGCGTTGGAGGTCGCCGGTGAACACCCCTGCAGCCAGACCGAACTCGGTGTCGTTCGCCCTGCGTACCACCTCGTCCTCCGAGTCGAAAGGCAGGACCGCCATCACCGGACCAAAGATCTCTTCACGCACGATCGACATGTCGTCGGCGCAGCCCGCGAAGATCGTCGGCTGCACGAAGAACCCGTCTTGGAGCGCCGGGTCGTCTGGCCGCCCGCCGCCTGCGACGAGGTGAGCCCCTGCCGCCTTGCCGGCCTCGATGTATCCGAGCACCTTCTCCATATGCGCCTTCGAGATCAACGCGCCGATGTGGGTGTTGGGATCCAGCGGATCACCGATGCGGATCTTTTCGGTGCGAACCCGCAGCCGCTCCACAAACTCGTCGTGAATGCTGCGTTCGACGAAGACCCGAGTGCCGTTCGTGCACACCTCGCCTTGCGTGTAGAAATTCGCGAGCAGGGTTGCCGAGAGAGCGTTGTCGATGTCAGCGTCGGCAAAGACGATCAGCGGTGACTTGCCGCCGAGTTCGAGCGTCACGTTCTTCAACGTCTCAGCCGCCGCAGCCATGACCTTCTTTCCGGTGCCCACTTCACCCGTGAGTGAGACCTTGGCGATGCCGGGATGCTTCGTCAGCAGCGCACCGGTTCGACCGTCACCTTGGACGAGGTTGAACACACCGTCCGGCAGGCCGGCTTCCTTGTAGATCTCGGCAAGCCGCGTCGCCGTGACAGGGGTCAGTTCGGCAGGCTTGAAGATCATGGTGTTGCCGCATGCGAGCGCGGGCGCCGACTTCCACGCCGCGATCTGTAAGGGGTAGTTCCATGCACCGATTCCGGCGCAGACGCCCAGAGGCTCCCTGCGAGTGAATCCAAACGAGTCCCCAAACGTGAAGTGATCACCACGGATCGTCGGTGCAACTCCGGCAAAGTACTCCAGGCACTCGACGGCCGACGGCACGTCGTACTCGAGGGCTTCGAAGATCGGCTTGCCGACATCGAGCGACTCGAGGCGCGCCATCTCGTCGGTCGCCTCTTGAATCAGAGCCGCAGCACGCATCAAGATCGTGCGACGTTCGACAGCCGGTGTTGCTGCCCAAGCTGGGAAGGCTCGCCTAGCCGCCGCGACCGCCTTGTCCACCTCGGCAGGACCAGCTTGCTCGACTTCGCAGAGGACCTCGCCAGTTGCTGGGTTGATGTTGTCGAAACGCTCGGCAGATTCTGCATCGACGAAGGCACCGTCGATGAAGGAACGTTGGATGCGAAGGCTCATGATCGGTCTCGTTTCGTGTGCGACCTCGCAACGATACTCCTGCACCGTGAGCACCCAGCAAAGCGAGATGGGCGCTTGGCTCCATACGAAGTACAGGCTCCTATGATCGCTTGCGGACGACAAGGAGCACTTCGTTCCAAATCTGATCGTGACTCTTCGACGCGACCGACTGCACGACCTGTTGGACATCGGGACCCAGGGTCGGCTCACTTCCGTCGTTGCAGGCGCCGGCTTCGGCAAGACCGCACTGCTGTTGTCATGGTCGGAGGAACGCAACACGACTTGGCACACGTTGACGGCCGCCGATCGGAGCCTGTCGAGCTTCACCAAGGCCATCGTCGGGGCGCTTCGCCTACGTGTGCCAGGGTTGCCGACCGACGTACTCCTGCCGCTCGAGGGAGCGCAAGGGCCGGATGCCGACACGGACGAGGACCACCGAGCTGATGCGTACGCTGCTGCGTTGTCAGATGCGCTGAGCGACCAGCTCTCCCGACCCCTCACTCTTGTCCTGGACGACGTGCAACATCTGAGTCCCGACTCCGGCTCAGCTCGCTTGATAGCAGGTCTCTGCCGCCAGGCACCGGACCAGCTGCGCCTTGTCCTCGCAACGAGGGCCGACATTCCGTTTCGCATAGAACGAATGCGTGGGCGTGGTGACGTGTTCGAGATCGAGGCGGACGCTCTGAGATTCACCGTCGACGAGACGGCCGAGTTGTTGCCGGCAGATCTCGCTGCACTCGCGACCAAGGTGCACGAAGCCACGGCGGGCTGGCCGGTGGGTACTCGCTTCACCATCGAAGCCGTTCGAGATTCGTCGCCACAGGAGGCGCTCGCCGCGATCGATGGGATGCAGCAGCCTGAAGGACCGTTGTTCCCGTATATCGCTGAGGAAGTGTTCGAACAGGAGCGCGACGACATCGTTGATCTGCTCCGCACCGTCGCTCCGCTCACCAGGTTCACCCCCGAACTCGTGACCGTGCTGACCGGACCACACGGTCGCGACCTGCTGCAGGTGGCCTCGACTCGCGGGTTGTATCTGCAGCCTCGGGAAGCGGGAGAGGGGTGGTGGTCCCTCACACCGTTGGCTCGGCAGTTCGTCACAGAGCGCATGGCGCTCACGGACGATGAGCTGCACCGTATCCACAGTCAGTCCGCAGATTTCTTCTTGGAGATCGGTGCCAGAGGGGAGGCGCTGGAGTCGGTCTGCGCACTTGGCGACGTCGGTGCCATCGTGAGCCTCCTCGTCGCCGAGGGTCAAGCGATGATCGCCGCAGCCCAGGTAGAAGCGGTGCTGGAAGCGATAAGTCAAGTGCCACAGAACGAGCGCAGACCGATCATCGACCGCCTCGAGGGAGAGGCACGGCAGATTCAGGGTGACTGGGACGGTGCCTTGGAGGTCTATGCCCGGCTGATGCCTCCCGAGGGCGATGTCGACCCGGGTCTCGCTTGGAGGATCGGCTTGATTCATCATCTTCGTGGGAGCCTCGACTCGGCTCTCGAGGTGTATCAACGCGGCGGCCTCGAAGATGGCGACGCTCGTGAGCGTGCGCTGTTGTGTGGGTGGATGGCCAGCGCTCATTGGCTCCGCGGCGAGATGGACGACTGTCGGAGGCTCGCTGATCGGGCAATGGCTGAGGCGCGCGCGGCTGACGACGAACAAGCTCTCGCTCTGACCCACACCGTGTTGGCGATGATCGCGGCAATCGACGGCGATCGACGCTCCAATGAGTGGCACTACCTGGAAGCGCTGCAACATGCGGAGCGAGCGCACGACGTGCTCCAGATCATTCGGATTCACGTCAACCGAGCTTCGCTCCACCATGAAGAGGCCTCATACCGCGAGTCGCTCGACGAGCTCGCAGTGGCTTTGGATCTGGCAGACCTGGCCGGTTTCGCCACGTTCCGATCACTCGCGCTCGTCAACCGGGGTGAAGCACACCTCGGATTGGGCCGATTGGAGGAAGCGAAGGCCGACTTCGAAGAGGCACGCAACGCGTACGACAGAATCGGCGCGAGCGACGTCGGCTACGCCCTCCTCGGTCTCGGAAACGTCTACTCGTTGCGGGGTGACAAGGCCCTCGCCCGTGCGGCATTCGAAGAGGTGTTGGCCGCAGTCGAGGATTCCGGCGATCTCCAGGCGCGCGTGCCTGCACTCGCCGGTCTCGCACGCGTGATGATCGACGAGGACCTCGCTGCGGCCGAGGGATATGCGAAGGAAGCGGTGGCGGCCGGCCCTGTGCTCGGACACGTCGACGCGCTGACGGTCGCCGCCGAAGTTGCATTGGCTGGAGACACCCCCACTGAAGCGCTCCGCCTGGCGCGCGAAGCGGCTGCGGTCGCGCGGAGTCGCCGGGACCGCGCCGGAATCGCCAACGCACTCATATTGGAGGCACGTGTGACCGAATCCTCCGACCCCGCTCGCGAGGCGGGCCGAATCTTCGGCGAGATCGGCAACGAACTCGGCGTGGCGCTGGCTCGAATGGCCGAGTTCGACCTCGGTGCGCTGACGCCTTTCGAAGCGGCCGGACTGGCATCCGAACTCAGTCGGCTAGGTGCGCGGTCGCTCGCAGCCGAGGTCGAGGCACGGCTTCCGAACAAGGAGCAAACGTCCGAAATTGCGATCCAGTGTCTTGGTGGGTTCAGCGTTCGGATAGAGGGCGTGCCGGTGAGTTCGTCCCAGTGGCAGTCGCGCAAGGCGCGGGATCTCCTGAAACTGCTGGCAGCTCGTCGCGGCAAACCAACGCACAGAGATCAATTGGCAGCGGCTGTCTGGCCGGATGACCCGGTGGAGAAGACCGCCAACCGTCTGTCCGTGGCGCTCAGCACCGTGCGAGGGGTTTTGGACCCGGACAAGGAACGTCCGGCTGACTGGTACATCACTGCCGATCGCTCGTCCGTGGCGCTGAACCCCGACCACGTGACGGTCGACTACGAGGAATTCATTCGTACAGCAGAACACGGCTTGGAGCGGTGGCGCAATCGCAAGCCCGAGGAGGCGAGAAGTCATCTCAAAGCCGCCGAAGCGGCCTATGTCGGAGACTTCCTCGAGGAAGACGCCTATGAAGAATGGTGTGGTCCGGTTCGTGAAGAAGCGAGAGCCCTATATCTCGCCGTGGCCAAGGCGCTGGCTGCTGACGCGATGGATCTCGCCGATCACGATGCAGCGATCAAGTACTTGTTGCGGGTTCTCGAGAAAGACGGGTTCGACGAGGGCGCCCACCTCGGGCTGGTGGAAGCCATGGTCGCGGCCGGCCGCCATGGCGAGGCGAGGCGTCTCTACAGACACTACGTCTCCAAGATGGACGAGATCGACATCGAGGCTGCGCCCTACCCGGGATGACCGCCGCGCTTTAAGAGAACCCAAAGCCATCCGTGCCATTGTCCGGAGTGTGGATCGCGGCTCTTCGTGGTTCTCATCCACAAGGGGGATGTAGGCAGGTCAGATGGCGGGGTGCTCGTCTGGGGGACGGGTTTGGTTTCTCAGTCACCTGACAAAGGCCCGTTTCGATTTCTGAGGGGAGTCGAAACGGGCCTTTGCCTCGTTTTGGCAGGTCCTCCATTTTCTCTGGAACGTTCCATCGCGCGCGAGTAAGGTCCCCTGGTCGACGCGGGCACAGGGCTTCAGTCGGCGGCGTCCCCGAGGCATCCTCGAGGCGCAGGGAGGTAATACTCGATGAAACTAACGAAACTGGTAGCCATGCTGGCTGCCCTCATGATGCTGGCCAGTGCATGCGCCGGCGACTCCGAACCAGCGGCTCCGCCGGAGACCGTCGTGGTGACCGAAACCGTGACCGTCACCGTCCCTGGTGAAACCGTCACCGTTACGGAGACAGTGCCGGTAGAAATGGACAACCCGCTGGCCGGAACCACGGTCACGGTGTTCGGTCCAGAGAGCTCTGACACCGAAGCCGGCGCTTTCCAGGCTGCGCTCGATCTGTTCGCTGCGGCGAATGGGATGACCATCAGCTACACCGGCGCCCGAGACTTCTCGGATCAGATCAACGTGCAGGTTGCAGGTGGAAACCCACCGGATATCGGCATTCTGCCGCAGCCCGGCAAGTTGGCCGACTTTGCCCGCAGCGGCGATCTCATCGCGTTGCCAGACGACCTTGCGGCGTCCTCGGAGGCGACCACTCCTGCTGACACATACGTGCTGGCGAATGTCGATGGCGTTCAGTACAGTTTCCCGACCAAAGCTGACGTCAAGTCCAACGTCTGGTACAAGCCTGCGGTCTTCGCCGACAAGGGCTATGAAGTACCGGAGACCTGGGACGAGCTCAGGGCGCTGAGCCAGCAGATGATCGATAATGGCGACACGCCATGGTGTGTAGGCATCGACTCGGGCGGCGGAGCCACCGGCTGGCCGTTCACCGACTGGGTGGAAGACCTCATCTTGAGGTACCACGGGGCCGATGTCTTCGATCAGTGGGTAGCTGGCGATGTCCTGTTCAGCGACGACCGCATCGTTGCGATCTTTGACGAGATCCGGGATCTGTGGAACCTGCCCGCTGGCACCTACGCCGCAGGTGGCACGATTGCAACGACCCTGTTCGGTGACAACGCACCTGCGCTCGTGGATGACAACTGCCTCATGCACAAGCAGGCCAACTTCTTCGCGTCGTTCTTCCCCGAGGGCACATACTTCGGGACAGACCGCACCGAAGAGGGCGTGGCTGGAATCGATGTGTTCTTCTTCCCGCCGATCTCTGCCGATGATGCGAAGCCGCTGCTCAGCGGTGGCGTGTTCCCGGTTCAGTTCAACGACCGGCCGGAAGTCACCGCAGTGATGGCATATATGGCTTCCGCCGACTACGCCAACGCCCGCCAGCGTTTTCAGAAGCTGGCAAACGGTGGAGGCGAGGCGGTGAGTGGGTTCATCTCGCCAAACGCAGACGCGGACATCACGCTGTGGTCACCGATCGAGCAGTCGTTCATCAACATTCTTCGCAATAGCGAAGTGGTCCGATTCGACGGGTCCGACCAGCTGCCTTCGCCGGTGAACTCCGAGTTCTGGCGTTCGGCCACGGCGTTCGTCAATGGTGACATTGATGCCGCGACCGCTACCGAGAACATCGACGCAACCTGGCCGTAAACGAAACCAACAACTGAGATACGCAGAGGGCGCTGTATCACCAGCGCCCTCTGCGCGTCCGAGTCGAACTCGTTAGAGTCGCGAGTCCAACGAACGAGAGGAGGGTTTCGATGGACCGCGTGATCTCGACACTGATCGGCGTCGCAGCGGCGATCGTCGGTAGCGGGATCATCTTCATCGGAGCCAACAAACTGTTCGACGTCGCACCGCGCCGTTGGTCGTGGTTCACGAGCCTCGTCGGTGGCCTCGGCGCTGCCCTGGTGTTCGGCATTCTCTTGGGTAACCGTGTGTTCCAGGGGTCGGTTTGGATTCTGGTTGCAGCGATGATCGGCGCTGTGGTCGGCTTTGTGCTCGGCAGTCTGGAAGATCGCCTGGCACGCATCGCCGTTGGCGCCGCCGGTGGGGCAGTGCTCGGCCTCATCGTCGGGATGACCATGCGTCGAGTGATCCTCGTGTTCGTCGACGGCAACGTGCAGACACAGGTGGGCACGCCGATTCCCAATCTCAACTATGGCGTGCTGACGGTTTGGACCCTCGCCGCCGTCGCAGTGGGAGCCGTTGTCTGGTTGTTGCGTGGCCGCAGAAATCCACTGATCCGCGGACTCGTCATCTGGGGCACCGTCGGATGGGCGATCGGCGCTTTTGGCGTACCCGATCTGAATACGGCGTCACGCTTCGACGCGGTCCTCGCCTCAACGGTGCTCGGGACCGGCATCGGCGCTTCGATCGGTTTCGGCAGCCTGCCGGGCGCCCTCGAGAAGCGCAAGATCGAGGAGGGCTCTCGAAAATACATCTTCCTGACGCCTGCGCTGTTCTTCATCGCTGCTTCGCTGGTCGTTCCAACGATACGTACGTTGTGGCTCTCGTTCCTCGACGGGCGAGGTGTGGAAGCAGTCGGACTCGCCAACTACACCTCGATCTTCACCGACGCCAACATCATCAACGTCAGCAATTGGACCAACATCTTCACGAGCCGTCTCTTCATCGGTGGCATGATCGTGATCGCGCTGGGGTTTGTCGCGGCTCGACTCACCGGACGGAGCCGCGGTGAAGCAGTGGCTTTTGGTCCCGGTTCGCTGGCGCCTTTGACGTTTGGCGTCTTCTTGATCGCATTCGCCGTATTCACAACGCTGCGCGGCACCATCATCAACAACCTCTGGTGGGTGTTCGCGGTCACGGGACTGGCCACCATTCTCGGACTGGCAGTGGCCGTGCTGGCGGACAAGAGTCGCAGCGAGAACATCGCCAAGTCGCTGATCTTCATGCCGATGGCGATCTCGTTCGTTGGCGCCGGCATCATCTGGCGATTCATGTACATCGCTCGGCCTCCGCAACGCGAGCAGACCGGAGTGCTCAACAGCCTCTGGGTGTGGCTCGGACAGATCAGCAACTCGACGAACGGCAAACTCATCGCGGTGACGGTGCTGGCGATTGTCATCGTCGGACTGGCAGCGCTGGGGATGGCTGGCTATCGACAGGGCGTCAACGGAATGGCCATCGGATCCGTCATAGCCGGATTGCCGCTGCTGTGGCTGATCTACCGATTCTTGGGTCCAGGTCTGGGCGGATTCGCCGTGGTCGAGGCGACCGGCGAAACGATCTCGCAACCGATCCAGTTCACGTCTGAGGGACCATTCAACAACTTCTGGTTGATGATCGTGCTCATCTGGATCCAGACCGGCTTCGCCATGGTCATCTTCTCGGCTGCGATCAAGGCGGTGCCAGGCGAACTGCTCGAAGCCGCCAGGGTCGACGGCGCCACTGAATCTCAGTCGTTCTGGGGAGTCACCATCCCGCAGATTGCCCCTACGATCGGAGTCGTTGTGACCACGCTCATCGTGACCGTCATGAAGGTGTTCGACATCGTGCGAGTGATGACCGCCGGCAACTTCGACACCAACGTCATCGCCAACGAGATGTACGACAAGGCCTTTGCCGAGTTCAACTTCGGCGTCGGTTCCGCGCTGGCGATGGTGCTCTTCTTGTCGATTCTCCCGATCATGTTCTACAACATCCGCCGGATGCAGAAGTTGGCGGTCTGATGGCAGTCACGACACCAACCCAGGGCGAACTCGCCACCTCCGAAGGTCCAGGCGCCGGGAAGTTCATCTACCGCTTTCTGCGATCCATTCCCACGTGGGCACTGTGGCTGCTCGTACTCGTCTGGAGCATTCCGACACTTGGCTTGTTCGCCAACTCGTTCCGGACTCGGGACGCCCAGGGCGCCTCGGGATGGTGGAGTCTTCTCAACGACCCGCAAGGGTTGTCTCTGGAGAACTATTCCGACGTCATGGCTGCCCAAGTCGGTGGCGGTGTCGCCAACGCTCTGCTGAACTCGTTGGCCATCGCGATTCCGGCGACAGTCATCCCCATCGCCATTGCTGCGTTTGCAGCATACGCGTTTGCCTGGATCGACTTCCGGGGCCGCGAGTGGCTGTTCATCGTCACGGTCGCGTTGTTGGCCATCCCGCTCCAGACGTCACTCATCCCACTGCTGCAGTTGTTCGCCGGAGGCGGACACTGGACGATCCCGTTCCTCGACAAAACCATCACGTTCTTCCCGGACTTGAATCTGGCGGGATCGGTGACTGCGGTGTGGCTCACGCACACCGGGTTCGGACTCCCGTTCGCCATTTTCCTGCTTCACAACTACATCTCCGGTCTGCCCCGCGACGTTTTCGAGTCCGCTCGCATCGACGGCGCGGACCACTTCACGATGTTCTGGCGACTCGTGTTGCCACTGTCGGTTCCGGTGCTGGCCGCGTTCGCCATATTCCAGTTCCTCTGGACGTACAACGACTACCTGATTGCGCTCACGATGATCGGCGGCAACGGCGAGGCGTGGCCGGTGACCATCCGCATCGCCTCGCTGGCCGGTGAGTTCGGTACTCGAGAGCACCTTTTGGCCGCCGGCGCGTTCATCTCGACGGTGATTCCGCTCATAGTGTTCTTCTCGCTGCAGCGGTTCTTCGTGCGGGGCATCCTCGCCGGCTCCGTGAAGGGCTGATTCGGCCCAGCGTTCGGACGGCACTAGTCACAACGGTCTAGTCCGTAATGATCTAAAGCCGGGTCGCAAGTGTGTCGATTCTCTTGGGAACCGTCATCCCATTCTTCCCAGGACCCCCAATGAATCTCGTGCTGTCTCGTCATGCCCGGCTCGCCATGACCTTGTTCGTTTCGCTCCTCGTGATCACACCGGTGGTCGCAACTCCCTCACCTGTATACGCGGCAGGGAACTGCCCGGAGGGTCTCACCCAGGTGGCCAGCGGCAATGTGCTGCTCCTGGATGTGACGACCAACCCGGCGGCCTACCTACAGCAAGGCTCCGTGCCCAACTACAACGCGACCGGCCTCAACATCGAGGACGGACTCATCTACGGGGTTGATCGCACCGGCTCTTCGCCGTGGAACGTCGTATCTTTCGATCCAGTGGACGGATCGACCGCCGTGGTCACGACCACAAACCTCCAGTCCTATGCCGGCGACTTCGACGCCATCGGCAACTTGTGGCACAACGCGGCCGGCAACACAATCAACAAGACCGACGTGTCAACCGGACTGACGACCACGATCTCACTTCCGTCCAGCTCGAGCGTCTCGGACTTCGGATACGTACCGACCGACGGGCAGTTCTACGGAGTGCGGGGAGGTGGGACCCAGATGTGGATCTACGACCCAGTCCTGAACACCTCGGTGAACCAACCACTCTCAGGACCGATAACCGCCGAGACCGGCGGCTTCGGCGCCGTGTGGGTGGTCAACTCTGGCCTCGGCTTCTACGCCTTCAACAATGCCAGTGGCAACATCTTCAAGATCGATCTGGGGACGTTTGTGAGCACGCTCCAGACGGCCAGCACGCCCAACGGGTCCAATGACGGCATGGCGTGTTACGACCAGAACGACCCGTTCACCAACCCGACCGCCGACTTCGGCGACGCTCCTGACTCGTACGGAACGCTCGGCACGAGCTCCGGTGCCGGCGCTCTCATCTACCCAGGGTTGAGCATGGGTACGCCTGCGGACGCCGACCTCGACGGCCAGCCATCGGCAGACGCCGCAGCTGACTCAAGCGACGACGGAGTGACCTTTGATGGCGCAACGCTGCAGGACGCCGCGCTGCCAATCGGTGAGGCCATCTCGATAACGGTGAACACTGCGACAGATGCGGGATTCGTGAGCGCATGGATCGACTGGGACGCCAACGGAACCTTCGACGTCGGTGAACAGGTGGCGACAGACCTCGTCCCATCGAGTGGAGTTGTGACCATCAACACAGCCGTGCCCGTGAGCTCGGTCTACGGCGACAGCTTCGCGCGATTCAGAATTGCCGGACGCACCGGCGGTACCGAGTTGAACATCTACTCATATGGCGAGATCGAGGACTACCGCGTCAAGTTCGACGCCCGGCCGGTCGCTGTCGACGACGGACCGTTCGTAGTCCAAGAAGAAGCCGCGATCACGGTCGACGTCACCACGAATGACGCCGACCCGAACAACCCGATCGACCCCACTGACATCTCGTTGTTCACCCAGGCATCCAACGGTGTCGCGGTGTACAACGGCGACGGCACATTCACCTACACCGGCAACGCCGGCTTCGACGGAACCGACAGCTTCGTCTACGAACTCTGCGACATCGACGGCTTGTGCACGACTGCGACAGTGACGTTCACGGTCACGGACGAGGGTTCGCCCCTCGCCAATCCTGACGGTCCGGTGGTGGTCGGAGAAGATGCCACCACGAACATCGACGCCACGAGCAACGACGATCTCACCGACGACGCCGTCATCACGTCAGCGGGTCCCGCTTCCGCGCAGGGCGGCTCTGTGAGCATTGGTGCCGGAGGCACGGTCGACTACACCCCGGCAACGGCATTCGTCGGTGCCGACAGCTTCAGCTACACCATCTGCGACGACGACTCGCCCACCCCGACCTGCTCGACCGCCACGGTCACAGTTACGGTCACCGATGAAGGCTCGCCGGTGGCTGACCCGGACGGACCGATCTCCGTCGGCGAGGACACGACGTCGGCCACAGTCATCGACGTGACGGCCGACGACACCATGATCGACGACGCCACGCTTGTGTCTGCCGGTCCATCTACCGAAGGTGCGACGGTCGTCGTTTCGGGCGGCGTGGTCGAGTACACACCGCCGGCTGGCTATGCAGGTACCGATACCTTCGACTACACGATCTGTGACGACGACACCCCGACGCCCACGTGCTCCACAGCCACGGTGACCGTCGACGTCGTCGATGAAGGTTCGCCAGTTGCTGATCCCGACGGACCGATCGCGGTGGGCGAGGATACGACGTCGGCGACGGTCATCGATGTGACGGCTGACGACACGATGGTCGATGGCGCAGTGTTGACGTCGGCGGGACCCTCCGCCTCAGGCGCCACCGTTGCGGTGGTTGGAGGCATGGTCGAGTACACACCCGCTCCCGGCTACTCGGGGGCCGACTCCTTTGACTACACGATTTGTGACGATGACATGCCGACGCCGACCTGTTCGACGGCTACCGTGACGATCGACGTGGTTGACCAGGGTTCGCCGGTCGCTACGCCCAATGGGCCTGTACTGATCGGTGAAGACACCACGACCGCGACGGTCATCGATGTGACGGTCGACGACACCCTTGTCGACGGCGCCGCACTCGTGTCAGCCGGTCCGACCGCGGCCGGTGCGACGGTGAGCGTCGTTGGCGGAATGGTCGAATACATCCCGGCACCGGGGTTCGCAGGGATCGATACTTTTGACTACACCATTTGCGATGACGACTCACCCGCTCCGACGTGCTCGAGCGCCACGGTGACGATCGACGTCCTCGATGAGGGCTCGCCGATAGCGGTTGATGACGGTCCGGTGCCGGTGGTTCAGGATGCAAGTTCGCCGGTCATCATCGACGTGGGCGCCAACGACACGCTGACGGACAATGCCAGCGTGGGCGCTGCCGGGCCGTCAACTGCCGGCGGAGCGATCACGATCATCGGTCCAGGGCTCATCTCATACACACCTCCTGCGAATTCGGTTGGCACGGACACACTTCTGTATGTGCTGTGCGATGACGACTCACCGACTCCGACGTGCTCTACAGCAACCGTCACAATCGAGATCCAGATGGACTCTGACGGTGACGGTATTGCCGACGTCGACGATCTCGACGACGACAACGATGGAATTCCCGATGCGGTCGAAGGCACGGTCGACACGGACGGAGACTCCATTCCTGACGGTCAGGATCTGGACTCGGACAACGATGGAATCGCCGACATCGTCGAGGCCGGTGGCACCGACGCCGATGGTGACGGCATGGTCGACGATCCGAGTGACGTCAACGACGACGGGTTGGACGACACGATCGCCGCGAATCCTCTGCCGGTTTCTGACTCAGACACCGACGGCCTGCTCGATCACCTCGATGACGACTCGGACAACGACGGCATACCGGATTCGGTTGAGGTCGGTCCGGATCCGAGCAATCCTGTCGACACCGATGGTGATGGCCTGGCCGACATGATCGACACCGACTCCGACGGAAACGGCATCGATGACGCAACGGAGGCAGGCCCGGATCTCTCGAACCCGTTGGACACCGATGGCGACGGGATTCCGGATTTCGCCGACACCGACTCAGACAACGACGGCATCAGCGACGCCGACGAGATCGGCGGCGATCCTGCCAACCCGGTCGACACCGACGGTGACGGCATTCCCGACTACTTGGACGCTCTGGGAGTGACCATCTCGGGTCAGGTCTGGTTCGACGCCAACCGCAACGGCGTTCTCGATCCTGGCGAAGACGACATTTCAGGTGTGGTCGTGCAGCTCATCAGCTGCGGTGAAGACGGACTCTTCGGGACGGCAGACGACACCCTGGTCGCCGAGACCGTCACTGCCAGCCCATACGTATTCGAGAATGTCGAGCCCGGTACGTACACGGTCGTGGTCGACTCGGCCTCCTTAGTCAACGGACTCTTCGCGACTGACGACGTCGACGGCGGCTCCGACCAGCAAGTCTTCGTGACGGTCACCGGCGACAGCGACGTCGTCGCGAATGATCTGGGGTACGCCTTCCCAGGACTGAACGGTGTGATTCTCGACACGGACGGCAATCCTGTTGCCGGAGCGATCGTCACGATCACGGATTCCGCCGGAAATGTGTACACGGTCGTGACGGACAGCAGTGGAGCGTTTTCGTTGAATCCGAGCCTCGACGCGCCGCTGGTCGGCCCGAACGTGACCATCTCGACCCTGTACCCAGACGGATCCGTCGTGGTGCTGAATGCCACACTCGAGGGTTCCAACGTGGCGTTCGCAAGTATGCAGCCAACGTTGCCATTGACGGGCCTCGACAGCTCGTCGTTGACACTCGCAGCTCTGGCCCTGCTGATCCTCGGCGGCGGCCTCCTGTTCTCCACAAGGCGCAAGCAAGAGTCGACCTGACGCTCGCGCAGGTCGGTGCGGCGATCGTCGTCGTTCTCGTACGGTGATGCCCCCCTGCGGCCTAGGAGGCCGCGTCCCCCCAACACTCGCTGGCGCTCGCGAGGGGGACAGAGAGACAATCGCTGCGCTCGCGAGGGGACAGAGGTTCTCGCTTCCCTCGTGGGGGACGGGTTCGTTTCCTCCCCCGCCGACGTAGTCGGTGATTAATCGAGGCCAGGAGGGGGCACAACGGGTGAAGGTCGATCGCGTCTGCCGGGTTCTGTCGCGGCGATCGTCGTCGTTCTCGTACGGTGATGCCCCCCTGCGGCCTGGCGGCCGCTGTCCCCAAAACACTCGCTGCGCTCGCGAGGGGGACAAAGAGACAATCGCTGCGCTCGCGAGGGGACAGAGGTTCTCTCGTGGCACGCGGGGGGACGGGTTCGTTTCCTCCCCCGCCGACGTAGTCGGTGATTGGGGGTGGCTAGGAG
>JABDJC010000037.1 GCA_013003395.1 Acidimicrobiia bacterium
GAGTGCATCGTGCCGCTCGAGAGCGGTGCGGTCAGTGAAGAGCCCTGACCCCGAACAGCGCAATGCTCAAGATCCACACGCCAAACACCAATAGTCGGGCGTTGGGGCGCCGCCACACTGCAATCAGAACGATGAGACCTCCGATGGTCAGTACTGCCAGCTGGATTGCGACACCGGCGTCAGTGGACGGGAAGAGGAGTTCTCTCAACCGGTGAGCAGCAGTTCTCGGATCTTGGACTCGAGCTCTTCCGCGAAAAGGGTTCCGTTGTGCTGCTCGACGATCTCGCCCAGCTCGTTGATGAACAGCGTCGTCGGCATGGCGAACCCGCCGATCGACTGATAGGTCGACCCGTCGAGATCCTCGACGAGTGTGTATTCGACGCCGGTCTCGGCTGCCAGGGAGTTCGACAACTCGCGTTGGTCCTGAATGGCAACTCCGACGAATTGCACTTGTCCGCCGAGCGCTGCGTTCACCGCTTGGAAGTCCGGCATTTCGGCGATACACGCAGGGCACCACGAAGCCCAGAAGTTGAGCACGACTGGAGTGCCGGCGAAGTCGGCAAGCGACCCAGGGCTCTCGTCGGAGAAGTAGGTGAACTCGAGTTCAGGAGCGGGCTCGCCGCGCAGCTTGGGCCCGCTTGTGGAGGCGGTGCCGGTCGTGGTCGGCGCTGCGTCAGTGACGGCCGTGGTCGTTGCTGGGGCGACGGTTGGATCGGCAGAATCGGCGCCGCACGATGTGGCGATCAACGCCAGACCAACCAGAAGAGCACTCAGTTTCGGGATCATTGGGGCGGCTCGCTTTCTCCGGGCGAAAGGTACAACGTCACCCGAACTAGTCGTGTTCCACCCCGTCAGAGCTTGCGGTGCTCGCCGCTCGGTTCGGCCCCCGCCAGGTATTCGTCGGCCGTCGGTCCGCCGAGCTTCTCGAGTCGCCACGTCCCGTACAGATAGGTGCCGATGAGCATCACGATCACCGCCGGAGTACCGGTTGCGACCTTCACGAGTCCGAGGGCAGTGACGTTGCCGCCGTCGAAGAGCCGATACTGGATCGCAGCACGGACGGCGAAGAACAACCCCCATGCGAGTGTCACTTCGGTGTATGCGGGTCGAATGTCGCTTCGGCGATACCACTCCATCGGCCACCGGTGCACCGCCCAACTCGTGTACACCGCCGCGGGTCGACGCACGGCGGCGCTGGTCAAGGCAACCACAGCCCACCCAGCGCTCGACACGATCCCGGGAAGAAAGTACCCCTCGGCCTGATTCGACCGCAGGGCCAGGAACACCGCGAACCCGACTCCGGCGACACCGCCCAAGGCGTAGATCGCCGGACGTCCTCGTGCGATCCGATAGCCCATGAGCGCAACGGCGACGGCTACGGCAGCCGTGGCCGCAACCGTGAGGCCAGACACCGCATTCGCCATGACGAAGACGATCGGCGGAACCGCAGAGTCGCCCACAGGCCGCGGTCCAGAAAAGAATTCTTTGAGTTCGGCCATTGCGGCCTGAGTACGGGTCACGACTCAGAGGATACGTCGCAGCGGTCCGATACCCGATCCGTGAGTTGCGTCGTAGAGTGGCGCCGATGCGACCTTCAACAGCAATTCTCGGTGCAGGAGCGATGGGCAGCATCATTGCTCGCGGACTCCTGCGAGCCGGTTGGGAACCCCCGTCGATCTCCGTGGCGGACAAGATGCCGGAGGCCGTCGAAAACCTTGCAACAGCCACCGGCGTGCAGGGCGCCGCTTCGGCGCCCGAGGCCGTCGCAGGCCGATCGGTGGTTGTCATTGCGGTGAAACCCAACAACGTGACCGAACTTCTGGACGAGATCCGACCCGCCCTCGCTGCCGATCAACTCGTCATCAGCATTGCTGCAGGTGTCCCGATTGCCGTCTTCGAGCAGGCACTGCCTGGCATTCCTATTGTTCGGGCGATGCCAAACACGCCGGCGGCCGTCGAGGAAGGCATGACGGCGTACGCAACCGGCACCGCAGCGGGCGACGAGCAAGCGGCCATCGCTCAGGAAGTACTCGGTTCCATTGGCAAGGCGCTGCGAGTCACCGAAGAGCAACTCGACGCAGTCACTGCCGTCTCTGGTTCCGGTCCGGCGTACGTGTTCTTGCTCGCAGAAGCCATGACCGACGCAGGCATGCGACTCGGTTTGGATGCGGCGACGGCAACCACGCTCGTCAATCAAACGCTTCGTGGTGCCGGGATGATGCTGGGTATTTCGGACAAGGACGCCGCCGGCCTGCGAGTCCAAGTGACTTCGCCGGGAGGTACCACGGCTGCCGCCCTCGGCGTGTTCGAGGACGGAGGCCTTCGAAACCTCGTCGACGATGCTCTTCAGGCTGCTGCCGCACGCTCGATCCAACTCGGTGAAGCGGCGGCTTCCGACAGTTGACCGCCCGCCAGACGGTTCACGCAGCGATGCTGTCGTCAGTGTTGCCCAGGACGGTGTGCTCACCATCGAGACGCCCGACGATGGTGAGTGGTGCCAGGGCATCGTCGACGAGATAGGCGAAACAGGGCACCTCGCGGAGCCCCGCTTCCCACTCGACCCGCGAAATCGGGTCGTAGGTTCCGAGCACTCGATGGTTCGAAGACTTCGGTTCGCCAACCACGTCCGAAGCAAGCGAGTCGCATTCGTCGCCGAGCATCTGCCGACGATCGCTCACCGAAGGCAAAGAAGCCTCAGCGTCTCCTGGGTACGAGACGGTCCCCACCATCTGGAAGATGTGCGGTTGATCGCAACGGAGTTGTCCTGCCCTCCTGTTCAGACCAAAGCACTCATCCATGCCGAACGTGACGACAGGTGTCTCGCTGGCTGCGGCGGGTCCGACCAGCTCATAGATCGCATACGACGGATCGGCTCGAGCCACGACGCAAGCGGCGTACCGGTCGCCGGCAGCCCATTCATCTTCGTCCGGCTGGTACCGCACGAGGTCGTAAGCAAGCGCGGATGGTGCCACGCCGAAGACACGATCGATCGCGGCATCACAGAACTCGGCGACCTGGTCTCCCAAGCCGCCCGGATACTCGGCGTCGGCGGCGCCCAACGCGTTCTGAGCTTCGAGCACTTCGTGGGTGTGCGGCTCATCGCAAGGCACGAGGTCGAGTGTCCCGAACGGCGCATAGGGCAGGCCGCCATCACCCATGTACAGGCAGTCGCCCGTCTGCCATGCGTAGTCGTCGACGCCTGCGGCGACCTCGGCAACTACCTGTTCGGCGAAGTCGCCGCTCTCGGAGACGGCAACCACGACCACCGTGTGGCTCTGCCAGAGCACCCAGGTGCCTTCGGGCAGGTCGAGCCTGACGCCGGGTCGGCCTGCGATGTCGATCGCAGATCCTGGCGTCCCGAACTCTTGGCCGGAAATGAAGAGTCCGAGCTGCTCCAGCAACGCAGGATCTCCTCGAAAGTCTCGCTCCGGGACGAAGGCGATCAATCCACCGTCAACGGTGCTCGTCGCGTCGATCGCCGACATAGCGAACCCGTCTGTCCCGCGTTCGAGGACGATTCCGAGACTCTGCTGTAGAAGGGTCGCCGTCTGCTCTGAAACGTCGCCTCGTTCCCCCAGTACAGATCGGGCGAACGCTTCTGCGTCGGCGCCGACGTCGCTACGTCGGGACGCGAGTGCGAGGTCCCTGGGAGCGATCGGAGCGCCCGTCGTGTCGATCGGAGCAACTCGAGTGGTCGTCGGCGCCGGCACCGTTGCCGTGACCGAGACCGTGTCAGGAGCCGCCGAGGTGCAGGCGGAGGCCACGATGAGAAGACCGAGGAGTGCGATTCGAATTGCCACGGCTGCGACGTTAGCGACGGTGGTGGACAACGCTTCGGGAGGAGGTTGGCCACGAATCTAAGCTACGCACATGCCGAAACTCAGATTCCTCATCGTCGCCCTCATCTCTGTACTTCTCGTCCTCGGGTCGTCGCTCGCTGCGGTTGCCGCCACCCCAGACGAGGTAGCCGACATCATCGTCGATTCCGGCGTGTGGCTCGACCCGGGTGTTTCGATCTCGGGGACCGACGCAAACACGGCCGTGACCATCGGTCGCAGCGACGGTGAACGGTTCATGCTGGCCGTACTCGACGAGGATCCGACGGGCGGCGCCACCGCCTTCGCTGACGCAGTGTTCGATCGCCTCGACGTCGACGGCTTGCTGCTCGTGGTCACGCCGTCTGAGGCGGGCTTCGCCGGCAACAACTCCATTTACAGCGCCGACGAAGTGGACTCAGCGCTGGACGCAGCGTTCGACGCCGGGGGAAATGACGCTGAATTCGCTTTGTCGTTCGCGGCTGCTCTCGCAGGCGACGCGGTCCCATCTACTGACGATGGCGAGCAACCAGCGGCAGTCGATGAGCCAGTTCCCGCGACTGGCGGTGGCGGGGGTGGCGGCGTCGTGCTCGTGGTGCTGATCGTTCTCGGAGTCGGCGGCTTCCTCTGGTATCGGTCGAGAAAGAAGCAGTCAGCCGAGGAGGTCGAGACCAGCCTCGACGAAGCCAGAGTCGAGATTCGATCGCAGCTGGGAGAGGTCGCCAACGACGTCCTCGACCTCGAGGAGCGC
>JABDJC010000223.1 GCA_013003395.1 Acidimicrobiia bacterium
GCTTGCAGCGGGGCACTGGCAGAACGGTCGGCTCTCGGTGTTGCCAATTCGGGGATGGGGATTGTGCCCCCGACTGACGCTGTCTACTCGATACCGATCGAGTCGAGGCAAGCCGCGAGCGCGTCGGCGGTCGACCGAACGGCGAGGCTTGGTATCGCCCGAAGCCTCTCGACGGAGGAGGCGAGGGCGATGAGCGCTCGTCCGAGGTCGTCGACGTCGGCAGTCGGCTCGAACGGTCTGGAGTCGTTGTAGGTGGCGGAGGTATCGGCGAGCCAGTCGTCGATCGCTTCGACGAACGCCTCGTCGAAGCTCCGTTCGCCATCAGACCAGACGCGTTGGGCGAAGGCGTCGAGGGCGTTCATCAGCGGGCTGGGATCGGCGGTGCTCATGTCAGCGACGGTTCCGAGATGGTTGGATCTGCGGCGGGTTCGATGCCGTACCACTCGTCGAGGATTGCTTGCGTCGATGCGTACTCGTCGACCTCGGCGACTCTTGGCGCCGCGGGTAGGTACTCGTCCCATCCGCCGGGCGGGTTTGGCCAGGCGTGTTTGAGTTCGTCGATCGCTGCGGTGACGTCGCCTTGGTGCATGGCGATTGCGATCTCAACGGATGCGGCTGGATCGGGTCGCGAGTTCGCGCACACTCTGATGACGTCGGCGCACGGCACGCCGAGTCCGTAGGCAAGTGCAGCGACACGGTCTGGCTCTGCGGATCGATAGGTCTGTGCGATGAGCGTTGCGTTCGCTTGGTCGTCGCCAGGAGCCGCTACGTCGATGGCGGGCTCGGTTAGGTCGGGGAACACGGCGGCGACCTCGGTCTCGGTCCAGAGCGTCGGCCGCTCGGCATCGTGTGACATCGGGGCAAGCAGCGCTTGACGGATCTCATTGGTGTCGCGTCCGAAGTGGTCGAGGACTCGGGCGGTCTGACCGGCCGAGAGGCCGGCTTCTGCGAGAAGAATCGCTGCTTCGGGTGCGCTATCGGGTTCGAAGGCGATTTCCATGAGTCTGCGACCGGGTTCGGGTTCGAGGTAGTTCTTCACAGCGAGGACGAACTCGGCATCGGTGAGATCGAGTGAGCCGAGTCCCTGCCTCGGCATCGGCTTCGGCACACCTTCGATCGTGAGTTGCTCACCGTCAGGCTCGACCTTGGGTGCCATCGTCGACTCGATGCTTCTCTCGTTCGCCGTGGTTGGCGGATCGAGTTCGACGATGTCGGGGTCGATGGCGTGATCGAGCGCGTCGGGTGTCAGCTCGATACCGAGGTCCGTCTCGAGTGTCTCGACCAGCCGCTTGGTCGTCTTGAGCACGGCTTGCGCTGCGGACTCGACGACGTCAAGGTCACCACGCGCCCAACCCGCTACGTACGGGACGGTGTACCGCTGGGAGTCGAGGCCGATGCTCTGCGACAGCAGGTACGCGACTGACTCGGCTTCGACTTCCTTGACGTCTCGTGTGGTCTCGGTGCGGTGTTCGTGGTCGAGGTGGACGTGCGCCCATTCGTGGAGCAGCGTCTTGATTCGCTGTGGCGGTTCGAGGTCGCCTGCAACTTGGACGGTCCGGTCGACGTAGTTGGTGAGGCCGTTCCACTTCTCGATCGGCGATCGGTCGTGGAGTTGGACTTCGAAGCCTTCCGATTCGAGCTGTCCGACCACGGCGGACCAGACGTGTTGCCACCGGTTATCGCCGGTCAAGAGTTCGGGCATGTGCGGTTCGGGGATCGCTGGTGGTGCGACGAGCTGGCCCTCGTGGAAGACCTTGACCGTGCGAAAACCCCGGAGTCGTTTGCGGCTCGATTCCTCCCCGGTGGCTTCATCGACATCGACCACCTTGGCGACCATCGGAGCGAGGATCGTGAGTCCCTTCTGGCCCTTGGCGACTTGGCAGGTGCCGCCGTCGGTGGACGGGATGCGGGTCCAGTTGCGGTAGGAGGCGACGTAGCCAGATGCGCCTTGGAGTGCGAGGAGCATCTGGTTCTGGGGCGAGTAGCGGTGGAACTTGCGGGCGGTTTCGAGATAGGCGAGCCAGTCGTCACTGGTCGCCATCTCCCCGATTCGGGCGGTCAGCTGGGCGTGGAGTTCGTCGATCAGCGCCGCATGGTCGACCCGTTGGCGCTTCATGACGCCACCGCCTCGGCCTCACAACGCTCCGTCTGCTCTTCCACTGCGCTGCCAGAAGTTGCCTCGGTCCGCCGGCGACCCGGGCGTGCGGTAGTCGGTGTCCACGGCCCGCAGCCGGCCGGCACGGTCGGCTCCGGTGTTGGGGGTGGCGCCATCTCGGCGAGGCGCTTGATCCGCCACCACTCGCGACCCTGGACATGTGCCGGAGGGATGTTGGAGTGGATGAGCAAGGCGGAGCCATAGCGCGGCAGTCGCGACAAGAAGTAGGGCACGAGCGGTTCGCGGTTCTGTTGACCGGAGATCGATCGGCGCCCGCCGCCGAGGTCGTTGGACCAGGATCGACGCTCGACGTCTTCGTCACCGACGATCTTGGAGACATAGCCGAGTGTCGAGTCGTCCGACGCTCCCGGGAAGAACAGCTTGGTCGCATGGTTCGTGAGCAAGATGTCGGCGCGCTTGCCGTACGCCTCGTGGATCTGGGCGAGCGACTGCCAGATCGTCACGAGCTGGATTCCGATCCCGGCACACGTCGATGACACTTCGGGGAGCCACGACAGCGGGATGTTGCCGGCCTCGTCGATCAGCATCAGCAACGGTGCCGGGAACGCTCGGCCCTGCATGTCCCACTCATAGGCCTGCGACTTCAGGTCCGACAGCAGCCCGGCAAGCACTGGTGCGAGGCGTTTGTAGTCGTCGAGGCTGACGAGCAAGTACAGCGTGTTGGCGTCCTTGCCCTCGTTGCCGGTGTCCAGCAGCCAGTCGAGGTCGACCCACTCGCCCTCTCCGTTCTTCAGGTCGGTGGCTGCCGCGACGTTCGGGTCGAGCCACGGATCGCACACCGTCTGCGCTGTTGCATAGACCGAGGCGATGATCCGATCATCGGGCTTGTTCCAGATCGACCGGAGATGCCGAATTGCCGAGTCAGCCGCCGGCTTCTTTCGAGGATCCTTGAACGCGCGGTCGAGCACGTCGCGCGGGGCACAGGCCTTCTTCTTGTTCTTGGGGTCCGGACGCTCCATGTCGTAGACCCATTTCGCCACTTCCTTCATCGACGGGCTGCCCGACAGCGCCGCTGCGCCGAGGAGTCCGGTGAACAGCAACTTGCCCTGCGTTGTCCAGAAGTCCATACCCCCGTCGACGCCGGCCTTTGGGGTCCACGACGACAGCGCTTCGCCCGCCTTCTTCGCACCGGTTGCCGTGTGCGCCATGCGCAGCGGTGACCACCTGGCGATCTCGTGGTCCTCGATTGCAATCGCACCCTGGTTCTCCCGCAAGAAGCCGCCCGGGTCGAAGACGCGTACCTCGCCGACATCGCGGCGACGCTTGATCGTCGCGTCCATCAGATCGCGTTTGACGCTCAGCACGATCGCCGGTCCGGCCCAATCGAGCAGCCCGGGGATAGCGCACTGCGACGTCTTGCCGCACCGGGTCGGCCCGGCGATTGCGATCGAAGTGACATCGCCTTGCTGGCCCGATCGCATCTCTCCGGTGGCACGAGCGAGGAGGCGACGCAGACCGGTGTGCGTCGGCGGTGCCCATCGCCGGTTCTCCGTTGCAATCAGCCACCGTCCCCACACCCCGAGCACGAACCGGCCCGGCACCGGTTCACGGATCAGCAGCGGACGAAGCTCACGTCGCTTTGCAAAGCGTGCGTGCGCGTCGACACCGAGCCGCCGCCGACCCGTCGTCGATGCCTTCCACAGCATCCGCGCAGCGACAAACAGACCGACGACCGCGACAACAGAGAGCACGGTGACGGTCCAGTAGACGGCGGGACCAGGAATCCGTTCGGCAACCTCGGGCGGCCACGCCCGCGATGGTTCGCCCGGGTTGCGAACGAGAGCGGGAATCGCTCTGAGGGCGTCACCGAGACCGACGGTGACGAGCCCGGCACCGGAGATCACCGCCGCACCGACAACTCCCGCCCACAGCGCAACCGCGAGCGAGAGCGCTGCAGCAAGCAGCGACAGCAGAACGATCTCGATGGGCGACATCGAGGCGGAAGTAGCGGACGGGGCCGAGGTGGAGGACATGGCTTCCACGTGCCTCGACATTGATCACGGCAATACGCACTCCGTCAGAAATTTCCTACTGGAGCCACGGGCTCAATGCTCACGTCAATACGCATTCCACCTGCTCAGCCATGGTGCTCGCGCCGATGCGAGGGATCTGAAGCAGCGCCATTAGCTGTGAGGGTTGCGGTGAGCATTGGGGCGCACCGTGGCAGTCGAACCATCCCGCCAAAACCTCTCAGGAGTTCGACCCGTGACCATCCACCATCCCACTCAGCACCCCATCCACCAGTTCCTCGACCACCAGTACCGCCGGTGCCTCGCTCCCACCCGCCACTCACGCATCCGCAGCCGATGGGCCGACGAACCCGCCCTCGTCGGCCTCTCCATCCCGACCATCATCGACACCTGCGCCGACGCCACCGTCGACCAGAACCCGATCGTTCGCGCACTACTCCGCTTGCACCAGCACGGCGACGCCGACGCGACCACGATGCTCATGGTCGCCCTCCGCCCGTCGGTCTCCCGCGTCGCCCAAAGCTTCAGCGCACACCGACACCAAGACGATGCTTACTCCACCCTGTGGGCTGCCGCCGGGCACCTTCTCGCAACCGCCGACGCCGAACTCGACCCTCGGGACGAAGCCGGCGAACCACGCGTGTTGCTGTCGTATCTGGCCACTCGTCTTCGAGCGAGCTACCGGCTCCTCGACACCGACGACCGAAACCAGAACCGCCGCTACCGCCGCGGGCAACTCCCGACCATCGTTGCCCTCGATCCCGGCGTCCACGACACCGCCGGCGGCAACGTCGAGAACCAGGCGGTCGCAATGTACGAACTCCACCGACTCGCCGATGCCGTCAACAACGGCGTCATCGGACAAGCACGTTGGAAGCAACTCGTGCACCACCGCCTCTCAACCCAGCCCAGCACACCAGCGATCCGCGTCGGCGCCCACCGAGCCGCAAGCCAGCTCGCAGTCCTCGTCGGCCACGAGGCCGCCTGACATGGCGCGCCAGACCATTGTCGTGTGGGGAGCAAGCGGCGGCGTCGGCACCTCC
>JABDJC010000069.1 GCA_013003395.1 Acidimicrobiia bacterium
GCCCCCTCCCGACCTCCCCCAAACGTCTCCTCCGTCGACGGGGGAGGAGAAAGACATCCATCCCCTCCCCCAGCAAGCGCCGCGAGAGCCTCTGTCCCCATCGCGAGCGCAGCGAGTGTTGGGGGGACGCGGCCGCCTCCGCCGCAGGGGGGCATCACCGTACGAGAACCCTCCTCGATCGCCGCGTCAGAATCTCACGAACGCGCTAACCCTTCACACGTTGTGCCCCCTCCCAACCTCCCCCAAACGTCTCCTCCGTCGACGGGGGAGGAGAAAGACATCCATCCCCTCCCCCACGAGCGACGCGAGAACCCCTGTCCCCCAGCAAGCGCCGCGACAACCTCTGTCCCCCTCGCGAGCGCAGCGAGTGTTGGGGGGACAGCGGCCGCCAGGCCGCAGGGGGGGCATTGTCGTGCGAGGACTTTCACGACCAGGCTTAGGCTGTTGGTTCATGTCTTCTGTTCTCTTGTTCCTTCTTGGCTTCTTGACGGCCTTTGGTGCACAAAACGCTCTGCGTTCACCGAAGCGGAACCGTCCGTGGTGGGCTCAACCGCTCTGGCTACCCGCCATGCTGACTTCCGAGCTACTCCCCGTTCGTTTCGCCGCTTCGGGCGCGCTGGCAGCCGTATTCGTGTCGTTCGGAGCGCTCGATCACTTCGTCGGTGGCTTCGGAGCCCTGCTACTGGTGCTTGGATGGATCGGCTACCTGCTGCTCGCTGCGAGAGCTCGGAGAGCTCCCCGGTCCGCTGCGTTGGCGCTGCAGATTCCGCCGCCCCGGCCGATCTCGCTTCCCCTCCAGCGACGCGCCACCCGATATCCATTCTCCGTGCCATCGGACATCGATCGCGTCGACGACATCGAATACGCAGACGGATGCACGCTCGACCTCTACCGCGGTGTCGCGAGTACTGGCAACCGTGTTCTCCTGCAGATCCACGGTGGCGGATGGACTGGCGGCGACAAACGCCAGCAGGCGAGACCTCTCATGCACCATCTGGCCAACCGTGGCTGGACCGTGGTGTCGATCTCCTATCCGTTGTCACGTGACGAGGGGCTGGATGCTCGAATCGCCGCCGTCCATGAGGCAATCCGATGGGTGAGACACGACGCAGAATCGTTCGACATCGATCCGGAGTTCATCGCACTGACGGGAGGGTCAGCTGGCGGCCACTTGGCCAGCCTCGCGACGCTGCAATCGAGCCGCAACGGTACCGGTGTGCAGGCGTGTATCCCCATCTACGGCGTGTACGACTTCGTCAATCGCAACAGAACCCGTGGCGACTGGCCGGTGATTCCAAAGATCCTGATGGGAGCCGAAGTGTCTGCCGCACCTGAGAGATACGCGGCCGCCTCTCCCATCGATCAAGTCCACGAAAATGCACCGCCCTTTCTGGTCATTCATGGAACTCACGACTCGTTGGTACCGCCCGCCGAAGCCAGACACTTCGTCTCAGCGCTCGAGGCGGTATCGCGTTCGGAGGTGTCATTGTTCGAAGTGCCGGGCGCAACCCATTCGTTCGACATCGTGCCCTCCCCGCGCACGCGAACTGTCGTCAGCGCCATCGAAACGTTCCTCGAACGCGCAAGCGACCGGTACGACGACGACGCTATGGAGCAGCGAAGCCGGTGACCCGGCGAACTTCTTCTTGGTACTCCTCGGCCAAGTCACGGGCTCTGGCGGCACCCGTGGCCATCAAAGCACTCACTTCGCCGTCATCGAGCGCGTCGTATGCCTTGCTGATTGGAGCCAGCTCAGCGATGACGGCGTCAGCGACGGCATCTTTGAAGACGCCGTATCCCGAGCTCTGATACTCGCCTTCGAGGTCGTCGATGGTTCGACCGCTGCAAGCCGAGAAGATCTCCAAGAGATTCGACACACCAGGTTTGGCCGTCCAGTCGTACCGCACGTCCGGGTCGGAGTCGGTCACTGCTGAGCGCAACTTCTTGCGGATGACGTCGGGACTGTCCAGAACAAGGACACGGCTCTTGAGATTCGGGTCTGACTTCGACATCTTGGAGGTCGGGTCAGACAGCGACATGACCCGAGCGGTGTGTTCGGGAATGAGCGGATCAGGTATCGGAAACACCTCGCCAAACCGGTTGTTGAACCGCTCGGCGATGTCGCGGGTCATCTCCAGATGCTGCTTCTGATCGTCGCCGACCGGAACCAGGTGAGCGCGATACAACAAGATGTCGGCGGCCATGAGCACCGGATACGCGAACAACCCGAAGTTTGCTGCGATGCCTTTGTCCACCTTGTCTTTGTACTGAGTCATGCGGTTGAGGACGCCCATCGGGGTCATCGTTCCGAGGATCCATGACAGCTCGGTGTGTTGTGGCACCTGAGACTGGAAATAGAACAGCGACCGCTGAGGATCGATCCCGCACGCCATCAAGACCTTCGCCGCCTCGAGCCGTTCTCGTTGATAGATGGCAGGGTCGTAATCGACCGTGATGGCGTGGAGATCGACGACGCAATACACCGGGTCGTAGTCGTCCTGCAGCTTGACCCAATTCTTCAGCGCACCGAGGTAGTTGCCGAGGTGGATGTCTCCGGTGGGCTGGAGTCCGCTGAACACTCGCTTCTTGTCCGTCAATGTGGGCTCCTTGATGTCCGTGGGCAAAAGAAAAGCCGGAGACCGAGGTCACCGGCTGAATGCTGCGCGCGCCGACCTCGGTTACGAGATCCGCCACCAAGCATTCGTCGAGTTCATGCCGGCCAGCGTACCCGAGGACCGATGCAGCGGTCAACGAGCCGCTACGGTCGCTGGATGATCCAGAACGACCCGGCAAACTGGAAACTGCAGGACGTGGAACGTGTCCTGCAGCAGAGCGGGCTTGACACTGGAGGAAATGTGAACCGCCTGGGTGTCGGCTATCACAGCGTGGCGGTAGGGACATCGGCAGGCGATGTCGTACGGCTGGGTCGCAATCCGGGAGTCGTCGGCCGCCACCAACTCGAGATGCAGCTCCTGCCCAAATTGGAACCTCAGCTCTCCGTTGCGGTGCCGAGTCCGCACTGGCTGGCGTCGCCGTCCGCACTACTGCCGTTCGGTGCCATCGCGTATCCAATGATCCCGGGAGAGGTGACGAGCGGTCACGGAGCCAAGTCGCTCGCGCGGCAGACCGCGAGCTTTCTGGTCGAACTGCACGAAATCACGGACGTAGGCGACGTGCCGCTGCCTGACGTCTCGGAACGACGCCGCATGCTCGCTGAGCTCCGCATGGTCGTGGCGAAGGCCGTCGCGCCCATCGACCGAGGCGCGGCGCTCCAGATCGACGACTGGTTTGAGCGCTACAACGAAGCCGACGAACTGTGGGAGTTCACTCCCCGCCTGGTTCACCACGATGCGTCCGAAGACAACCTCGTGCTCCGGGCAGGCACCCTC
>JABDJC010000077.1 GCA_013003395.1 Acidimicrobiia bacterium
CTGCTGTCCGTCGAATCCGTTTCCAAGTCGTATCCCGAGAATCCTGTGCTCGAGAGTGTGTCGCTCGGCATGGATTCCCGTGACCGGATTGGTGTCATCGGTCGCAACGGAAGTGGGAAGTCGACGCTGCTGCGGCTCATCGCCGGTGTCGAGGAAGTGGACTCTGGTCAGATCATTCGCTCATCTGGGATCCGCGTGAGTGCCCTCGTTCAAGACCCGACCTTCGATCAGGGAGTGTCTGTTCACGATGTCCTCGGTGACGATCGCCGAGCAATTGCGACGGCCGACCGCCTTGGAGTCACGAGCGGGCCAGTCGACGTCATGTCCGGCGGACAGAAGAAGCGCTTGGCCTTGGCTGTCGCCCTGTCGACCGAGTGCGACCTTCTGATCCTGGACGAGCCGACCAATCATCTCGACGTCGAGACGATCGACTGGTTGGAGGACCATCTCGTCAACCGTTCGTCCGGACTGTTGCTCGTGACACATGACCGCTACCTCTTGGACCGAGTGGCGACCCGAATCGTGGAAGTCCACGAAAAGGACTTGTACAGCCACGACGGAACGTACGAGGACTACTTGACGGAGCGTGGGCGCCGTGACGCGCTCGAGGTCGCCAGCGAGCACCGTCGGAAGCAGCTGCTGCGCACCGAACTCGAGTGGCTGCGACGCAGCCCCAAAGCCAGAACTACCAAGGCGCAATACCGGGTCGATCGAGCAAAGGAATTGGCGGCAGCTCCCGGCCGAAGGCCCCCTCGAGTGCTCGAAGTCGATCTACCGAGTAGGAGAATCGGATCCAAGGTGGTTGATCTGGACAACGTCTCCAAACGATTCGGCGACCGAACGGTGCTTTGTGACGTCACCTTGAAGCTTTCGCCCGATGCACGCGTTGGCATGGTCGGGCCAATCGGTGCCGGGAAGACGACACTCTTGCGGCTTCTCGACGGCCGGCTCGAACCCGATGCCGGCTCTGTCGAGATGGGAACGACGATCGCCACCGGCTGGTACGGCCAGGACCCTCGATCGATCAACCCCGGCACGCGGGTCATCGACGCTGTCCGGGAGGTCGCTGAACACACGAAACTCGAGAGCGGCGTGAAGGTCTCCGCCGGGCAACTACTGGAACGGTTCATGTTCGACCGCGGCATCCAAAGTGCAGCCGTCGGTGAACTGTCGGGCGGGGAGCGGCGCAGGCTGGAACTGTTGCTCGTGCTGATGGAGGCGCCCAACTTCTTGATCCTCGATGAGCCAACCAATGACCTCGATCTCGACACGCTTGCGATCCTCGAGGAGTATCTCGATGGATGGGCCGGCGCGCTGGTGGTCGCGACGCATGATCGGTACTTTCTCAATCGCGTGTGCGACGTCGTCATGTCGATCGAGCCGACCGGAACGTTGCGCCACCACCCTGGCGGGTGGACCGAGTACTGGGAGATGCACAAGACCTCCAAGAGTTCCGCCTCGAAACCGTCTGGGTCCAAGAAGCGTTCCCCGAGCCAATCGAGCACACCCTCGAAGCTGACGGTCACGTACAACGACAAGAAGGAGTTCAAGTCGCTCGCCGCCAAGATTCGTCAACTCGAATCCGAGAAAGCTCGGCTCAGTGCGCAACTCGAGTGCGTCGGCACCGACTACTCCGAAGCGACACGGCTGGCAGAAGCCCTCGGCGACGTGACAGACGAGCTCGAATCAGCTGAGACTCGTTGGCTGGAACTTGCGGAAAGGATCGAAGCGGCCGGGTGACGACGTCAGACGGGTGCAAGACTCGCTCTACGGTATCGGGCCCACGGCCACACGACCGTCAGCACCAGCAGCGCCCCGGTGATGGTGAGCACTTGGTAGCTGCCCCATTCCAAGAGGAAACCAGAAGACAGCGATGCGGCTGCTCCTGAGACCCAGGTGAGCGTGTCGGCGAATCCTTGCAGGCCGACTCGGGCTTCGCCTGGGACATCTTCTGTGAGGAGGGCGCTGCCAGCCACAAAGCCGAAATTCCATCCGAGGCCGAGTAGGAAGAGCGAGGCCACCAGAAGGTTCCGGTCATTGCCGGCCGCCAGGGATGCCATGAGCGCCGACGTGACCAAGAGCAGCTGGCCCGCCAGAACGACAGGGATCCGGCCGATGTGATCCCCAATCCAACCTGTCGCCGGCGACAACGCAAACATCCCGAAGGTGTGGCCTGCGATCACGAGACCGACGATTCCAAGGCCTTCGCCCGCCCTCCGAATGTGTAGCGGTGTCATCGTCATGATCAGCACCATGACCACCTGGCCCGTGGCGAGACTCACGACCGCTGCCAACACCTTGGGATGCTTCAGCCAACGGCCGACCTTGACGGAGCGCTCGATTTGAGGGCCGACCGAGCCCACGAAGGACAGCGGGTCGGGTCGCAGTCCGATCCACACGATTCCGACAGCGATGATGATCGCGACGGCGGCAAAGACGTACGGACCGGCGAGACCTTCCAAGTCGAGAGAAGTCGCCCGGTTCTGCGCGAACTCCAAGAGCGCGGGACCCGCCACCGATCCGATCGTGCCGGCCCACACCACGAGGCTGATGGCGAATGCTTGGCGGTGGAGTGGTACTACGTCTCCGGCGGCGTATCGAGCCAACCGATCGGCGGCCGCGCCGAACCCAAACAGGAACATGCCGACCACAAACAACGCAAAGCTTTCGAGCTGGACGGCTGCAGCAGCGAGGATGGCACCGAACGCGCTGATCGACAGTCCGCCCACAATGCCCAGCCGTCTTCCTGTCCGGCCCATGAACCAAGCGATCGGTGCCGTTCCCAGTGCGATCCCGATGGTTCCCACGGCCGACGGAAGCCCTGTCAGAGTTGCGGACTCCAGCAGTTCGTCCGCCACCAGCGTCGCCACCGTGATGGCAGCGATATATCCGGTCCTGGTCAGGCCGGCGCTGACGAACAGAATGCCGATGAGCTTGTTGCGGGTGCGGTCGGCGATGTCGAGGGGAGCAGTGATCACCGGGGGAGCATACGGTCGGGATTGATCGACCAGTGTGGGACACTTGGGTTGGCGGTCGCCTCGATCGCCGGTTTGGAGACTGACATGGCCAACAAGGACAAGGGCGGCCGCAGCCAGAAGAAGGCTCCGGCGAAGAGCCTCAAGGAAAAGCGTGCGGAGAAGAAGACCAAGAAGTCTGGCTCCTGAGTCGTATTGCGACCCCGAGCCGGCGCGTTCGGGTCTTGGAAATGAATCAGCCTGATCGCAGCGGCGTCTCCCGAGTGGGCGAGCCAGAACGCTGGCTCGATTGAAGAAATGGGCGCGACGAGCTGCCGTCGGGCTGATCGGCATCTTCCTGGCGATTCAGTTCGTGCCGTACGGTCGCGACCATACGAATCCGCCTGTGCTGGCGGAGCCGGTCTGGGACTCGACGTCGACACGAGAACTAGCAGTCCGAGCGTGTTTCGACTGCCATTCCAATGAAACGATTTGGCCGTGGTATTCGAACATTGCACCGATCTCGTGGGGTCTGCAGAACGATGTCGATGCGGGAAGAGACGAACTGAACTTTTCGGAGTGGGACGGCAGCCAGGAGGGTGATGAAGCCGCGGAGTCAGTCAGAGACAGATCGATGCCGCCGGCGCAATATCTGCTTGCCCATCCTTCCGCACGGTTGAGCGACACCGAATTAGATGCCTTGGAGCGGGGCCTCGCCGCAACCTTCGGCGATCATGATGAGTCGGACGAGGACTGAGCTACGAAGACGATCAGCACCTGACGTCCACGCAATCACCCAACCCGACCACCATCCGCAGTTGAATACCAGCCGTAGACGGCTGGACGGTCACGCTGTGCGACATTCCTCTGGTACGCGAGCCGAGACGTTGAAGCGCAGAGGAGCGGGCGATAGGGTGAAGGCCATGAGTCAGCCGCGCTGGCCTGACGTAAAACTGACAGGGGGGCTTCCGTATCGTGCGTGTACGTAAAGCTTTGCTACCCACATTCATCGTGGTCTTGCTCGGAGTATCGATCGCTCCAGCAGAGGCGGCCGGAGAGATCGTGATATCGATCGATACGATCGTCAGGTCGCAGGAAGGCGTCGTGACGGTTCTCGAAACCGTTGCCGTCGACCCGGCGCTGATCGGTGCAACCTGTACGGCAACTGCCGTGGGCGAGAACCAGACCTCGGTGCATCCGAACAATGACCTCCTGATCGAGACCGGCGTCACCCAGGCGATCCTCGACGACGTAGAGCAGACCATCGGCAAGGTCACTCCGGCCTCGAACGATGTCGTTCTCGGATCCACCATCACCATCAGCCTCATCATGGGTCGCGATCGAGTTTTCAGTGGAGGTTTCGTCATCACGTTCGACTGTGTGCCGGTGACGCCGACCACCACGACAACCTCGACTACGACGACCACGACGACGATGCCTCCGACGACCACGACCACGTCGACGATGCCTCCGACGACCACGACGACGTCGACGATGCCTCCGACGACGACCACGACGTCGACAATTCCGCCAACCACGACAACGACGACGGGCCCTCCCGGAACCACGACAACGACCACCGGCCCTCCGGGAACCACGACTACGACGACGGGTCCTCCGGGAACGACAACCACCTCGACCACGCTGGCGCCGCCAGACACCACGACGACCACGAGTACGGTGGTTGTGCTGCCGACGACGATCACGGCACCTCCGACGACAACGACGTCGCCACCGTCAGGCACCGTGACGACCGCTCCACCGGAGACGCTGCCGCTGACCGGCATGGCAACCGACACGATGTTGCCGCTCGGCCTGGCGCTCTTGGGTCTCGGTCTTGTGGTCGAGGCGTTGTTCGGGCGAATCAGAGCATGAGTTGATCGTCAGGGCCGGCTTTGCGGGTCGGTCGATCTCCTCTCGAACGCGAAAACGCCGCCCGGCGTCCCGTCCCTCATCGGGATGAGCGCGGGCGGCGTTGTCTCAGCGCTAGTTGTTCTTGGCCGCGAGACTCATCGCGCCACCGGCGATGACGAGGAGGGTGCCGGCCATGAGAACGAAAAAGCCGCTCCCTGCCGTGACCGACCAGGCTTCGACCCCGGGGATGCCTCCTGCCGCTGCCTGAGCGAATCCACCGGCAAGCGTGTCGGCGCTGTCTGAGGCGTCGAGGTACTTCACGATGGCATAGGCGAACAAAGCAACTCCAACGGCCGTGGTGATGCCAGCACCGGTTTTGTCGTACGTCGTCGAGCGATCCGGCCGCATTGCGAGTGCCACTACAGCGACGATCAAGACGACGAGGACGATTTGTGCCCACGACGCCAGACCGCCCCAGATGGTGGGAATCCCGTCCGGGAAGGCATCGCTGGCTTGACTCAGCGCGGGTAGCGCAGCCTCGCCGTCTGTAGTCAACCCGCTGAAAAACAAGCCGACGATGCCGATCAGGGCCCCAACCAGGGCGATCATCCGATGTACATGCATGAACTCTCCTCTGTTTCCACCACTTGAGCTATGACCATACGAGCAGGACGGGCGCCGCGACAATCGCAGGGCCCGCCCATTCGCCTCTTGTCGGACTTGTCAGTCGGTCACGATCACCTCGGCGTACATGCCGGCCAAGAAGTGTGGCGGCCCTCCTTCGACTTGTGGAGGTCCTTCCGACTCGGCCGCAGCGGCCAGGTAGACCGCGGGATCGACCCCGGTCGGGATGGCACAGATGATGGCGTACCGGCCCGGTTCCGTGAGAGTGCCATCGCCCTCGACCGGGAACCCGTCTTCGCCAGGTGGCGCGATGATCACGGTTGCGACATTCGGAAAGTACGCAATCAGGTCGTCTGGGTTCTGGACGAGATCGGTCACCGATCGCTGTTCGTCGTCCGGGAGCCGTATCGCAACGAACTCGTGCAGTTCGGTCTCGCTGCTGTTGCGCAGAGACACAGCGGTCCCGGAGGCGACGCTCGTAGGCAAGCCCTCATAGGCGAAGTCGACTGCGTCGACCTCGATTGAGAGCGGCTCGACTGCCTGTGTTGTTGTTGTTGTTGGTTCGGCCGCTGTTGTCGTTTGGACCGTTGCCGCGGCACCGCCACAACCCTGTATCGCCAGGGCGAGCAATATCGCTGTCGCAAGTGGGCTTGCCTTTCCGCGTCGTGGCCGAGTTGCTGTTGTGTCCATGACCTTCGTCCTCCTCGAGTGGTCGTACGTACTGTTTGCTTGGCGTGAGTGATCGGTCGGTGTCAGTCGAGCGGCGGCGGTGGGGGGCCGACGATGTCGATGTTGTGCGCTGCGCACACCTCCGCCACTTGGCCTGGATCGATGTAGGCCGGCGCTGGAATGGCCCGACTCGAAGTTGATGCGCCGAGGGCAGTAACCATCGCATCGAAGCGCGGCACGCTCGTCGGCGACGATGTGACGTTCAAGAATCTCGCGCTTGGAGACAGAACCTGAAAAGTGTGAATCACTGCTCTGGGAAGGTGGGCAATCGTCCCCGGTCCGCCTTCGAACGTGTTGCCGCCCGTGAAGAAGCGCAGTTCACCGTCCATGACGACAAACAGCTCGTCTTCGTCGTTGTGGCGATGCTCCGGCGGTCCGAAGCCTCGAGGGGCGAGGAATTCCACGACGCTCATCGAGCCGTCGACGCCGGCAGCTACTTTCACTGTGGCGAGATTGTTGAGGAACTCGTAGTGCTGCCCGTCGCCTTCGGCGAGCACAAGAGTTTTCTGACTGGCGAGTGTGTGTTCGATACTCATGCGGCGATCGTGCCGCACGACCCTTCAGAAAACCTTACGAACCTGCGGCCGCGTCGAATGAGATGACGTCGACTCCGAGTTCAGCCATGGCCTTCGACCATGACTGGTGGGCGACCCGGGCCGCGCCGAGTTCGCCTGCGGCTGTGAGCTGCCCGACGATCAGGTGATGGGCCTGGGTGTCATACGGATCCACAGCGACGATCTTGCGGGCCATCGAGACAGCAGCGTCGTGGTTGCCGACCTCCGCCTCACGTTCGGCAGCCCGACGAGCAGCGGCAACATACCTTGCCCTGGACTCGTCTCTGACGCCGATACTCCAATCGTCGTATCGATTCTCCGGTAGGAACTCTCCGGTGTACGCCGCCACGATTGCAGTGTCGTCGTTGGCGCGATGGAAGTCTTCGAGGTCTGTCGATACCGCATCGAGGTCGATTCGTACGGCCTGGCGATCAGCGATCACGCCTCCACCAAGCACTCGACGTACCGCGGACAGCTGAACGGACAAACGAGCACCAAGGCGTTTCATATCGGCTTCATCTGGCCACAACATGTCGATGAGTTCTTCGCGGTTCACCGGCCAGCCACGTGCTGCGACCAGCCGCTTGCAGACATCGCGTGCCATTCTTGAGCCCCACTCCGACGTAGGGACACGCTCCCCATCGCGTTCCACCTCGAACCCGCCCAACGTGACGATTCGTACTTGCGCAGCGCTGGGTTTGGGATCCGGCCGCGGCGTCACGTTGCCTGTCACGAACTTCTCGATGGCCGGCATCCACTCGTCGAGGTCGCCGACGTACGCGTAGTGGTCATCGCCGTCGAGTTCGAGGAGGGTCGCGCCGGGGATCGATCGAGCGAGTTCCCTGCCCAATTCGATGGACACGATTCGGTCACCCCGCCTGTGGATGACCAGCGTCGGCACATCGAGCTCGGTGAGGATCTCTCGGACGTCCGTCTCGGCGCTCACGTCGATCAAGTCGCGAAGTGAATCTGCGCTGGCAGCATGCCGCTCGTATCGTTGGTGCCAGTCTCGGAATGCTTGGTTGGAGGCGAGCGATGGAGCGAAGAAATCCACGATCCGCGACTTTGGGGTTCCCCATTCGCTCACCATCCGCTCTCGGCGCTCGATGCGTTCCTCTTCGGACCACGGTTGTGCGAGGGCAGCGAAGGAGCCGTTAAGGATGAGGCTCTTGACCCGGTGCGGATACGTCGCCGCGAAGAGTATGGCGATCGGACCGCCATCGGATTGCACAAAGAAGTGGGCCGCATCGATGTTTGCCGCATCCATGACGCATCGCAGGCTGTCGACACGCTCATCGACGCCTGCGATCGCCGGTCGACGGTCGGATGCACCAGTACCGCGCTTGTCGTAGTGCAGATAGCGGGTGAACTTCCCAAACCGCTCCAGCATTTCGCGAACCTGTGGCCACTCCCATGCCACTTCGATGTTCTGCGCCAGCGGAGGAATGGCCACCATGGCCTCGTCGCCGGATCCCCAAGTCTGATACGCCAGTCGAGCACCCCGCGCTCGAGCGAACTCGATCGGTGGAACATTGTTCGACACGAAATCCCATACCTTTTCGTCCAAGGCCCACCAGGGTACAAAGCTTTGATGATTGGTTTTCGATCATCACCGTATGAGTAACGTGATGGGCTGCAGATTGCCCGACCAGGCTGGTTGACCATCGACGGATCCAAAACCAAACGAGCCACCGTGGCGCTCTCTGTAGGGGCTCTCGGGGTCGTGTTTGGGGATATCGGCACCAGCCCGTTGTATGCGTTCCGTGAGTCGCTGGCTGGCGAAAACGGTCTGCCAGTGGACGAGACGAACATCCTGGGCGTTCTCTCATTGATGTTCTGGTCCCTCATCGTCGTGATCACGATCAAGTATCTGCTGATCGTGATGCGGGCGGACAACCATGGCGAGGGAGGGATCCTGGCGCTCGCTGCCTTGGTGACAGGACGTGGGAGGTCGCGGAGGGGGCTCGTGATGCTCGGCCTGTTCGGTACTGCGCTGCTGTACGGCGATGGCATGATCACCCCCGCGATTTCGGTGCTGTCTGCAGTGGAGGGCGTCGAGATTGCCGCACCGTCTGTGCATCGGTTCGTGTTGCCGATCGTCTTCCTGATTCTCATCGGATTGTTCTCGATCCAACATCGAGGCACTGAGATCATCGGACGGTTCTTCGGGCCTGTCATGGTGGTGTGGTTCGGAGTTCTGACGGTATTGGGTCTCGGTCAGATCGTCTCTGAGCCGTCGGTGCTCCGTGCGCTCAATCCGGCCTTTGCTGTGGAGTTCTTCGCCGCCAACGGTGGTCGAGGATTCCTCGTGCTCGGTTCTGTGTTTCTCGTCGTGACCGGCGGTGAGGCTCTATATGCCGACATGGGTCACTTCGGTCGATTGCCGATCCAGTGGGGATGGTTCGGCGTTGTGCTGCCGGCACTGGTGATCAACTATCTCGGCCAGGGCGCCTTGCTGATCAACGATCCGTCAGCGATCGAGAATCCCTTCTTCTTGATGGCGCCTTCGTGGACCCATTGGCCGATGGTTGGCTTGGCAACCGGTGCCACGATCATTGCCTCGCAGGCGCTCATCAGCGGCGCGTTCTCGCTGACGGTTCAAGCTGTCAACCTCGGCTATCTGCCGCGACTGCGCACCGTCCAGACCTCGGCTGACCACCGCGGTCAGGTGTACGTGCCGGCCGTGAATTGGTTCCTGCTTGCGGCGTGTCTCGGTCTGGTTGCCTCGTTCGGTTCGTCGTCGCGTTTGGCGGCGGCATACGGCGTGGCGGTCACGCTGACGATGTTGATCACGACGATCTTGATCGCATCGATAGCGAGAAACCGGTGGGGTTGGTCCAGGTTGCTCACCGCTGCAGTGATGGTTCCGCTGCTCGTCGTCGACGTCGCGTTCGTATCGGCGAATCTGTTCAAGATCCCCGATGGCGGATGGTTCCCGCTCGTGATTGGTCTGGCCGGATTCATCATCTTCACCACATGGCGCAAGGGCAGGAGGATCGTTCACGCGCGGGTCGAGCGTCGGTCGCTTGCCGTGGAGGACTTCGTGACTGGCCTTGCAAAGAATCCGCCGGCGCGCCATCCGGGAACCGGTGTCTACCTGCATCGGGTGCCGGGCACCGTGCCGCCGGCCCTACTGGCCAACCTTCGTCACAACGACAGCCTGCACGAGGTCGTCGTTTTCTTGTCCGTGATCACCGACGACAAGCCCCGCGTCAACCCTGCTCAGCGCAGTCGGGTCATCCATCACGCCGACGGATTTCACGAAGTCGAGATGCATTACGGGTTCACAGAAGCGCCCAGGTTGGGACGGGACCTCGCCAACCTGCTCCTCGATGACGTGAGTTTCGACCCCGACATCACGACGTTCTTCCTGGGTAGGGAGCGAATCAGGGTGACGGATCGCGAAGGTATGGCGACCTGGCGAGAACACCTGTTTGCACTGCTCGCACGGAACGCGGCGGATCCGTCGAGCCACTTCGATCTGCCTCCGAGCCGTAGTGTTGACATCGGTACCTACGTAGAAATCTGACGAAAGGTGAGTTGAGATGGTTGACGACGGAGCAGTCGAAGACGGCTGGGTCGAGGTGATTGTCGAGATTCCCAAGGGTTCCCGCAACAAGTATGAAATCAACCACGACTCAGGCGATCTATGGCTCGATCGTCATCTCTTCACCGCAACCACCTATCCCGCTGACTACGGATTCATCCCGGACACGCTCGCTGAAGATGGTGATCCGCTCGACGTGTTGGTTCTTCTCGATGAACCGACGGTCCCTGGCTGCCACATTCGAGGCCGGCCCATCGGCGTGTTCTGGATGGCAGACGAAAAGGGACCAGACGCCAAGATTCTCGCCGTCCCGGCAGGAGACCCGCGTTGGGCCTATCTGAGGGATCTGGAAGACGCGCCTCCATATCTCCTCTCCGAGATCAGCCACTTCTTCGAGGTCTACAAGGCGTTGGAACCGGCGAAGAGCACCGATGTGGGCAATTGGGCTGGACGCCAAGACGCCTGGACCGAGATCAACGCGGCATTGGAGCGTCATCGCTGACACTCCCATGGTGTCAGCGAACTCGCCGCCCGTCGAGTACCCGCTCCATACCTTCGACGGCCCGATCGCCGATGCGATCGAAGAAGAGCCCAAGTATCGGATTGAGCACCGCAGCGAAACTTCGTAGTTCGAGGATGGCGTCGTAGGTGACTGTCGATCCGGATTCGGTGGCTTCCACCGTCACGGTGTCGTAGCTCCGCACGAAGCGGCTCTTTGCTTCCAGCGTGGTCTCTGTTGGCCTGGTGTAAGCCAGTGTGACGTAGTCGAGGTCCGCTCCGCTCGCTCGGACCGAATACACCGTGCCCACGCCCGGAGCATCTCCTTTGGACATCGATGCACTGCTCACCCCTGGATCCCACTCCTCGAGATTCCGGAAATCCGCGATGTAGTCGAATACTTCCTCCGCCGATTTCTGCGTCTCGACCGTAGCGATGTAGTGAGCCATGAATTCTCGTTTCGTCTGCGGCTCATTGTTGGAGCTCGTCAAAGAGGACTCTTCCAGTTTCGCAGCCATCGAAGCCGATCCGCCACTTGTCAGCTCGCCAACGCCTTGGCTAGTGCCGTCGCCACCGAATCTGCGTCGGCAAGGACATTGGCCGCGACGTGGCCGTCCGGTCGTATCACGAGCGCTCGCCCCGGCCCCAGCCGGATTGTCTGCCGGAGTGTGCCCTTGCGGTCGATGTCCGACAGCGAATACGTGTCGACGGCTCGAGACGATGGGGCACGACCAGCCCACGCTTCCGTCGTCAGGACTACGAAGCCCGTCCCGAACAGTTGGCGCAAACGATGCACCTCGGGGCGGTCGCCGACCACTACTGGCCCGTCTGGAACGAGCTGGCCAGGCTGGATGAACCCGTCACCTGGAGTCGTCAGCGGCGAATCGGCATAGTCGAACGGCGTCGCCAGCTGACCGGAGTCGACCATCTCCCGCGCGTCTGGGTGCCCAACGGCTCGTTCGAGCGTCGTTCGGCGTCTCGACCACAGCTCCTCCGTTGGGGGCACCAAGAAGTCCATGGTTGCTCCAGTGACTCTGAGGTTCTCCTCGGCTGCCGCCCGCCGTTCGGCGTCGTAGCTGTTGAGAAGGGCTTCGCCGGCCCAGCCTCGCCGCACAAATCCGAGCTTCCACGCGAGGTTCTCCGCATCCTGGATTCCAGAGTTGAGACCCCTGGCACCGAACACCGACATGAGGTGGGCGGCATCTCCAACGAGGAACATCCGTTCGACCCGAAAACTCGACGCCAGCCGCTGATGGAAGCGATACACCGACTTCCACACGATCTCGTAGTCGCGGTCACCGACGATCTTGCGGATCCGACTGTCGAGGCCGCCCGAGGATTCCTCTGCTTCGAGGTCGAATGTCGAAGGGACTTGCCAGTCGATTCGCCAGACGGAATCTCGCTGTGGGTGGATCAGCACCTGTCGATCTGGGTTCCAATCGGGGTCGAAGTAGAACCGTCGCTCGTTGGCGAAGTCGAGGTTGGCGCGGATGTCGCAAATCAAGAACCGGTCGTCGAACGAGCGTCCTTCGAAACCGACGCCCATGATCTTGCGGACAACGGACCTTGCCCCGTCGGCACCGACGACGTGGGAACCCGCGATCTCGACTTCGCCGGAGTACGTCTCAGCCAGCGCTTGGACCCCATCTCCGGTTGAGACGTCTGTCACGACATGGCCGTACCGAAGGTCCACCAACGGATTCTCTTGGACGGCGTTTTCGAGCCAGTATTCGGTCCGGTCCTGGCCGATGTTGACGAACGGCGGATAGTGGTTCTCGCCCAGCTCGGGAAACGTGATCTGGAACAGCTCGTGGTCGCGGTAGTACGTGCGGCCCAAGGTCCAGGTGACACCCTCGCGCAGGAGGCGGTCCCCGCAGCCGACTCGCTCCAGCACATCGAGGACGTCGCGCTGCATGCACAGTGCCTTGGATCCAACGAGGTCGCGTTGTTCGGCAGCCTCGAGGATCACGCTCGGGACACCATGGCGAGCGAGCAGCAGTGCGAACGTCATACCGACTGGTCCGCCGCCAACAATGACGACCGGCGAATCGCTCACTCGGCTACCCCTGCAGCTCGTCCCACAGCTGACGATCTCGCTCTGCGGTCCAGATCCGAGGGCTGTCGCCGATCAGCTCGTCCCACATGCGCTGTACGTCGAACGGAAGCGTGTGCTCGAAGATGGGCCAACCTCCATACTGCGGTGCCAGGGCAGCGTGAGCCGATTCGAACGCCTCCTTCAACGTTCCATCACGACGCTGGACCGCGTGGACTGCCTCCTTGAGGACCACGAGAAATCCACGAGTCTGTTCGATCGCCTGCCCAACTTCGTCGCCACGCACAACCCGACCACGGCCGCCGACGAGAACCTCTGCATCGAGCGCGCGCACACGATCGAGCGTGGTGGTCATCCAGTCGAGGTGATACGCATCGCCCGTATAGAGCGCGGCCTCGGACTCGACGAGGTCCCCTGCAAACAGCACTCTTTCGGTCGGAAGCCACGCCACGATGTCGCCTTTGGTATGGCCCCGTCCGAGATATGCCAACTCCACCGCACCGCGGTCGCCGCCGAGCTCGATCGACATGCGGTCCGAGAAGGTCATTGTCGGCCACGTCAATCCAGGTATTCCTTCTGCGCCTTGGAACAGGCGCGGCATGCGCCCGGCTTCGGACGCCCAATCCTGCATGCCCCGCTCGGCAATGAGATCGCGGGTGTTGTCGTGGGAGACGATCACGTCAGCGTCGAACGCAGCAGCTCCCAACGTGCGGACTGCGTGGTAGTGGGACAAGACCAGGTAGCGGACGGGTTTGTCGGTGTGCTGGCGCAGCTGTTCCAGCCAGCGGCCCGCCATGTACGGAGTAGCCCGAGCTTCGAAGCAGATCAGGAAGTCTTCACCTTCAATGGCGCCAACAGTCGGGTCGCCACCGGCGGTCAGGGCGTAGACACCATCGGTCAGTTTCTCGAGGATCTCCTCTTTATCATCGACATCGGCTTCAGAGGCGAATGGTTTCGACGGCATGGCACTCCCAGATCGCTTGACCAGGTGTTCAGCGTATCGAGTCTGGCGGTCGGGAGCCGCGAACCATTCGATGGCTGGTTCCACCATCTACAGTCCGGCCCAGCAGTTTCCAGGCGACGTGAGGGACAGAGCGAGTGTTGGGACGAGTGGCAACAGGGGTTCAGCGAACACTGACCGAGCACTGGAGAGCGTTGGTACCGGTTGCCCTCCTGCTTGGGTTTGCGTCCAGCCTCCTGGGCGATCTGCTGGATCGCAGCTCGGGAGCGGTTGAGGAACTCGAAGCGGGTGCCAACCTCGACGCCGGCTCGATAATCGTCGGGGTGTTCAGCAGTTCCCTTCTGATCATCCTGGTCACGCTGGTTCTCGACGCGGTCCTGTTCAACATGATCGTCGGCGGGGAGCGCACCGGTACTGCCGATCTTGGGGAAGGCTTCCGAGTGACCATGGGTCGCATCGGGTCGCTCGTCCTACTGGTGCTGATGCTTGGAGTCTTGGTCGGCGTCGGTTTGGTCTTGTTCATCCTGCCCGGCGTCTTTGCGATTGTCGTGCTGTTTCCTGCGGTTGCAGTGCTGTATCTGGAAGGGAAAGGGGCCGTCGCGTCCATGAAGCGTTCGTACCAACTGGTCATCAAGCGCTTCCTGGAGGTGTTCGGCTTGCTCTTGATTCTCGTGGCGCTCGGCATCACCGCGGGATTTGCGATGGGAGCCTTGGGTTTCGTTGGATCTGTCGTGGCCAGCGCGCTCGGCTCGTTGGTCGGACAAGCCGCCACCTACCACGCGTACATGGATCTGTCCGCGGAGCCGGCGAGTCTTTGGTTCGCACGGCCTGGTGCCCGCCCCAGGTCCGGGCGGCTCGTTCATCTGACGCCTCCAACTTCTAGAGTCTCGGGGCGACTACTCGAAAGCCTCGTATGGAGCAGCCAAATAGCGGTCGACATGTGCCGAAGATCCGCGGTGGCGTCCCCGCTCCGGCGTGGATGATGGAGCACACCGACCGCAACATGCATGTCGTGGGACCACGGCCTGAAGTCCTCGAGGCATGGCGCCTAGCCGACTTGGAATTGCCGGATCTCGCAACGATCCGCCGCTATCGGGTCGAGCGAATTCGAAGCGAGCTTCGGCAGCGCAACGTCGACGCCATGTTGCTCTACGACCCCGTCAACATTCGATACGCAACGGATTCCACGAACATGTCGATCTGGACGTCGCACAACGCCGTCCGATATGCGCTCGTGTGTGCCGAAGGGCCCCTCGTCATGTTCGAGTTCTCAAAGGGTGAATTCCTGTCAGCGCATTCGGAGGTTGTGGACGAGATTCGCCCCGCCGTGTCGTTCATGCCGTACTACGCCGGAAGTCGGGTCTACGAGATTGCGGCCAAGTGGGCTAGGGGAGTCACGGAGATCGTGAAGGAGCACGCCCGCTCCGGCGGCCTCAGGATTGCCGCCGATGTCCTTCCGCTCGACGGCGTCCGTGCGCTGGAGGCCGTCGAGGTCGACCTACTGAGTGGCATGGCGTTCATGGAGGATGCCCGGATGGTGAAACATCCGGAAGAAATCAAGGCCATGCGGTGCGCAGTCCATGCGTGCCAGCGGTCCATCGACGACATGCGTGCCATCTTCGAGCCAGGTGTCACCGAGGTGGAACTCTGGGCCGAACTGCAGCGGTCGAACTTCCTCAACTTCGGTGAGTGGATCGAGACACGGCTGTTGGCGTCTGGCCAGCGCACGAACCCTTGGTACCACGAGGCGTCGAGCAAAGTGGTCGAAGCCGGCGAGATCATGGCCTTCGACACCGACATGATCAGCGCGTACGGCATCTGCGTGGACATGAGCCGATCGTGGCTGTGCGGCGGCGGGCAGCCAAACCCGGCGCAAGCGGACGTGTATGGCAGGGCGGTCGACATGATCGACCGCAACATCCCGCTGTTTGTTGCGGGCGCAACCCTCCGCGACATCACCGACAAGGCCACGTATCAGTCACCGGAGGCGTTCAACGGATACACCGTGCTCGCCCACGGTGTGGGCCTCGCCGATGAATACCCGTCGGTGTTCATTCGTGAATCCTGGGACGAAACCGGATTCGACGATGTCATCGAGGTTGGCAACGTCATCTGCGTCGAGGCTTTCGTCGGGCGCAAGTCCGGCGGTGAAGGCATCAAACTGGAGCAGCAGGTTCTGGTCACCGAGTCGGGTCCGGAGATTCTCACCGACTACTCGATGGCACTCAGCTGAGACCGATCATCCGAGCCCTCCGCAGGAGCCTGCTCAGACGCGGCAACCGAGGGCGTTCTCGTGCGGTGATGCCCCCCTGCGGCCTAGGAGGCCGCGTCCCCCCAACACTCGCTGCGCTCGCGAGGGGGACAGAGGATCTCGCTGCGCTCGTTGGGGAGGGGATGGATGTCTTTCTCCTCCCCCGTCGACGGAGGAGACGTTTGGGGGAGGAAGCGGCGCTAGCCGCGGTGGGGGCACAGCGGGTAACGGCTGATCGCATTCGCAGGATTCCTGCGCGGCGACCGGGGACGTTCTCGTGCGGTGATGCCCCCCTGCGGCCTAGGAGGCCGCGTCCCCCCAACACTCGCTGCGCTCGCGAGGGGGACAGAGGCTCTCGCTGCGCTCGCGAGGGGGACAGAGGATCTCGCTGGGCTCGTTAGGGAGGGGACGGATGCCTTTCTCCTCCCCCGTCGACGGAGGAGACGTTTGGGGGAGGCGGCGGCGCTAGCCGCGGTGGGGGCACAACGGGTAACGGCTGATCGCATTCGCAGGATTCCTGCGCGGCGACCGGGGACGTTCTCGTGCGGTGATGCCCCCCTGCGGCCTAGGAGGCCGCGTCCCCCCAACACTC
>JABDJC010000127.1 GCA_013003395.1 Acidimicrobiia bacterium
TTCTCAGTCAACGCTATTGGACCGGATCAATTGGCCGCCATAGCCTCAACGCCATGAATCACTCAGAACACCCCGTGAAAGCGGCCCAGAGCACGCTCGGCGTAGCCATCGTGGGCCTCGGATCAACAACCTCGACCCTCCTCGCAGGTCTCTCACTCGTCAAGAACCGTCACAGCACTCCGATCGGCTCACTGGCCGAGATGGGTCACGTCGACGGCCAGCCCATCAGAGACCTCGTGGACTTGGCTCCGCTGGAGAACCTCGAATTCATGGCGTGGGACCCGTACAAGGTCAACGCATTGGAAAGCGCGAAGACGGCTCGCGTGCTGCGGCCGGAGCAGATCGAACTGGTGCAAGAACTCGCCGAAATCGAGGCCAAACCGGCAGTGTTCGACCCGACGTGGGTCAATCGCCTTGTCGGAACCGACAACGTACGCATCGAGCCAGACAAGATGGCTCAGGCGGACGCGCTCATCGCCGATCTCCGTGAATTCGGCGAACGCTGCGACCGGGTCGTCGTCCTGTGGTCGGCGTCGACGGAGGCGTATCGCCCCACCGGTCCTGTTCACACGGACATTGCGTCGTTCGAGCTCGGTCTCAAGAGCAACGATCCGACAATCTCTCCGAGCCAGATCTACGCGTACGCCGCCCTCAAGGCGGGCTATCCCTACATCAACGGCTCGCCAAACGTGAGCAGCGACGTACCTGCACTGATGGAACTTGCCGAACTGGTTGGGGTTCCGATTGCGGGTAAGGACTACAAGACCGGTCAGACCCTCATGAAAACCATCGTGGCTCCTGGCCTGAGGTCACGACGTCTCGGTGTTGCCGGCTGGTTCTCGACGAACATCCTGGGTAACCGTGACGGCATGGTGCTCGACGAGCCAGACAACTTCCGGTCCAAGGAAGTCACCAAGCTCGGTGTCCTCGAGGACTTGCTGAAGCCAGAGGAGCATCCCGACCTCTACGGCGACATCTCCCATATGGTCCGCATCAACTACTACCCACCCAAGGGTGACGACAAAGAAGGTTGGGATCACATCGATCTGTTCGGATGGCTCGGCTATCCGATGCAGCTCAAGATCGACTTCCTGTGTCGTGACTCGATCCTGGCCGCTCCGGTCATGCTCGACTTGATCCTCTTCACGGACTTGGCAGCTCGAGCAGGCTGGTCAGGCGTGCAGGAGTGGTTGAGTTTCTATGTGAAGGACCCGCTCACCAGACCTGGCGAGACCGCAATTCACGGATTGGCCGAGCAGGAGCAGATGCTGTTCGAGGCGTTGCGCAAACTGGCTAGCTAGCCGGCGAAGCTATTCGGTCAGCGTGAAATCCGCTTCGCGGTACTTGGTGCCGTTGACCTGTACGGCGATCGTGTGCGTCCCAGGATGAAGGGTGAACGTCGAAGCGTTGCCGCGGAGCGGATGACGCTTGCGCACCGTCACCGTCTCACCTGCCGCGAGTTCGAGCTGCTTCAGCTTGAAGACCTTGGTTCGTGTTCGACCTGTCGCCGTCGGGAACGCAATCTCGTAGTCGACGAGCAGTCGAACCTCAGTGTCGGCGGAGATGTCAAAACTGAACTCGACCGAACTGTTGATCGCGACGGTCGTGCCCACGAATTCGATCGGAGTGAGAGCGATCTGAGGCGAGGCAACAAAACCGAGGAGCTCCAAAGCGCCCTGATGTCCCTGCTTGACGAGTGTCCGCAGCGCATGAGATTCCATCCATCGCAACTCGGCGTCGTCCTGCTTGCCGAGGGACCGCCACCGCTGCAACGTCTCGACGACAAGTTCAGGTCGAGACTTGGCAATGTCGTTCAAGTGGTTGGCAACTGACCGCGTGACGTACCTGGTGGGATCGGCGTGCAGCTGGTCGAGCAGGTTGATCGGCTCTTCGACGTCGAGGCCCACTCTCGGAGCCCAAGGCAGAAGCGGCCGGGTTCCTTCGCTGACGAGGCGACGTACGTGATAGTTCTCGTCGGTACACCACTCTTCGAGTTTCGCCATGGTTTCGGTCGGGTACTCGTTGAGAAACGCTCGGATCGTCCGTTCCATCGAGAATCGCTTCGTGATCGACCGGATCAGCAGCAGCGACACGTCGAGGTGTTCGGGAGCGAGTCCTCGATCGACGACGTACTGGCCAAACGGAGCGATGATGAAGTCGCCAAAGTCGTCGTCAGTCAACGTCAGATCGAGTGGTGGAGGGAGTGAGGCTTCGATCTGTACTGCCGCAACGGTGAAGTCCGAGTCGAGGTACTGGCCGAGGACGGCGGCAATGTGTTCGACGCGCTGCGTGAGCTCGAGGTCCAGCATCGAGGCCATGACATCGTCAACGAAGCGCTTTGCATGGAACCCTGGTATTCCACCGCTGAGTAGGTCACTCAGATAGCCAACCCGCTCTGCGTTGAAGAGATGGTCCTTGAGACTGAAACGCTCGCTTGGGTCGGTAGGCACCGCTTCAGTATCGCGGTCCGGCTCGGTCTCCGTCACTTGCGTATCGCAAGCGCCTCGCGGCTCGGTCTCAGCCTTTGGAAATCGTGACCTCGATCGGATCAGACGACGCCTGTTCCTTGCGAGCGAGGACGAAAAAGGGCACGGCGAACGCCGAAATCGCTGACGTGATCAAGTACGACGTCGAGAAGCTCCAGACATCAGCAGATCGCCCCAGAGCGGGCTGGGACACGACTCCGCCGGCCGAGCCCATCAGCGCGTCGAACGACAACACGGTCGCTCGCTGCTCTGAGGGGATGACGCCGTTGACGTATGCCTGGCGGAGAGGGAACGAGGCCGAATAGGTCAGCGCCCACACGGAGAGCAGTACGAGCGCTATCCAGAAGTTCGCCGTCAACCCGAGTCCAGCCAGGGTGACGACGCTGACGCAGGCGCCGGCAATCAGGGCGTCTGTTCTGCGCTTGAAGAGCTTACGAATCCGCGCAACGAGCAGACCACCGACAATCTGAGCCCCGGCAACGATCGACGCCGCCAACCCAGCCACGAAGAACGCCGTCTCGTCGCCATAGAGCTCGAGGAGATACGGCTGCATGGCATAAAACGCAAACACGCCCGCACCCATCGTGAATGGCGCGGCGAGCATCAACCAGCGAACCGGGGGATTGCGCCATCCCTGCTCCACTGACGCTGAGAGCACGGTCTTGATTGCTCCCAATGCGGTCGCACCGCGGGCCGGTGAGAAGCCTTCGTCGCGCATCGCCCGATAGGCGACGACGAATACCGCACCCAGCAGCGCGGCGCGGATGAGATACGGCACGCCGAGGTTGGAGACCTGCGCGACGAGGCCGCCAGAAACAGACCCTGTGAGCATGGCAATGCCAGTACCCACTTGGCCTTTCGCGAAGATCGACTCGAGGTCACCGTCGTAGTCGTTGGCGGCAAGTGCGTCGACGAGCCACGCTTCCACCGCGCCGCTGAAGAACGTGAAGCCGAGTCCGATGACGACGGAAGACAACGCCCAGCCCCACAGCGGTCCTTGGATTTGCCACATCCAGACGTACAGCAAGGTTGACACGAGCAGCGTCGCGGCGCCGAGTAGGTAAGACGTCCGCCGTCCTCGGGTATCGGCGACCACGCCTGTCGGGATCTCGAACAAGACCTGTCCAGCGGTGTAGAAGGCGCTCACGGTGAACGCTGCGGCGTTACTCAGTCCTGCGTCGAGGAGAAACAGCGTGTTGATGCCCCAGATGAACGATGCGGCAAGCGTCGACAACACCGTGAGTGTGAGATATGTCCGTCGTACGCGTTGCGCTCCGAGCGTCATGGGTGGACTGTACAGGCGGACTTACGGCGCTCCTACCGGCGAGGCCGGCTCGGCTGCCTCGAAGCGGGGCGAATCGACCGGCAACCACCGGCCAACGAACCCGATGCCGGCGTCGGCGCTCCGAAGAGCCAGGGGATGGCTCGGATGTACGGACAGGCAGCCGGGGTTCAAGCCAAAGCAGCCGCAGATCTCGGCAATTATTGGACGGTTCCGAAGTGACCCTCTACCGACCGTCGGACTTGGCAACCAGGTAGCCGCGTGCCCGATCAGATCTCGGATAACGGTCGACCAGTGCCCAAAAAGCCTGCGAGTGATTGGCTTCTACGAGATGGGCGAGTTCATGGACGATCACATAGTCCAATACCCAGTCGGGGAAGTTGGCGACGAGTGACGATATCCGGATGGTTGCGGTATCCGTCGTGCACGATCCCCAACGGGTCTTCTGGCGATCTGACCAAGTGATCGAGTTCGGAGCTGGTAGCTCAAACCTCCGAGCAAGCGTCAGAGCGCGCTCGGTGAGGTCGAAGCCGTCGGTCAGGGCCTGGGAGCGATATCGCGCCGCCATCTTCTCTACCCAATCGACCTCTTCTGCCCGAGAGAAGTGATCTGGGATCGACACCTTCAGCACGCCGGAAACAAGCCGCGCCTGAACGGTCTTCTTCCGTCTGGCGCTGCGAACGACTTCTACCTGCATGGCGTCAGCGTAAACGAGGCTGAGTCGATCTAGGCGCCGCCCCGTTGGGTCAATGAGAGTCCGTTACTCGCTCAAGTCCGGCACAGGACGCGCTTCTGCCTCAGCCTGCGTTGTCGCCTCGCCATTCGCCTCGATGTCGGCGATGAGCCACTCCATCTCGGCAATCTCACGCTCTTGAGCTTCGATGATCGCGTCGGCGAGTTCGCGGACGCGTATGTCAGAGATCTCGGCGTTTTCGCTTGTGAGGATCGCGATCGAATGATGAGGAATCATGCCGCTCATCCAAGACTGATCCTGGACGGTTTCCTGGCTGCGTACGAAAAAGAGACCCGCAGCGAAGACGACAAGGCTTCCGATGACGATCGCGGCGTTCAGCGCCTTGTTCGTGTACATGCTGAGCATGAAGCTGAGCATGATCACAGCCATCGCGGACCCCATGACGAACATCATGAAGAAGCGGGTTTCGCTCCAGCGCACGTGCGCCAGCTCGTAAGAGTTCAGGTAGGTGAGGGCGAACATCACCGCCACCGAAGTCGCAATCATCGCTGCGAAGCGCCAGTACATCTTGCGCTCCTGGTCGGACGTATGGGTATCGGAAGACTCGCTGCCCTTGTGGATCTCGCGGGTCATAGGTTCATGGATGGTCATGACCTCTCCTCTGTTTGCTCGCTACGAAGTGACCTACCCAGCGACGTATGGATCAAACGACGGGGCTGACACTGGCGGGTGCCGGTGAGTGATCACCGGTCAGCGCGCTCTACAACCCCGGAGGGGTGTCGCCGGTGGCAGACACCCATGCCGCCGCTGCACCCCGGCGTCCAACGACGCGTGCGAGACCGGCTGCTGATCCCGCAAGCACTGCCCAACCGACGGCGTTCATCCAGCTCACTTCCCGGTTGGCCGGGTTGACTGGAACGTCGCCATCAGAGACGCGACTCCATATCGAAGTAGAAATGTTGCGGGCCGCCCAAGCGGCGGCAAAACCCAAGGCTGCGCTCAGGGCTTTCCAGAGAACCTTGTCCACGTCGATCTCCTGCGGTAGATGGTCGGCATCTACCCGTTGGGTGCATCGGTAAACGTCGGCTCCTGTCGAACCAGAGAGGAATGCACGAACCGGAGCTTCTCGACTGCGGGCGCGGCAACCACGAATGGGTACGGATCTGGCGTTCCCATCGAGCGATTGAGATCGTTCAGGGTTTGTGACAACCCGATCCACTCTCCGTACAAGAGGTCGAAGTCCGTCGTGAAAACGTGGATTTCCGGGGAAATGCCGTGAGCGACCGCGGTCTCGATGGTGTCGAGAATGTGGAGGACGTGAGCAAACGACTCCGCGAAGTCTTCCCACGGGTGAGAGGCGGCGTAGTGAGAGATATGGGTCTCCGTCCACGAGCCATCGTCGCCGGTGGAGTAATGCTGGGCGAGGGCCTCGGCGTAGTCGGCCGTCTCGTCGCCAAACAGCTCGCGGAACTCGGCGGATGAGTACCTCACGTCGACGTGTGCTGCCCAGTACCAGTGGCCGAGTTCGTGGCGAACGTGGCCAAGAGGTGTCCGATACCGTTCGCCGAGGGTGGCTCTGAGTTCGGCCAGGCGTTCGAGGTCGGCTTCAGCCACATCGAGGGTGATCAGACCGTCGGCGTGGCCGGTGGTGACTGGGTTGTCGACTGTCCCTTCGATCAGTTCGAATCGCGGCATCGGGTCGACCCCGTCTACGGGAACACGCAAGGCCTTCAGTTGTCGCAGCGTCCTGCGCTTTGCCTGCTGAAATGTCCGGCGGTGCACACTGGCCGAATGGTCGGTGTCGAGAGAACAGCTCCAGCACCAGCCGTCGCTGTGTTCAATCCAATTGCATCGCTCGACCGTCGTGGAGTTGCGACAGACCG
>JABDJC010000131.1 GCA_013003395.1 Acidimicrobiia bacterium
GTCGCGGCGGTGGCCATTCACGCGGCAAGTTACTGCCGATGCGTCGAAATGGGTAGTCAAGGCGGGTTGGTGAGCCTCGTCATCGGCACTAGCCGGCTGAGCCGTCACACGCATTTGGTGAATAAATGCCGCTGATCACGCCTTCAGCGTCTGTTGACGTGACGGGACCCCACAGGAGCAGGCCGCTGCTGCTGCTCAGCTCGAAACGGTTTTGCGCATCGTCGAGCTCGACGGTCAAGCCTGAATAGATCCGTTGTAGGTCCGCGATAGTGTCTCCGACCCGCAAGCCAGAGAGTGTGGCGATGTCGGCTGCTGGGTGATCAGCACTGAAATCGTCGAGCCGATAGCCGACGAACGAACCATCTGAGCTGACGATCGCGAGAGGTCCCCAGGATGTGGCCACACCTTGCTGTTCGTCGCAAAGCCCGAGCGCCCCTTCGATGACTGCGTGGCTTTCGGGTTCGCCGAAGGTGGCGATCAGACGTCCGAGCACGTCATCGGAGGGATCTCCGATGTCAAGTGGACCGATGAAGAACGCCGCAAGCTCCAGGTCGGAGACAGCTATGGGGTCGCCCACCGCCTCTGGCAGCGGCGGAGGCGGGACCGTGGTTGTGGTGGTGGTCGTGGTTGAGGTCGTCGTATCCGGTGCGGCGGTGAGCGAAGTTGCTGGTGTCGGATCGATGGTGGTGACGGGAGCCGCCACGGTGGTGGTCGGCGCTTCCGTGCTGTCAGGCCTGAGAGTGAAGACGAATGCGGCGATGATGATGAGTCCGATACCGAATCCGAGCATCAACGGGCGAATCTTGCTGTCAGACCTTTGCTTCGGCTCGTCGAGCGAGCCGGTCAGGAGATCGGGTTCGAGGATCTGTGTCGTGTCAGCAGCCGCTGCTTCTGGCGTTGCCTGCGGCGCGTTTTGCTGAGCCGGAGCGGGCGCAAATGAACTCTGCGGTGGTGGTGCACCTACAACGGTGCGTTCCGGAGCGGACGAGCTGGCCGGTGTTGCGGAGGACGCAGCGACCGGGCGGTCCGAGACCACGCGATGATCGATCCACGGCTGACCGCACCGAACACAGTTCGGGATGTTGGCGGGGCGTGAAGTTCCGCAATAGACGCAAATGGGATTCTGCACAGACGGCATGCTACGACTCAACGAAACTTCGCCCAACATCTGTCGAGGCGTCGAGTTGGTTGCGCAGGTCGGCCGCCGTGTGCACCGGGAGTTCACACACGAAATCTCTGCATACGTACGCTGTCGAGGCAGCGGAACCGGTCCGACCGTCGAGAAGCGGTATGACCGCTGACCCCTCGTCAGCTCGCGCCAGAACGACATGGGGCCGGAAGCGCTCCCACACGACATCGGCCAGCGCGTCCTGATCGTCGCCGGTCACGGCCACTTCCAGAGGGCCGACGATGGACGCATGGCGGACTGCGAGCAGGTGACCGACGGCACTCGGGTATTGCTCGACATAGCGGGCGGCCATCGTGAAGATCGCCTCCAGGCGGTTACGCGAGTCCTGGTCGCCGGTTAGGGCCAAACGCATGAAGAGGGCCTCTGCAGCAAGGCTGTTTTCCGAAGGTGTCGGGTTGTCCATGACGTTCTTGGGTCGAGTGATGAGCGCTTCGGTGTCGGTTGCCGTGGCGAAAAAGCCGCCTTCGTCGGAGTCGGCGAACAGTGCGATCATCTCGTCCATCAATCGTTCCGCCTCGACGAACCACCTGGTCGTGCCCGTCGCCTGGTAGAGCGTGTACAGCGCAACTGCCATTGCCGCGTAGTCATCGCAGAAGCCAGGCACCGAAGTCGTTCCTTCTCGCCACGACCGCATGAGACGACCGTCAGCGCGGCGGAGATTGCTGAGCACGAATTCGGCACATTCGACGGCCACGTCGAGATGTCGTTGCGAGTCGAGCACCGCACCAGCTTCCGCGAACGCCCGAATCGCGAGACCGTTCCACGCCGTGACGACCTTGTCGTCGAGGCTTGGGCGAATCCGTTGTGCCCTTCGCTCGAGGAGCGCTGCCTGGTGGGCAGACAGCGCATCCCGGTCTACAGGCTTCTCCCACGGGTGTACCTCGTTGAGGATGTTGGCGCCTTCGAAGTTGCCTTCGTCGCTCACGCCATAGAACGAGACCACGTCAGCGGCTTCCTCGCCGAGGACGTCCTCGACTTCGTCACGGCTCCACACATAGAACTTGCCCTCGACTCCTTCGGAGTCGGCGTCCTCGGCCGAGAAGAATCCACCGTCTGGATGGCGCAGGTCTCGCACCAGATAGTTCATCGTCTCGATCGAAATGCGTCGGAGATCGTCGCTGCCGAACACCTGCGAGGCCCGCAGGTAGGTCCGAGCCAGAAGCGCATTGTCGTAGAGCATCTTCTCGAAGTGTGGGACGAGCCAGATGCGGTCGACGGCGTAGCGGGCGAATCCTCCGCCGACGTGGTCGTAGATGCCGCCACGGGCCATCCGTTCGAGTGTCAGTTCGACAAACTTGTGGGCTTCGCTCCCTGCGGACGCCGCTCGCAGTAGGAACTCGAGGTTTGGGGCCTGGGGGAACTTCGGTGCGCCGCCAAAACCGCCGTATTCCCAGTCGAACGAGGCTGCCATGGATTCCAGGGCGCTCCGAAGTGACTCGAAGGAAGGTGCCTCCGTCCCTGGCTGAACAGTCCTTGAGATGGCCTCCGTCAGACTGTCGGCTTGCTCGAGCACGTTTTCCCTGTCCTTCGCCCAGGCCTGTGAAACGCCGGCGAGTACCCGTTGAAACGCCGGATGACCGTGCATGTCGTTCTTCGGGAAATACGTGCCTGCGTAGAACGGTCGTCCATCCGGCGTCAGGAACACGGTCATCGGCCACCCGCCACGACCCGTCATCGCTTGGACGGCATCCATGTAGATCCGGTCGACGTCCGGACGTTCCTCGCGGTCCACCTTGACGTTGACGAACTGTGCGTTCATCTGAGCGGCGACTTCGTCGTCCTCGAATGACTCATGTGCCATCACATGACACCAATGACATGCGGAATAGCCAACTGACAGCAAGATCGGGACATCACGCAGTCGAGCTGCAGCAAATGCTTCGTCACCCCACTCATACCAATCAACGGGGTTGTCCTGGTGTTGCCTGAGATAAGGGGATGTCGATTGACTCAACCGGTTCGCCATGACACCACCGTAGCGGTCGTTGTCTGGTGGGCAGACGGCAGTCTCAGACGCCCGGTTGACGCTCCGTGGCGAGCGGAGTTTTTCGACGTTTGGAATAGTACAGAAGCGAAATGCCTGGTCATAAGCCTGTCGCAGAGCCACAATCCGCAAATTTTCGCAAATTTGGGGGTTCACAAGTCGGCCACTTTATGTGATAGTTAAGTGAATTCAGCTTTGTGAATGTGTTCACAAGACGGATGTTTCCCCCCAGTCTTGGAGGCCCCTCAAATGGCGGTAAGTGGTGACACGCGTGCCCCGAAAGCCGATGCGATCAAGCAAGCTCTTCGCGATCGTGAAGAAGCCAAAGAACGTATCAAGCGTGACACGCTCAGTCGTGCTCGCAAGGATCGTGACAAGAACAAGCTGACGGACGAGCGCGGTCGTCTGACCACGGACCTCGTCAGTCAGTATCTCACGGCGATCGGCGAGTTCGAGCTGCTCACTGCCGAGAACGAGGTCGACTACGCCCAGAAGATCGAAGCCGGTCAAGAGGCGGCGCGTCGACTCGAGGAGAAGGACTTCAAGGGCAAGAAGGAAGAGCTGGCGCTTCGCCGCAAGCTTCGTCACGGTCGCGAGGCCAAGGACGCATTCCTGACCGCGAACCTGCGTCTTGTCGTTGCCAACGCTCGTCGCTACGCCAACACCTCGGGTATCGACTTCTTGGATCTCATCCAGGAGGGCAACCTCGGGCTCATTCGTGCCGTCGAGAAGTTCGACTGGCGCAAGGGTTTCAAGTTCTCCACGTATGCCACTTGGTGGATCCGTCAGGCAATCACTCGTGCGATCGCCGACAAGTCCCGCACGGTGCGCATCCCCGTTCACCTTCACGACACGCTTGCTGCGGTACGCGCCGCTCAGGCGAGCCTCAAGGCCGAGCTCGGACGTGAGCCGAAGCCAGAGGAGATCGCAGAAGAAGCCGGAGTTTCCGTCGACAAGGTCGAGCTTGCGCTCGGCGTCGCAGACACGGTTTCGCTCGAGCAGCCCGTCGGTGAAGACGGCGCACAGCTCGGCGACTTCATCGAGGACGAGGACGCAGTCGATCCGGTCAAGGTGACCGAGGAACTCGACATCGCCGACAGCCTCAGGCAGTCGATCGAGCGTCTTCCGAACCGGGAAGGTCGGATCCTTGCTCTCCGCTACGGCTTCTACGACGGCGTGCCTCGCACGCTGGAGGAGATCGGCGAAGAGTTCAATCTCACCCGTGAGCGGATTCGTCAGCTCGAGAAGTTGGCCCTTTGCCGGCTCCGCCACCCATCGTTCGGCATCCGCGAGCAGGACCTGCTCTAGGAGCTCTACGCCCCGACAAGCCACTTGGGTCCGACGCGCTGTAGCGTGGAGGTTGAGGAGGCGTTATGCATCTCGAAGCGCTTGTAGGCGGGGTCGTATTGTTGGTCGGGCCGGATGCCACGTTGTCCGACGTTGCCAACGCCATGGTTGACGGCAGCTCTGATTGCGTCGTCGTCGTAAACGGTCGCTCGATGCTTGGCATCGTCACCGAGCGAGACATCGTGCGGGCAGTTGCCGACGGCGTCGAATTCGCAGGAGCCTTGGCGACCGCATACATGACGCCGTCGCCTGACGTGTTCTCTCCCTCGACGCGAGTGGACGAGGCTGCCAAATGGCTGCTCGAAACCGGCTACAGGCATCTCCCGGTGGTGACCAACGACGAGATCGTCGGTGTCGTCACGACGCGCGACCTGCTTTTTGCGATGGCCGACTGACCGTTCAGCCGGCGAGGTTGCCGATGCGGCGGTTGAGGGCGTCCAGCACGGCCTTGACCGTGGCTGACGCAGGATCGCCACTGTCGAGCAGCGCGGTACCCACAAGTGTTTCTCCGGCGAGAGTGATGTGCACCATCGCCACTTGGATGGGGCCAAGGTTCTGAGTCGCCACGCCTTCGAGCTTGAGGCCGATCGTGTTGCCCACGACTGATTCAACAGCCCGCAGCGTCGCTTCTCCGATCAGCCTCGGTCTCGCAGTCAATGCAGGTGAGCCGAGCGAGATGCCTTCGTGCTCCTCGTCCTGAAACTCCAAGATGATGCGAACTTCGGCGTCGTCACCGCGAGCTTCTTCGGCGATCTTGATGATGGCTGGTCGATTCATGCGCCGAATCTAACTACCGCTGCGGCAATGACCAATGTCACCTCGGCACCGGAATCCACACCAATGCGGTCTCGGCAATGGTGATGTCGTTCTTTTCGAGCCCGACCTCGACTGGCTCGATGGAACCGGCGAGGTCTTCCCACTTGTCGTTGATGTCGTCTATCTCGACGATCAGTTCGTCTTCGAGATCTTGGATCTGCTGCTGTTTGTCGCTGATCTTGTCCTGGGCACTTCGCAAACGCTGTTCCTTGGACCGAGTTGCTGATCTACGACGGGCCGACCCGGACAACGATCGAGAGCTCTTGCGGCCCGTGAGCATGCCGAGCAGCGTGCCGGCGCCTTCCAGCAGCTCACTCTGACGCGAACCCTGAACGTCGACGGCGAGTTCGTCGTGGCGCCGCTCGGCCGTCTGGAGCTGGTCGTCGAGGCGCTTGAGTTTGGTCTCGTAACGGTCGCGAAGCTTGGCGACCTCGGCGTCGGCGCGGTCTTGCGCCTCCGTGTCACAGCGGGTGAAGAAGTCTTCACGAGTTTCGCCGACTCGTGAGTACAGCTTCAGGTCGGCGTTCTTGAAGATCTCGATCTTCGAGTTCAGGTAGAGCGAGTTCTTGATGGCGGTCGCCGCCGACGTGAAATAGGTCTTGGTGTTGATCTTGGCGTCGGTCAGCACGTAGAGCGCGTCTGGCGGGGATTCCGGACGGAAGTCACGGTCGTCGTAGTCGACATCGGTGTGGTTGTCTGCGTCGAACGGCTGCTCGAGCGGCATGAAGATCGCTTCCCACTCCTGCTGGTGTGTCAGCTTGGCCGGGGTGTCGTCGTAGATCATCTTCACCCGCACCGCGAGCGCGGCGGCGTGACGGCGGCTGGTCGGGTCGGCTCCGACAGTGGACGCCCACGGCGCAGCGGCATCCATGTGATAGACCGGAATCCCGTCAGCGACCTTGGGCATGACCGGACTTTCGTCCTCGGCGACTGAGCCGACCGGTTGGCCGCTGGCTGTCACGTCGGCTGGTGCGGTGGAAGCCGGCGCCGCGGCCGTCGGTGCTGCTGGCGTCGCGGCGGGCGCCGCCGCCGCAGCCGCGGGAGGTGGCGCCGGAGCACTCACGCCATCCATCAGCGAGCCGATCTGTTCACGCGTCAGAGGTCCACGAAGGTACGACATGGCCCAACGCGTGGCGAAGATCGTCGGTTCGGTTTCGCGAGTCGAGTGCAACAGGAATTGGCGTTTGTCGAGGCCAGAAATCGAGGCATCGAGCTTGGAGATGTCGGCCGTACCGGTGGCGGATTTCAACGCTTCCACGATTCGGGCCTTGTCGCGCTCGGTCTGGAGTCGTCCGACACACCAGGTTCCGGCGTTGGACATCGCCTTGTAGTCGAGATCGACGGGGTTCTGTGTGGACAGAAGCAAGCCGACTCCGAACGCACGGGCCTGTTTGAGCATCGTCAAGATCGGCTTCTTCGCCGGCGGCTCCGCCGTTGGTGGCACGAAGCCGTACACCTCGTCCATGTAGACGAGAGCTCGCAGCTCGCCGGTGCCCGACTGTGATCGCATCCAGGTGACGACCTTCGACATGATGAGGGTGACGATGAACTGCCGCTCTTCCTCCGACAAGTGAGCCAGGTACAAGATCGACGCCTGCGGTTTCCCGTCTGTCCCGAATAGCATCGAGCCGATGTCGAGCGGTGGGCCTTCCATCCACGTGGCGAACGACGGGCTGGCGACGAGGCCGTTGAGCTTCATCGCAAGACCCATCCGGTCCTTCTCAGGGAAGAACGTGTCGAGTTCGAAGACCCCGAGTTTGCGCATCGGCGGCTGGTGCACCTGGCCGAGGAGGCCGGCGAGGTCGAGATTGTGACCGGCTCGCCAGTTGTGCTCGATGAGGTTGGACAACAAGATGTGCTCTCTCGAACTGATCGGGTCGGCGTCGATTCCCACCAATCCCAGAAGCCCACTCACAAACCCTTGGATTTCGGCCCGGAGCGTCTCGGCTTCGCTGTCCCAGTCGAGGTCGGGCGCGTTCAGGGATCCGACGATGTTGACCGGCAGGCCGGCTTGTGAACCGGGCGTGTAGATCTTGAAGTCGGCAGCTTCGCGGAGCGCACGGATCCGTTCGCCGTCTTGGTCCCACTTGCCGAGTCCGGAGCGCCAGAGTTCTGCCGTCGCTTCGGCGGCTTCGTCGATCGTCTGGTCTTCATTCGCCAGCGCGGGATCGATCCATGGTTTGAAGTCTGAGGGGAGGAGATCGGGGAACGTGAGAAGCAAGTTCGTCATGTCGCCCTTGGGATCCAAGATCAAGGTGGGAATCCCGGCAAGCAACGCTTCCTCGAGGTAGATGACTCCGAGACCGGTCTTGCCGGAACCGGTCATGCCGACGATGACGCCGTGTGTGGTCAGATCTGATGGGTCATAAGCGACCTTGTCTTCAGTCGTGTCGCCGGTAGCCGAGTCGATGGCTCGGCCGAGGTAGAACCCTTCGGCCATGGTTGGAGTCCTCCGGTGGTGAGCGGACTCCCGAGTGTAGAGGGGTCCATCAGTCCGATACCTGTCGGGACGGCGGCGGCCAAGACGGCGCGCATGCTGAGGGCACTCGATGCCGCGGTAGGCTCATTTCGTTTGATGCTCACAAGGGAGGGCCATTGTTCGATTACGCGCAGGCCGCAGTTGAGGGAGCCCTCGCTGCAGGCGCAGAGTACGCCGACGCCAGGGTCGTCGTGGCGAAAGAGCAAGGCATCGAAGTCGAGAATCAGAACGTCGATGACGTCGGCGTCTCCGAAAGCGCCGGCATAGGCGTCAGGGCCCTCATCGGGTCGTCGTGGGGCTTCTACGCAACGGCAGACCTCACTGACAAAGCGGCTCGAAACGCCGGAACCACCGCCGCCGCCATCGCGGCCGCCTCCTCGGTGGTGGCCGGACCCCACATGCCGCTCCAGGACGTACCCGTGGTGACGGACTCCTATGAGACCCCTCACGAAGAAGATCCGTTCTCCGTGGCGCTGTCGGAGAAGGTCGACCTCCTTGTCGGCGTCACCAAGATCATGCAGGACGTACCAGGAGTGCTGATCGCGACCGCCAGCCTGCGGTTCTTCGACACCAACAAGTGGTTCGTGTCCAGTCAAGGTCACCGCATCCACCAGCACATCGTCGAATCCGGCGGCGGATACGACGCCACCGCTGTCAGCGATGCTGAAAGCCAGCGTCGTTCCTATCCCCAATCGTTCGGCCAATACGAAACCGGCGGATACGAGAAGATCCGGAAGTGGAACTATGCCGAGAATGCGCAACGGATCGCAGAAGAGGCGGTCCAGCTCCTGGACGCAGACCAGTGTCCCGAAGGGGAGAAGCAACTGATTCTCGAGGGCTCGCAGCTCGGATTACAGATCCACGAGTCCGTCGGGCACGCGATCGAACTCGATCGAATCCTCGGTTGGGAAGCGGCGTTCGCCGGAACCTCGCACCTCGAGCTCGAGAAACTCGGCACTCACAAATACGGCTCAGAGCTGATGAACATCACGGCAGATGCGACGTTGCCAGGAGCTCTCGGCTCGTTCGGGTACGACGACGAAGGCACTCCTGCCCAACGGGTCGACATCGTGACAGAGGGAACTTGGGTCGGGGTGTTGTCGGGGCGAGACAGTTCGGCGGTCGCAGGCCTGCCTCCCGGTGGGATGGTGCGGGGCGACGGCTTCAACCGGCTCCCAATGGTCCGCATGACGAACGTCGGTCTCCTGGCAGGTGACTCCTCGTTGGCGGAGATCATCGCCGACACGAAAGACGGCATCTACATGTCCACGAACCGTTCGTGGTCCATCGACGACAAGCGCCTGAACTTCCAGTTCGGGACCGAAATCGGTTGGGAAGTCAAAGACGGCAAGCTCGGAAAGATGGTTCGCAACCCCACGTACACGGGCATCACCCCGAAATTCTGGGGGACGCTCGATCGGCTTGCCGGCGGTGACGAATGGGTCCATTGGGGGACACCGAACTGTGGCAAGGGTCAACCGATGCAGGTGGGCCACACCGGCCACTCTGCAGCGCCTGCTCGATTCTCCAACGTCCGGGTGGGGGTGACGGGATGAACAAGCACGATATTGCACAGCGAGTCCTCGACTTGGTCGGTGACCGAGCGGAAGCTGAAGTCAGAGTGAGCGGTGGGTCGGCGTCGCTGACCCGATTCGCCAATTCGTTCATCCACCAGAACGTCGGCGAGGAGGGCGAGTCGGTTTCGCTGAAGGTGGTGGTCGACGGACGCGTTTCGACCGCCATCACCAACCGGATGGACACGCTCGATCAGGTGGTCGACGACGTCATCGAGGCCGCCAGTCATCAACCGGTCGACGAGGACTGGCCAGGGCTCGCCGCCCCGACAGAAGCACCCGAGTCGTTGCACTTCGACGAGGCAACCGCAGGAGCGTCACCGCAAGAGCGCGCCTCAGTCGTTTCAGATTTCGTCGCTCAAGGGCCCGGCATGCGCGCCGCCGGCTACTGCGACACTTCGGCAACCGAAGTGGTGATGGCCAACTCGGCTGGTCTGCGGATGGAAGGCCGAGCGACGTCGGCAACGGTCGACGGCATTCATCAGACCGACACGTCAGCGGGTAGCGGCCATGCCACTGCATATCGACTCGCCGATCTCGATGGCGCTGCCGTCGGGTCGCTCGCAGCTCATCGGGCGCAACGCAGCTCCGAGCCGTACGACACGAAGCCCGGTGACTATGAAGTTGTTCTCTCGCCTGAAGCGGTTTCGACCATCGCGGTGTTCCTGGCCGTCTACGGCTTCAACGCCAAGATGAAGATCGACGGCCAATCGTTCATGAACATCGGTGAGCAGCAGTTGGATGAATCGATATCCATCTGGGACGACTACTTCGATCCCAAGACCCTTGGTCTACCGTTCGACGCCGAGGGGACACCCAAGAGGCGCGTCGATCACGTCGAAGCCGGTGTGTCGCGATCCCACGCCCACGACCGCAGGACCGCGGCCAAGATGGGAGCAGAGTCGACCGGCCACGCCTTGCCCGGCGGAGCCGGTTGGGGCGCAATGCCGACCAACCTGTTCGTTGGCGGCGGAGATCAATCCGAACAAGATCTGATTGCCTCAGTCGACCGTGGCTTGTACGTCTCGACGTTCAACTACTGCCGGATTCTCGACCCGAAGTCGCAAGTGGTCACTGGACTCACGCGCAACGGAACGTTCATGATCGAAAACGGTGCCATCACCGGTGCGGTGACGAACCTGCGCTTCACGCAATCATTCGTGCAGGCACTCGGCGCAGGGAACGTGCTCGGTATCGGCAACGACTCTCGCCTCGCCGACTCCGAGTTCGGTCCAGGCATGATCGTGGCGCCGAGCATGCGTCTAGCCGCATGGCACTTCACCGGAGGCGCAGAGGGGTAGGCGAGACCCGCCAACCGTCTCCTTCGCCGACGGGGGAGGAGAAAAGGCATCTGTCCCCTCGACGAGCGACGCGAGTGTTGGGGGACGCGGCCTCCTGGGCCGCAGGGGGGCATCACCGTACGAGAACGTCGGTCATCCCGTCACAACACGCGGGACGCGGCCGCCTGGCCGCACAGTGAGTCAGTGCGAGTGGCCGGCGTGGTCGTCGCTGCCTGATTCGGCTTGCTGCTGTTCGGCGATCTCCTTGTGAACCGCTTCCATGTCGAGCGCCTTCGCCTGGTCGATCAAGTCGGTGAGGGCTTCTGGCGGAAGAGCGCCGGGCTGGGAGTAGATGCCGACCTTCTCGCGGAAGACCATCAGCGTAGGAATCGATCGGATGTTGAAATAGCCGGCAAGTTCTTGCTCGACCTCGGTGTCGACCTTCGCGAACACGATGTCGTCGTGCTTCTTCGATTCGGCTTCGAAGGTCGGGGCAAACGTCTTGCAGGGTCCGCACCACTCGGCCCAGAAGTCGACGATGACCATGTCGTTGTCGACGATCGTCTGCTCGAAGTTGTCTTTGGTCAATTCAATGGTTGCCATGTGGCTTCTCCGTAATCTCTGGCTCGGTGGGACAACACCAGACGGGTAGAAAACCTTCCACGCGCCGCTAGTAACCTTGCTGGTTCCCAGAGCAACGAGGTCAGGTGGACGCGCACGAGCATCGGCTGTCTCACATCGTGAGACCAAGCCGCTACGACATCATCATCGAACCGGACCTGGAACAGTTCACGTTCACCGGTTCGGAAACGGTGCAGATCGAGCTGGAGCAGGCACTCGACGAAATCGTGCTGAACGCTGCACATCTCGTGATTGGCGGCGCCCATCTCGAGCACGCCGATGGTCGGCAGATCGACGCCGAGACGCATCTCGATCCTGACACCGAGCGACTCACGCTCAAGCTGGCGTCGACGGCAGACGCGGGACAGTGGACGTTGGTCTGTGACTTCACCGGCGAGCTCAACGATCGGCTCGAGGGCTTCTATCGGTCGATCTACGACGATCCCGAGGGCGAGAAGCAAGTCATCGCAACGACGCAATTCGAGGCGACCTATGCGCGACAAGCCTTCCCGTGTTGGGATCAGCCAGACATGAAGGCGGTCTTCGGCATCACCCTGGTAGTGCCGGAAGACATGGCCGCCATCTCGAACAGTCCCGTTGAGCGCGAAGAGTCGAAAGACGGCAAACGCACGGTTCTCTTCAAAGACACGATGGTCATGTCGACGTATCTCGTCGCGTTCATCATCGGCAAACTCGAGGGGACAGAGGTCGTCGATGTGGACGGCGTGCCACTTCAGGTCTGGCATACGCCAGGCAAAGGTCACATGGCCAGCTATGCGCTCGAAGCGGGAGCGTTCGGTCTCCGATATCTGTCCGACTTCTACGGCATCCCGTATCCGGGCGACAAGGTCGACATGATCGGCATTCCCGACTTCTCGTGGGGCGCCATGGAGAACCTCGGTGCGATCACCTTCAGAGAGACCGCGCTGTTGGTCGACGAGAGCCGCGCCTCGCAAGCCGACCTGGCCCGCGTGGCCGATGTCGTTGCCCACGAGCTGGCGCACATGTGGTTCGGAGACCTCGTCACGATGAAGTGGTGGAACGGAATCTGGCTGAACGAAGCCTTCGCCACGTTCATGGAGCTGAAGTGTGTCGACGCGTTTCGCCCTGACTGGAAGCGTTTCCTGGCGTTTGCGACGGAGGGGCCATCGGGTCGGTCGATCTCGATGGACATCGACGCGCTGGAAACCACGCGACCGATCGAGTACGACGTTCATTCGCCAGAAGACGCCAACGGAATGTTCGACGCTCTCACATACGGAAAGGGAGCCGCCGTCCTCCGCATGCTCGAGCAGTACTTGGGACCAGAGCGTTTCCGAGCCGGCGTCAAGCACTACTTGGAGCGTCATTCCCACGGCAACGCTGAAACCGACGATCTCTGGCATGCGTTGGAGGAGGTCACCGGCGTATCGATCGCACCAATGATGGACACGTGGATTCGCCAGGGCGGCCATCCGCTCGTTGAGGTCGAATCGGGCCCAGACGGCGGCACCCTCGTGCGTCAGCGCCACTTTCAATTCAACGGCGCCGGCGATCAGGATTGGCAGATCCCGCTGCTCTATCGCCATATCGACGAATCGCACGGCACTGCCTCGCTGTCGGGCGAGACGCGCATCGACGTGAACCCTGTTGGCGTCGTCATGAACGCAGGAGGTCACGGCTTCTATCGGGTTCAGTATGAAAACGACCTGTTCAGCGCGATCATCGACCGCCTCGACGATCTCGACCCGTTGGAGCGCTACTGCCTCGTAGCAGACGCTTGGGCACTCGTGCTGTCTGGAGACGAGGACGCCTCCACGTTCCTCGATCTCGTGAGTCACTTCGATGGCGAGGATGAGTCCGCTATTTGGGAAGCGATCGCCGGTGGACTCGGAGAGCTCGATCGGATCGTCATCGACGGCGATCGTCCGACGCTGCAGGCATTCGTGCGAGCGACAGCGGGACCTGCGTTGGAGCGAATCGGATGGAGCGGGCGCGCTGGCGAGTCCGATCTCGACAAGCGTTTGAGGGCCAACCTGGTGAGCATCATGGCGGTGCTCGGAGCAGACGAGGCTTCACAGCAAGGTGCGAGAGATGCCTTCGAGCGGTCGTTGCAGGGCGATGACGTCGAGCCGGCTTTGGCGCACGCAGCGCTTGCCGCGACCGCAGCGAACGGCACGATGGACGACTACCACCGGTTCATTCAGCTTTGGCGTGACGCGGCGACACCACAGGACGTCGTGCGCTATCTCGCTGCGGCGGTAGCGGTGCCGCACGAAGCGGCCGCCGACGAGACCATCCGTCTCGTCCTTGAGGGCGAGGTGCGCTCCCAAGACGCTCATTGGGTGCTCAACCGCCTCCTTGCGAATCGAACGGTCGGACGTCATGTTTGGGAGCAGTGGAAGGCGCGGTGGCCGCAGATCCTCGAAGCGATACCGGTGTCGCTCCATCGTCGGGTGCTCGACCAGTTGCCGGCCCGCTCGGAGGTTGACGTCGCCGCCGACATCGAGCGGTTCTTTGCAGAAAATCCGCTGCCGACTGCAGGTCAATACCTGTTTCAGCAGCTGGAGCGATTGAGAATCAGGGTTGGCCTGCGCCAACGAGAAGAGGGCCGACTAGCGGAAGCCATCGGCAACAGCTCAAGCCGAGCCGATTCCGCCAAGCAGTAGCCCGGTCATCGCCTCGGCGATCCCGGAAAAGGCTTCCTCCGGCTCGGGGGTGGCGATCAGTTCTTTCGCGGCAGCCATGATGACGTCCTCCATGAACCTGCCACCGAGCCGACCAGGTACGGCCCGCATCGAACCGTCGGCGATTCCTGCGCGATAGATCGTTGCGAATGCCATACCCAACTGGGAGTGAGCTGCCGAGATTCTCTCCTGAGCGTCACTCGAGAGCTTCGGCATCTCACGGTGGAGAATCAAGCCGAGGAACGGATCGTCGACCATGAACTCGAGCGTCTTGCGAGACAACTGTGCCAGCTTCTCGAGCGGCGTGGCGTCGTCCGGAATGCTTCCGAGAAGGTCGTTGATGACTTCTGGCAGCGTCGACTCGACGAACGCGGCGACGAGGTCGTCTTTCGACGTGAAATAGTCGTAGAAGGTCGTGCGGGCGATTCCCGCGTATGCGGTGATGTCAGAGTGGGAGATCGAGTCGTAGCCTTGTGCCGTGATGAGCGCACGGGCGGCGTCGAACAACGACTCGCGAGTCTGTGCCTTGTGCTCGGCGATAGTGCCCGCAGAAATTCTTGGCATGGCTTATTCCTACCTGACCGGGACGGACTCCGCCAACTTCGTGCGGTCGACGCCGCCGAAATCGTCTTTAACCAACACGGCTCTGCGGCCGGCTCGTTCCAGGAGTCCGATCGCCGCTGAAGCACGGTAACCGGATGCGCAGTGAACCCAAACTTCTCCCTCGGGCACTTCCGCCATGCGCTCGTCGAGGCTGCCCAGATGAATGTTCAGCGCCCCAGGCAGAGCACCGTCCTCGAATTCCACGGGGTCGCGCACATCGAGTACGGTCGACGGCGATGCCTCGAATAGGTCAGAGAAGGTCGCGACTCGGGAGCTGACGAGAGGCAAACCTGCTTGTCGCCATGCTGCGAGTCCGTCTGGGATGAATCCAACCACGTTGTCGTAGCCGATCCGCCCGAGTTGCACGGTGACGTCACGACACTTTTCAACGTCGTCTGCGATCACCACCATGGGTGTCTCGATCGACTCGATCCACCCAACGTACGTCGCGACTTCATTGGAGAACGGAACGTTGATCGACCCGACGAGGTGGCCGTCGGCGAACTCTTCCGCGGTTCGGACGTCGATGAGCGCCGGGGTGCCGAGGGCGGCGAGTTGCATCGGG
>JABDJC010000140.1 GCA_013003395.1 Acidimicrobiia bacterium
GAGTTCTGGATCGTTGGCGAGCCCGAGGTAGTTGTTGGCACAGAGATTGATGACTTCACTGCCATCTTCGAGGGTGATCACAGCGTCCTGGGGTGACGCGATGACGCGCTCGGCTTTGTAGAGCCCGGTCTCGTGGAGTTCTGCTGTTTGTCGGGAAAGATGCTGGAGAAACTCGTGGTTCATGTCACCCCATTCTGACGCAGGGGCGAATTCAAAAGAAATCTCGCAGAGTCTGCAACACTTCGAGGGTGCTCTTCGTCGTTGGGGGTGATGGAGGCAATGCGACGAGTATCCGTGAAGCAACGAGGTCCTCAGACGATCGAGGACCTCTTCCACGCCGAGTACAACGGCATGGTGCGCCTCGCGTACACACTCGTCAACAACAATGCCGAGGCTGAAGAAATCGTCCAGGACAGTTTCGCCGAAGTGCACCGTCGCTTCGACGAGCTGCGCCAACCGGGCGCCTATCTTCGAACAACTGTCGTCCTTCGATGTCGGTCACTTCTCCGGAGGCGAAGGGTCATGGAACGTCATGCTCCCGAACCCCTAGAGCAGCTTCCGGCCAGCGCGTGTGAGCTCTGGGATGTGCTCAACAAGCTGGACGAAGATCAGCGGGTGGCAGTGGTACTTCGGTATCTCGGCCAGTACCGGGCGTCTGAGATCGCAGAGATCATGGACATGCCCGCGGCAACAGTCCGGTCTCACGTGAGACGGGGCCTGGCAATCCTGCGAAGGGAGCTCGAACAATGAGCCGATTTGATGACCGCCTTGAGCAGGACATGCAACACATCGCCGATACGGCGACTCCATCTTCGACCGCATGGGAGGCGATCCAAACCCGGATCGCAGAACAGGCGGACCACACCGAGTTGGAGATCACCATGTTGAAACCAAACCCCAAGACCGAACCCGCCGTTCCAGTGCGGATGCTCATGGCCGCAGCGGCCGCAATACTGCTGGTTGTTGTCGGCCTCGTCGCCTTGTTGAACGACGGTGAGGAGCAGTCCTTGCGAGTGACCGAGACGGATACGACCGTGCCAGCCACGACAGCTGCACCAGGAACGACGTCGGTGCCGGCAACGTCGGAGCCGTCATCGGCCTCGGCGGGCGCCACAGCTGTCGCGCTCGCAGAAGAGTTCATCTCTGCTCGCGCCGCATACGACGGCGACGCGGCGCGAGCACTCGTTGCCGACGACGCAACCATTGTTCAGGCGTTCGAATGGGCCACCTCACCGGACGACTATCCGCTGCTCAGTGACCTCGAGCGGGCCCACGGCATGCGTTTCCTCGACCCGACCTGCACCGCAGGTTCGCTGGGGCGTGTGCGTTGTACCTACACGCTGGAGTCAGACCTCACCGTCGCTCTCGGGGTCGGGCCGTATGACGCCAGCTTCCCCTTGGAAGTAGAGGATGGACTCATCACGCATATCACTCACAACCGCACCACTGATGGCGGTCAGGTCGGCAACTACTTCCACGATGTCTATCGGCTAGGGATCGTTCCGTGGCTGGTTGCGAACCACCCTGAGGATCTCAGCTTGATGCGCGGTCAAGTTGGCGTTGGACCCCCGCTTATCACGGCAGAGTCCGTCGCACTGTGGGAGCAGCACATACCCGAGTTCTTGGCATCGTTCGAGGCTGCCGACCTTGCGATTGCCGAGGACTTCATCACCGCCCGGAATGCGCATGACGGGGAAGCGGTTCTCGCCCTGTTCGCCGACGATCCGTTCGTTCGAGACGACCTGAGGCGAGACGTCAACGGCGAGTTCGCAGGCTTCGACGAGATCGACTACGTGTCATCCGGCGAATTCGATCGTGTTACCGGCGTCGAACTCGTCGATCCAACTTGCGAAGCCGGTTCTCCGGGTCGCGTGCGATGCACGTACACATGGGCGAACGCATGGACCCGGGCGCTGGGCGATGATCGGTACACAGGCAACAGCTTCGTGTTCGACATCGCCGACGGTCGGATCGAGAGCCTGACCCACACCTTCGCCCAAGGTCCTGTCGACGGGTTCGAAGACCACATCTCGGAGGTGACGTTGTTGTGGGTGCAGGCGAACCATCCGGAAGATGTGCCCACGATGTTCAACGACAGCAGCTTTGCCCAGTCGGCGGAATCACTGGCGCTGTGGGAGACGTACACGGCCGAGTTCGCGGCGCCGCGGGCCGGCAACTGATGACCGGTTTGCTTTCGGTCATTCAAGGATGCGGAAGTGGTGCTCGCCTTGTGGCTCCTGCTCGACGCACTCGACGGTACAAATGCTCAGGTTGCTCAGAGGTTGGCCAGGCCCACGATCTCGGTGACGATCGCGTCCGGGTCTTCCCAGTTGGGGCCGTGGCCGACGCCAGGCAGCGAGACCAGCTTCGAGCCCGCGATGCCCGCATGCAGGTCGGCGGTGTGGAACGGCGGCGTGGTCTTGTCTTTGGTCCCAACCAGAACGGTGCAGGGCAGGTCGAGCTCGCCGAGGCGGTCGTACCGGCTTTCGTCGACCATTGCCTGGAGTATCGGAACCAGCTGAGCATGATCGGCTGCCAGAAATGTCTCGGTGAATGCGGGAGCCATCTCGGGCTCGTAGCCGTCGCCTATCAGGCTCTTGGTGAACGCCGTCGCGACGGGACCGAATTGCAGAAGCCGGGGGAGTACGCCGGACTTGATGAGGGGAATCTGCAGGCGGTTCTGGGGATTCTTTCGGCTCACGTCACCGGCGAAGGTGGACATCAACAACAGCGACCCGACCCGCCGAGTCGCGTCCTTCCCACCGTCGAGCAGGAAGGCGAGCGCAAGGAAACCGCCCATCGAGTGGCCAACCAGGACGGCATCTTCGAGCTCATACGTTTCGAGGATGCTGGCGTAGTCGCCTGCCATCTGTGGCGACCCGATCCCTCCGGAGCCGATCGTTGAGCCGCCGTGGCCTCGTTGATCGAACGCGATGACTCGAACACCTTGCGCGGCGAGCTTTGAGGCAACAACATTCCAGGCATCGGCCCCTGCGCCGTATCCATGGGCGAGCACCACCGTCCTTTCGCCTTCGCCAGCAGACACCGTCCGCAAACGTGTGCCGTCAGAACCCTCGACGGTCCTCTCGGTGCCGGTGATCGGCGCGGCGTAGTCGTGTGTGCCCATGTGTTTCCCCCGTTGGTCTTCCGAACCGTACTCCAACGTCAGGGAGAGTCGACCTGGTCGCCCAAGGTCGAGCCGGCCGGCAGGACGTCCCGTTCGTCGGTCCGTTTTGCAAGGACATCGGCGGTGTAGCTGTCCACCGCTTCGAACAGCGGCACCTCTTCTCCAGCCTGTTCCGACAAGTACCAGTTGTGCTCCAGAACCTCGTGGTAGATCTCCGGATCCTCGAGCCGGCCGCGTAGTTCAATTGGAATCCGATCGAGCGCCGGTCGGTAGCGTTCGGCCAGCCAGCGATAGGCGATGACCGCCTCGGGAAGCGGCTCACCTTCGGTTTGTGCCAGCCACGCGCCGTACCCGTGGAGGGCGCCGAGCAGCCTCCGGGCCTGGTTCTCGTGCGCGAAGATGCCCGTCAGACGATCGAGAGAGCGCCGGTGATAACCCTCCTCGACCACGGTTGGCTGGAACCGGGCGAAGCCGCCCTCTTCGTGAAGCTCGTACTCCTCTGCGTCGAAACCCAGTTCGTTCAGCCGTTGCAGCCGAGCTTGGATTCGCCACAGTTCGGTGATGGCCACGTCCTCCGCGCCGGTGAGGTCGTCGTACAATTGCTCGTATCGATCGAGCAGCGCGATCACGATGTCGACCGGTTCGATCGTGGTCGAGAGCCGGCCCTCGGCCTGCAGGTCGTAGAGCCCGCCGCCGATGTTGTCGGCGGCGATATTGAGATCATGTTGGCGCTGGCCAGGGCTGAGGCTCTCGTGGAATTCGGATGTTTCGGTGTCGACGACGTAGGCCCGCAAGGCGCCGGCGTCGCGCCGGAACAAGACGTTGTTCAGGGAGCAGTCGCCCCAGAAGAAGCCGGCGATGTGGAGTCGCACGAGGAGCAGCGCCAGTGCGTCGACCAACTTGGTTCGCTGGGTGGCTGAGCTGAGATCGGTGAACACCGTCCGATAGGGAAGCGAATAGCTGAGGTGGCGCGTCATCAGCACCGCTTCGAGTGGTTCGCCGTCATCGGAGATCCGATCGGTGGCGATACCGACGAGAGTCACGGTCGGGAGTCCTTCGTCGCGCAGCCGCTCGAGGTTGGCGAACTCGCGTCGAGCCAGTCGCTCCGGCAGCTCCTTGAGTGCGAAGTAGCGCTCGTCGTGTTCGAGGAAGCGCACGACGTGGCGGTGTTCCCCTGCGGGCAATCGCACCATGTCGTCGTCGGGCCATGTGTCGAGGGGCTGGTTCCAGGGCAGCTCGAGCAACCTTGGACGGCCGGGGGAGCGCCGTAGCTTCAGCGTGACCACGGGATCAGGATACGGCCACGTTCAGCGCCTCGCGGCGTGTCAACCGTCGCTTCGTCGGAGGACCTGGCCCGGTCGTGAGCCGGTTGGTTGGCCGTCGTCAACAACCTCGACCCCGTTCACGAACACGTGATGAATGCCGTCCGGGTAGCGGTTGGGATCGGCAAAGGTGCCTCGGTCGATGATGCGTTCGGCGTCGAACACGACGACATCTGCGGCGTAGCCAGGACGGAGGTAGCCGCGGTCGGCGAGGCCGAACGCGTCCGCGGAGTGACCGGTCATCCGAGCGATCGCCTCCGCGAGAGGCAAGACACCGACGTCGCGCGAATAGTGGCCGAGCACGCGGGCGAACGTGTTGTACAGGCGCGGGTGGGGCTTCCCGTCGAGCGTCGGTAGGCCATCCGATCCGATGATCGTGCTGTCGTGTGCCATCACAGTGCGCACGTCCTCCTCCGACATGACGTGAAGGATCACGGTCGTTGTACGCGCGGTGGAGAGAACCCGCTGCGCGGCCTCGGACGGGCTGCATCCGAACTCCTCGGCGAGCTCGTTCATCGTGCGGCCCTCCCAGAGTGGTTCCGCTTCACAACTCGCCACCACGAGGTTGTCACCCGAGATCGTCGAGCCACCCACCGCCGCTCCTTCGACGATGTGATAGTTCCCGGCCACCGACTCGAGGCTGGTGCTCCCGGCCGTGTATGGGTACTGGTCGGCGTGCACCTGAAGACCGTCCGCGCGAGCGGCGTCGATGAGCGCCAACGAGTCGCGCACCTTTCCCCAGTTGGCCGTCCCGGTCGCCTTGTGGTGAGAGATCTGCACCGGCACTGCTGCGGCTCGTCCGATCTCGATCGCCTCGGCGATCGACTCGACCAAATGATCTCCCTCGTCGCGGACGTGTGATGCATACAGCGCGCCCGTGCCGCTCATCACCGATGCGAGCGCGATGAGTTCCTCGGTGTTGGCGTGGCGTCCGGGCTCGTAGACCAGGCCGGACGAGAGGCCGAGGACCCCAGCATCCAATGCTTCGGTCAGCAGATCCATCATCGACGTGAGCTCGGCATCGGTTGGCTCGCGGGCGAAGCCGGCCTCGCCGTTCAACCCGGCCGCTCGAATCGTGCCGTGGCCGGCAAGCACGCCGATGTTCACACCAGGGGGATGTTCCTCGAGGTAGGACATGTAGCCGGCA
>JABDJC010000168.1 GCA_013003395.1 Acidimicrobiia bacterium
GCTCCTTCTGTATTGGTTGTCAGGGTCAGGTGAAGGCCTGCGAGATCTGTTGCATGATCGGGAACGCGAGGAACAGCACCATCCCGAAGACCATGCCCATGGTCGGGATGGAGAGGTTCGAGTTGGCTTTGTCGGCTCGGTCCTTGAGGTCGGCGAGTTGCTTGTCCCGCAGCGATTTGGCCTCGGTCCGGATCGTCGTGGCGACCGAGACACCTACGTTGGCCTGTCGCTGGAGTGAGGTGGTGAGTCCGCGCAACTCGGGCAAGTCGTAGGTGTCAGCCATTCCGTTGAGAGCGTCCCAGACCGAGATCCCCATCGGTTGTGCGGTCGAGATCGTCTCGCGCAGCAACTCGAACCCTTCACCTTCTCCGGCGTCGGCGGCGAACGCGATCGAGTCCTCGACGGAGCGGTTGGTGGTCAGGGCGACAGCGAGCAGTTGAACGAAGTCGTTGACGACACGACGCAGAGCTCGTTGTCGCCGTGTCGCCCGAGCCCGGACGTCGGCGACGACTCGCCAGCCAAACAGCACAGACGCGCACACGACGAGCAGCCAGAGCAGCGGCGATGAGCCGACAACTCCGGCGGACATCAGCGCGACGGCGACAATGCCGATTGCGAACAGTGCGACCAGTGTTGAGGTGACGACCTGCCCGACGACGAACGGCACAGTGAAGCCAGCGAGGCGCAGTGACTTGCCGAGCCGTTCCTCGATGAGACGACCGAGCGGACCACCGGCGAGCGCGACGCCAATTCGTCGAACGAAGCCAGGCTGCTGGTCGACGCGTTCGCTGGCGAGTCGGGCGGTCGGATTCATGCGCGCTTGCATCGACCGCAGCGTCAGGCGCGGCCCGAGGAACGCTCGACGTAGCGCGTAGACCGCAGCAATGCCGAGCAGCCCACACACGAGGGCGGTGGTCCACGGGCTCACGACGCGACTCCGTCCGGGAGGCGAAGCCGATAGCGGGTCCCGAGGTCGTAGCGAGTGAGTCGGCGGAGCCAGACCAGACACGTCGCCCACAACCCGCACGGAATGAGCAACCAGATCTGTCCCGCCACCGTCCGGTACGGCGACATCAGGTCGGAGGCGAAGATCGTGAGACCGGCGACGAACAGAATCGTGAGCGTGACGAGTCGACGCATCGCTCGTTGGAACACGCGTCGCGTGCGGTCGATCTCATCGCGTGCTCGCATCTCGTCACGCGCCGCCGAGGCGAGCTCGTCGAGCGTGTCGTACAGGCGGCCGCCACCCGCCGCGCCGCCAACCACGAGCACGATCGCAGCCACCGCGGCATCACAGGTCGGGTGTTCCACGTCGTCGGCGAACGCTGCCAACGCCTCGGGCAGCCGGACACCCTGCCGCCGTCGCAGGACAAAATGCTCCATCGGCGAGCGCAGCACTCCAGTCGTGTCCTCGGCAACCAGCTCCACCGCCTTCTCGATCGCGACGCTGGAGCGCCGCACGACGTCGCGCAAATCTTCGAGCCACTGAGCAATCGCTTCGATCTTCTCCCGTTCGGCTTTTGCGTCGTCGGTGACGAACAGCCAGCGCCACGACATCACGAACACCCCGATCGCGAGAGAGCCGGTCGGCCACCTCGTCAGCACCATCACGACGGACCAGGCTGCGATCGCACCGACGAGGTCGCGCTGGGCGGCGTGCGAGAGAGCAGGCCGAGTCGGCCGCGTTCGTTTCGGGGTGTCGTTGAACGCCAGGTACAGGGCGCCGACGCCCGCCATGCTCAGCAAACCCGCAAGCAATGCGACGAGGAGCGGGTTCATCGTCCGCTCCCGATGTCGAGAGGCTTGTAGGTGTCGTCGGGCCGGGTCCACCAGTCCCGCGAGAAGCCAGGCCGGCGCCGCTGCAACTTGCGCAGCATCGCCGCTTGCGGTTCGTTCAACGCCCGGGCCCTGGGGTCTGGTGCACCGTCGACCTCACCGAAAATTCGATGCAACACGTAGCGCTCCCCGGCGTTCTCGACCGAGGGCGCCACGATCTCAGAGACGTAGCGGCCTTCGTCGTTGGACCCATCGAGGGAGACGACGATGTCGACCGCCCGGTACACCTGCGTCTTCACGTCACGGGCATGCTGACCCGAGTCCGAAGCGATGAGGTTGACGAGGTTGTCGAGCGCGTCCTCGGCGTCGCCGCCGTGGACGGTTCCCATGGCTCCCTGCCCGGTCTGCATCGCTCGTACCAGCGGGGCGCCTTCGCCGCCGCGGACCTCGCCGACGATGATCCAATGGGCCCGTGTCCGCATCGCCGGTCGCATCGCCTCGGCGGGCGTGTACCCCTTGGAGTCGATCGTCGTCGGCAAGCGCTCCTGGTATGCGATGACATAAGGGTGCTTGCCCATCTGCAGGAGGTTCAGCTCGAAGTCGGACTCGATCGTCGTGATCACGTTCGACGGATCGATCTCCCATGCCGCAGCTCGCAGCCACGTCGTCTTCCCCGACCCCATCGGCCCCACGAACAGAATCCCCAAACCGGCCGCCACTCCGGCGCGCAGAAATTCGACGATCGCAGCATCGCCCGCACCGCGGTCGTAGAGCACGTCAAATGACGCGCCGAAGATCGCTGCTCGTCGGATGGCGATGTAGGGCCGCTGCACCGGATCGAAGCCGCCAGCGTGGAATCGCACGCCGGGCTCGAGTTCGAAGTCGACTTCGTGGTTCTCGATGTTGAACGGTCGGCCGTGCTGAACGGCAACGTCGTACACGATGCGCTCCAAGTCGCGGTCACGACTCACCAGGGGCGCTGACTCGGTGATCGTCCCGTCGAGTTCCTCCACCCTCACGTTCGCGGAGCCGAACACCAAGATGTCGGTGACGTTCGGGTTACGCAGGGAGCTCATCAGCTTCGGGATCGTGAACAGTCCTGCGATGATCCGCTCGATGATGTCGGTCTCCTCGCGCTCGCTCAGCGGGGCGAGTCGGGCCTCGCGGCGCTCCGCCGCCACTTCGGCAAGCACCTCGCGTTCCAACACCAGCCGCGAACGTTCCTCACGCAACTGCGTCTCCTCGGTGGTCTCGTCACGCGACTTGATCGGGAGCCGATGCCCGTGGTCGCGACGAATCTGCTGCGCCAGCAATTCCAGCTCCTCGTTCAACAACGACGCACTCACGACGACACCCCGAAGGCTCCGTGCCGATCGCGTACCAACGACGAGAGCGTTGCGGTGACGGCTCGCGGAAGTGTGAATCGTCGAATGGCTCGGTGGTCGAGACTTCCGCCCCGATGGAGGTGATCGATCACCTTCGGTTCCCACGGCCACCAACCAGCGAAACGTCCACCCAACTCAGCAGCAACGTCCGAAGTGAACCGAGCGCCGGTCGCCACAGGTGCATCAACGACCAGAAGCCGCGACGTGTCGAGCGACAGCCCTTGAACGCGCGGCGCTGACTGTCCCTTTGCGTCCATCCACGCAACGGTCGAAGTGAGCGATCCCGGCTCCGGTGAGGTCACCATCAATACCACGTCGGCCATCTCGACGATCGGCCAGGTCGGCACTCCCCCGCCACGCAGCGAACCGACATCGACCACAACGACCCCATCGAGGCGACGGAGTCCCTCGACCCATGGCTGACGCGGCGAGGCAACGGTCGCCCATGCCTGGAACGAGTCCCACGCTCCGGTCACCACGGTCACGTCCCCGAGTCGCCGAGCGGCACCCTCCAACGCGCGATGCGGTGGCTCGCCGGACGAATGAAACGCGACCCGCTCCAACCCAGCCAACCCGCCCGCAAGTTCATCGGCTCGGCTCGCGAGCACTGCCCCCGCTGGATCGGCTTCGATGAGCCAAGCATGCTCACCCGTTGCAGCAGCGCCCGCCGCGAGGAGTAGCGCAGAGGTCGACGCCCCGATCCCGCGCCACGACCCGACAGCGATCAACGTCGTCATTCGCCGACTCCCAACGGGGTCACAACCATCACCAGCTCGTCCAAGCCGGCCCACGTACCGACCCGTGCCGCGTCCGCATCCGCCACTGCAAGCGTCACGGATGCTTCGAGCGTCTCCGAGATCGACACCGACACGACACGCACCGGAACCGACGCCGGATCACCTGCGCCACGTTCCAAGGTCGACACCGCGAAACCTCCGTCACCGCGCTCGATCTCCGACGGATACCGCCCCGCTCGCAAGACGACTCCCACGAGTTGCTCACCCTCGATCACCTCCGGCTCGCCCGTCACCATCGACGGCCCGAGGATGTCCCCCGGCACCAGATCAGCAACGGCCACAGCACCAACGAGCAGATCACGCTGCGACTCCAGATAGATACGCCCGAACCCCGCGTCCGACGAGATCGACACACTCCCGATCGCCGAGTCCGGAATCGCCTCACCCGCCGCGACCGGCTCAGTCACAGCGAGTACTTGCGTGCGATCCGATGCGTTCGAAACTGCCCACATCACGAGCAGAACCACGACGAGAAACATCGCAAGCGCCGCCAACAACCACGACGTCTTCACTCTCGGTCGCGCCGACGACGGTCGTCGGGTCTGCTGCGCACGTGGCGTCGTCAGCGTGCTGGTCATGATCCACACGTCCTTTCAGTCATTGACGTTCACCGCCACCAACTCGCCCACCCGGAACGTCGTTGGTTCCGACTGCCACACGTAGTCCGGCTGTGGCTCCACAGCCCCCGACGCCCAGAACGTCACGGCAAACGTCTGACGAGCGGTGATCGTCACCTCACCCGGCCCCGGCGGCGTCCACTCGCACGGCTGTCCACTTCCCGGCTCGGCGAAATCCGCCAAGCCAGCCGGGCGATACGGGAACTCCAACCCAGCGTCCCTCGGAAAATCGTTCTCGGGACCAACGCACGGGATCGTGCCCGAGAACGGATCTGTCGGGCGTTCCGGATCAGGAACGAACTCGACGACGAAGTCGAGCGATGTCGGCACCGTGATCAGGTACAGCTCCCACCCGCGGTAGTACTGCAC
>JABDJC010000183.1 GCA_013003395.1 Acidimicrobiia bacterium
CTCAGCGACACGGCCTCCTTCCGCTACGTCGTGGCCTACGACCCGGCAGGTGGATTCACCACCGGAGGCGGTTGGGTCCTCCCCGAGCCAGGAAGTGCCTACCCCGGCATCGAACCCGATGCCAAGGTGAATTTCGGGTTCAACGTCAAATACGACAAGAAGTCGGGAGAGCCGCAGGGCGAGTTCAATGCTCAACTCGGTGACCTGCACCTCAAGAGTGACTCGATGCACTGGCTCGTGATCACCATCGAAGACTGGGCGCACTTCCAGGGTCTGGCAACCCTTGGCAGTGGGAGCGAGCTGTATTCGTTCCGTGTCGACATCCGCGATGGTGACATCTACGACCTCGGGGCCGATCGCTTCGAGCTACGGGTGTGGTCGCCCGGCGAAGATCCCACACAGGCAGAACCCTTGTACGTGGTGACCAGCGATCTGGGAGGAGGTCAGGTCAAGATCCACGACGGCTGACGGCCTGTAGCGGTGTCGTCGCCCGCGTGACCTTCGTCGGCGGTGCCCGCGCATCTCGAATTGCGACGCGAAGCGTCAGCCCCTGAGTCCAGGGGCTGACGCTTCTCCCTCCCTGACAACAAGTCGAATCTGATAGCCGCCACCAGCAAAGAGTCGTCGATACTCGAAGTCCCAACGAGAGCCAGAGTCTTCATCTTCGGGTGCACGGTGAGTGTGAGCGCTGCAGCGACGCCGCCAGCACCAGAAGCAGGTGAGACCACATCGAGTAGCCGCCCTTCGCCCTCGACAGGTGTGACCGCAAACCCGAGCTGAATATGAGCAGGCAAACTCCGGCAAACAGTCCTTCCAGATATGCCACTCACAGCATGGAGTCTTGCCGCCGAGCGAAGAACGTATCGAGGTCCATGATGAGAAACTGCCTTCGGATAGCAGATCGGCGAGGCCATTGCTTCCATATTGGCGCCAAGATCTTCCTTTTGGCGTGGGAAATGTGTGCCGACACATATAGGCAGGCCTTTCCCATCGGAACGAAGATCGTGGACCCAACTCCTCAGACAACCACAACAGCCCTGGATCGACTCGATGAGACGATCGTTCGGTTCACGACATCGATTTCGGCCGTGTTCTTCCTTGCAGTTGTTGCGGCTTTCGCAGTGAGCCGGGATCCTCTGGTTGCGTTCCGCGCAATAAGTCCGGGAGTGGTTGCGGGGACAGGCGTCGTCATGTTGTGGCGGCGCCAACCGCGTACGGTCTTTCAGCTGACATCCGGTGCGGCGACGCTGGTCGCGTACGCCGGCTTCGTCGATGTCGACTCACGATCCGGGGCTGTCCTCGGCCTCTTGAGCATTGGCTTGGTCGGCGCATTGATGGTCCGCAGGCGCGTCGCGATCTTCATGGTGCTGATGGGGTCCTTGATTTGGATCGTCGCTTTCTGGTGGAACCTGGATGTCGCTGGTACCAATTCGGCGCTGGTCGAATCGCTCTCGCCGGTTCTGATGTTCTTGTTCACCGGATCTCTCGTGGCATGGCTGAAGGGCGAGCTCATTGGCGAGATGTCGGCTCACAGACAAGCTGCGAACGAGCTCTCGGTCAGTGAAGAACGATTCCGACGAGCGTTCGACGTCGCCGCTGCGGGGGTCGCGCTGGTCGATGTGGTGGACGGACGGATCCTCGCCATCAACGAGGCAGGCTGCGAGCTGGTGGGCTACACCGAAGGCGATCTCACAACGATGAACATCGGCGAGCTGACACATCCTGACGATCGTGAAGCCTCGCGAGAGCGCTTCATCGCTGTGGCGACCGGCAAGGAGCCATTCGATCGTTCGACGCTCCGATACCTTCGAAGGGATGGATCGATCGCTTATGCGTTGGTCTCGACCGCTCTTGTGCGTAGCGCGGTAGGGGATCCTCTCCACGTCGTTGCCCACGTCGTCGACACGACCGAGCAGATGGCCGCGGAGCAACGACTCGTGGAGTTGTTGGCATCAAAAGACGAGCTGATTGCATCCGTTTCGCACGAGCTCAGAACTCCCCTCACGGCCGTCGTCGGATACGCGGAGATTCTGCGAGACCAACGAGATGCCCTTTCCGTCGACGAGCGCGACGAGATAATTGGCAGCATCGTTGGGCAGGGCAGCGACCTCGCAGACATAGTCGAAGACCTTCTCGTCGCCGCACGGTCCGA
>JABDJC010000205.1 GCA_013003395.1 Acidimicrobiia bacterium
CTTTGAGTAACAGGATCGGTGTATTGGTCGGTAGTTCGATACGGACACCGACGAGTTCCATGGGGACTGGCTCGCTCACGAGATCAGCCTATCAGAGCCAGTCCCTATCACCCGCGTCCACGCCTGCAACGTCGATTACTTGCTGGGCGGCAAACAACTTGGCGTCCGACCGAACCGCCAGGGCTACTGGCTCGCTCACGAGATCAGCTTATCGGAGCCCGGTCCCGAACAACTCCCGGGCAAGGGAGCCCGGGTCCTCGCGGAATGCGCCCATGTCCAGAACTGCATACAGGCTGCGCAGATTTCGGTATCTGCCGTCCCAGTCGAGGCCGTACCCCACGAGAAACTCGTCGCCCACTTCGAATCCCCGGTACTCCACGTCGACCTCGACGATACGGCGGTTCGTCTTGTCCAGCAGCGTCACGACCGCAACGCTCGACGGATTCCTCGTGTCGAGGATCCTCCGGAGCGACGCAAGCGTGAGGCCAGTGTCCACAATGTCTTCGACGATCAGGACGTCTCTGCCTTCTATCGGCTCGAGCGTGTCCAGAGCGATCGACACGCGACCTTCTTCGCCAAATCGCGTGAGCGACAAGAACTCCGATTCCGTGGTTGGGTCCAAGTGGCGGAAGAGGTCCGCCATGAACGGCACAGAACCGTTCAAGACGCCCACCAACACTGGCTCACGCCCTTCGTAGTCCTGGCGAATCTCGGCGCCGAGCTGAGCTACCCGCTCTGTGAGCTCTTCTTCTCCGACCACTTCGACGAACAGCGGGTTCGTCACGGTCTTCCCCCCAATACGGCTGGGAGGCGCTGCCGCACCCAAGCGTCGATCTCGCCGCCCAGTTTCGTGTCGGCGAGTGCAGTCGTCGCCGACTGACCGGGATCGAGCGGTGCCATCGACGCAATCCGAGTTCGCTCGTCGGCACGCAGCGGAAGGGTCCCGACGGACCCTCCCCCTCCTTGGCCCTCGACCAACCCAGCGGCGAACCGATCGAACAGCCTGTCGGTGCTCATGGCATATTCGATCAACTCGCGCGTGTCCGCGAAGTGGTCCTCAGAACCCATGACGGCGACCACGATGTCTCGACCGCCCGCTCTGGTCACCGACACCAACACCCGCCCGGCACGGTTGGTGAATCCCGTCTTCAGGCCAACGACGCCGGGGTAGGCGTTCAACAAACGATTGGTGTTGATCGCCCGTCTCGGCACTCCGGAGGGATCGTCGCGGAACACGACCACCTTGGTCATCGCGAGGCGAGCGATGACGGGATCCGCCATCGCTGCCTGCGCAAGCGCGACGAGATCGCTGGCCGACGTGTAGTGCTCGGGATCGTCCAGACCGTGGGGGTTCACGAAGTGACTTCTTTGGAGGTCGAGCTCGAACGCTGTTCGATTCATCAACGCCGCAAAACCCTCGAGGGACCCGCCTACGTGCTCGGCAAGTGCGTATGCCGCGTCGTTTGCGGATCTGACCATGATTGCGCTGAGCAGTTCGCGTACGCTCCAGACCTCACCGGGCACGAGATCGATCTCGGCTTCGCCAACCGCAGCCGCCGCCTCCGAGATGACCACCAGCTCATCGAGATCTGCGTTCTGACGTACCACGAGAGCCGTCATGAGTTTGGTGACCGAGGCCATGGGTCGCGACGTGGTGGCGCCTCTCGTCGCGAGGACTGCGCCGGTCTGAGCATCGACGACGTGGAATGCGTCAGCGGTGACTCGCGGGAGCTCCGGCCGAACCACCAGCGGGGCCGAAGCGACGGCGGGAGGCGAAATGGCGGCCAGAGCCACCACAACCGCCACGACCACCGTACGACGCATCAACCTCCGAGCGATCCGCGAAGCCGCGTCCGCACGATGCCTTCTTCGAGCGCGGCGGCTGCCTGAGAACAATCAGCCATCGTCTCCGAGGCGAGGCGTCGGTTGTCGGGATTGCGGTGACGGAGCAGCGGTTCGACCAATTGCCTGATCAAGTCCGACTTTCGGTCGGCAGCGAGTCGGATGGTCCGCAGGTGCCTTGGTTCGAGGCCTCGCCGGAGCAATCGGTGGGCGGCACGAGCAATCACGAGGTCGTCATCACGAAACACCGTGCTGCCGTCCGGCAGCGCAAGTGGTTTGAGAATGCCCTCACCCATCAGCGCCGACAGTTCATCCATCGTCAGCCGGGCCGACCGGGCCAGTTCTTCAGCGGACATGCTGACACCAGACGCCGCAAAATACGCTTCGGGCGGTGGTCCGGCTTCTCCCCCGGCGTCGAGCTCTTCGCCGTGCTCCCAGGCCGTGAGCTTCGACTTGATGACCTTCAGCGGAAGGAAGTGGTCGCGCTGTTCTCGCAAGATGTACCGAATGCGGCTGATGTCGTCTTCACTGAACACCCGATAGCCGGCTGCACTGCGACCTGGACTGATCAACCCTTGGCCTTCGAGGAAGCGGACTTTCGAGACCGTGAGGTCTGGGAACTCTTCCCGAAGCTGGTTGATGACTTCGCCGATCGTGTGCGACGGCGCCTCAGGCATCGCCCTGCGCCACGATCAGGTGGAATTTCCCGATGATGACCTCGTCGCCGGGTTCGAGTGCGATCTTGTCGCGCCGACGTCCGTTGACGTAGGTGCCGTTGGTCGAGCCCATATCTTCGACCCACAAGCCGTTGCCATCAACCACGAACTTGCAGTGGCTGCGCGACACGGTGATGTCTGCGAGGAATATGTCGCTGTGGGCTTCCCGGCCAGCCGTGGTTTCACCTTCACCGAGCACGTAGGACAATCCCGCTCTCGGACCACGTTCGACCACCAGCGCGTATCGGAACGCTCCGGCAATCGGTTGTTCGCCGTGCTCGCCCACCTCCGCCGTTGCAGGCGAATAGATCGCCGTGGAGTCAGCGTCCGGCGCTTCGTCGACCGGTTCGTTCGTCTCGTGTTCCATGGACGCCATCGTACCCGCTCACCTGCGATTCCAGATCGCTACTCGATCAGCGCTCGATATCCAGCCGCATCGAGCAGTCCAGATGGGTCGAACTCGCCTTCGAGAGCGATGACCGCGATCCAGCCGTCGCCGTATGGATCGGAGTTGATCAGCTCGGGCGCCTCGTTGAGCGCATCGTTCACCTTGACGACGGTCCCCCGCACCGGTGCGTACGCCTCGCCGACTGATTTGGTGGACTCGATCTCAGCCAACGTGTCGCCCGCTTCGACATCGGCACCAACTTCCGGGAGTTCCACGTAGACGATGTCTCCCAGTTGATCCTGGGCGTAGTCGGTCACTCCTACACGAATTCTGAGGTCACCTTCGTCTCGCACCCACTCGTGCGCCGCGGTGTACTTGAGATCGTCGGGTGTCGTCACGTAGCCCTCTCCTGTGCCGATGCTTCGTGAGGAACTGTAGCGAATGGCGCTGCGATCATCGGTCAGACGCAGCCATGATCGTGCGGGCGTCGCCGAGATACAGAAACGCCGACAGGTAGTACAGAATCAGGCCGGGTATACCAGCCAGCCAGGCGGCGACCACGAGCGGATCGAACGGCGACCCGCGGCCCACATAGAACCAGGCGATCGCCATGTAGAGCAGCAGAGTGGCGAGTTTGCCGATCTTGCGAACCTCGAGTTTCGTGCCTGCAGACACGCCGATGACCAGCGCCCCGATTCCGATGAGGGCTTCGCGAACGATGATCGCGATGGCGAACCACGGATCGAGCACACCAGTCACCAAACCACCGATGACTGCAACGCCGACGGCGAGCCGATCGGCCAGAGGATCGAGGAACTTGCCGAGCTCGGTGACCTGATTCAACTTGCGGGCGAGGTACCCGTCGATCCAGTCAGTGGCGCCGATCAGCCCGAGGAGCCACCCAGCGGCGGCGAACCTGTCCTGTACCAGCAGCATCACGAACACCGGAATGAGCAGTAGTCGAATGAAGCTGATGAGGTTCGGAATCGTGAACATGTCAGCTGTCGACGGTCACGCGAAAGCGAATTCTCGTGAGTTCGCGATCGTCCATCGAGACGACAAACGAGTAGCCCTTTGCCTTCTCGAAGGAAATGTTGTGAAACGGTGTCACGAGCGGCACGACACTCATTTCTCCCGGAGGAAGATTCGTCGGCAGGCCAACGCGCAACTTGCCGCGAGCTTCGACGCCGGCTTCGTGGCCATCCTCGTCCATCAGTTTGATGATGAAGTCCAGATCGCGTTGCCGCTCTTCCGGTTCGACCTCAGCCACGAGCGCAAGGAACAGCTGGGCATGCACCGTTGGCAGGGTCTTGGCTCTGATGACGTTGAAGCCACCACCCAACACGTAGAGCTTTCCGTTCTGTACCTGTGCCGAGTCGGCAAGCATCGCTGTGGTGAATCGCATCGCTGGCGAGGCTAGCGGTGAATCACCGGCACTGTTCGCCTGAACCGCACGTGCGCCACGCCGGCAGGCGTCGAACACCCGGGAAGGGGGTTCTGGTGGGCGCTACTGGGTTCGAACCCTCGCCCACCCAACCCAAGAGACACGAAACACGTCGCGAGACCCAAGAAGCCGGGGATCGAAAGAAGGCGGCTGCAACCGGCGGCCGGTCGTTTCGACGCCGGCAGGCGTCGAACACCGGGGACAAAGGTCCTGATGTGGGCGCTACTGGGTTCGAACCAGTGGCCTCCGCCGTGTCGGGGCGGCGCTCTACCGCTGAGCTAAGCGCCCAAGAGGGCAATCTTTTCGATTGTCGAGGCGGCGCCCGGAATTGAACCGGGGTAGAGGGTTTTGCAGACCCTTGCCTAACCACTCGGCCACGCCGCCGCGGGCGGCATACATGCCGACCTTGAGCGGACGACCGGTCTCGAACCGGCGACCTTCACCTTGGCAAGGTGACGCTCTACCAACTGAGCTACGTCCGCGGAGCGAAGATTGTAACACGGGGTTTCAACGGCCAGTTGAGCCGAATCCACCGCTCCCCCGACTCGAATCGGGCAGCGCGTCAACCTCGACGAACTCCTGATCGATCACCGGGATCACCACGAGCTGCGCGATCCTGTCACCACGGTCGATCGAGACGCTCTCCGTGCCGTGATTGATGAGGATCACCGAGATCTCGCCTCGGTAGCCCGCATCGACCAAGCCGGGGCCGTTGGCCACTCCGATCGCATGGCGTTTCGCCAGTCCGCTCCGTGGAACGACGAGACCGGCGTACCCGACCGGGATCGCGACGGCGATGCCCGTTGGTACGAGTTCCCATCCGCCTGCTTTCAGCTCGACGGCCGACGCGGCGAAGAGATCCACTCCGCCGTCGCCGGCATGGGCGTGTTGCGGTTCGGGAAGACCAGGATCCAGCCGAAGAAGAGGTATCTTCATGACGCTGGATTGTGACGTATTGGACCGGGCGGGGCAAAGAGAGGCATTGCGTTGCAAGGCACCGACGAAGACGGCGACACAGGCGAGTGGTTTCTCGACCTGGTGAACCCGCACGATTCCGTGGCGACATTGACCCCTGCTCCAGACGATCTGTCGTCGTTGGCGCCGCTGCAACCTGTAGCTCCCCCGCTCGAAACGGTTCCGACTCCCATCGGAGACGTCGCGGCGCCAGATTCTTCTGCGTTCGACTGGCTACCTGCGGAGCTGTCGCGAACCTTCCAATCGACGAGAAACTTCCGATGGCCGACGGTGATCTCGTCAGTCGTCCTGGCCGCGGCCGTGGTTTTTGGTGTCTGGTGGTCGACGGGCCAACCAGAGCGCGCCGCCGCTGAGCGGCTCGATGCCTACAACCTCGTCGTTGCTGAGCTGTCATCGGCTCGCACCGACTTCGACGAGGCTGTGGTCCTCATCACCACCCAACAAGACCTCAATGCGGCGGGACCGTCGATTCTCTCGTTCAGTACCGCATCCGAACAGGCAGCTTCGGTGGCTTCGGACCCGATTCCCCGCAGCGTGCCACTCGCGGATGCAGCTCCACTCGTCGAACTAGAGCAGAAACGTCAATTGCTGGCCGTTGCCTCTGGGCGGGCGTCGGGCCTGGCCGTCGAGGCGACTCGATTCCATGCATACATTGCGGGCGTTTCGCAGATATTTCGCATTCCCGAGCTCCCGAAGAGCGCAACGGCTGCGGCAGCCAATGAACTCAGCATCGACCTGGCCGCGGTCCTCTCGGACTCGCTTGGGCAACTCACCGACCTACCTGACATACCGGCGTTCGCCAACCATCGAGCCGAACTCGAACTGTTGATCGGGCGATTCGGAGATTGGCAAATCGATTACCTCGAGGGCCTGAGGATCGGAGATCTCGATCGGGTCGAAGCATTGCTGACCGAACTCGAAGCGGAGCTGCTGGCAGTGAGCGCAACTCTCGATGAGCCGCTTCGTGAAGTTGCGACGGATCTACTCGATCGCTCGCACCGCTTGTCCGTAGAGCTCAGCGAGCTTCAGTGATCGGTGGGTTCGTCCAGGGCCGCCATCTCTCGTTCGAAGTCGTCGGCTCCTTGGAACTCCTTGTATACCGAGGCGAAACGAAGGTAACCCACCTCATCGATCGCTCGTAGGCCACTCAGCACACGCTGGCCGATGTCCTCGGCCGTTATCTGAGCTCCGCCAGCGTGAGCGAACGTGTCGATCTCGGACACCAGATTTGCGATGGACTCTTCCGGAACCGGTCTGTCGGCCAGTGCATTCTCGATGCCACGCCGGACCTTGGCCGAGTCGAAGGGTTGGAGCTCGCCGGTCCTCTTGCGCACCATGGCCACGACAATGGGACGCTCATAGGTCGAGAATCGCTCCGAACACACCGCACACGTTCGCCGACGTCGAACCGCGTGACCGCCGTCGGCAGGGCGGCTGTCGATGACGCGAGTGTCGGCGGAGTGGCAAAACGGACAATTCACGAGGGCCGGAACACTACTAGATGTAGTGGTTCAGCCAGCCGTGGGTGCGATAGTCAACGCAGCCGCAGGTTGCGGAGAATCAGCTGGACACCGGCACTGCGAGCGTTTGGCCCGCCCGAAGCATGGAGCCGCTCAATTCGTTGATCCGACGGATGTCGTCCATGACCGAGCGGACATCGCCATCCTCGGTGTGAGCGTCGGCAATGGACCACAGGGTGTCGCCGCTGCGCACCGTGTAGTCGGCGGTGACCGCCTCAGCGCCACCGGCCATGACCGAGGTGACCAGGAGGAGGCACAGTGCAAGGGCGACTGTGGAGATGACGACCAGAACGCGTGATGAGATGGTCGATTGTCGTTCCATGGATACTGTCCTCCTACCTGGTGACCTACGATCCCGGCGGGTTGCCGGAGACCGGTGGTACCGGCCTTGTCTATGCACCGTACGTTCTGCCTGTGACACGAAATCACCGTTGAACCGAATCGCCACTTCCCCCTGCCGTTTCATGTTCATGTCGGGCCCCTCTTTGGTGCCGCACCCGGAGATGCTGTCGTGTCCGAACAGATGTTCGATGCAGGAGTGAATCTATGCGAACACTCGTTCGATTGTCAAGTCGAACATATGTTTGGTTTTCGCGCTCACTGGGGGTACGCTGCCCTTGCGATCAGGAAGGACCGTGATGAAAGAACTCACCACCAGACAGCGACAAGTTCTCGACTTCATACAGGCGACCGTCACGGATCGGGGATATCCCCCTGCGGTCCGTGAAATCGGCGAAGCGCTCGGTCTCAGTTCGCCTTCGACGGTCCACAGCCACATCTCCGCTCTCGTTCGGGCGGGCTACATCAACCGTGATCCATCGAAGCCTCGCGCCATCGAGATCGTCCACACGAGCGACGAGGATTCGATGTTGCATCGCGCCCCCGTTCGAGACGTACCGCTCGTGGGAGCCATCGCTGCCGGTTCACCGATACTGGCCGAAGAAGACATCGACGAGATCTATCCCCTTCCGACCGAACTCGTCGGCAACGAACCGGTGTTCATGCTTCGAGTCCGCGGTGATTCGATGACCGGAGTAGGCATTCACGACTCGGACTACGTGGTCATCCGCCGCCAACAAGACGCTCCCGATGGCGCCATCGTTGCAGCACTCGTGGCGGATGAAGAAGCCACCGTGAAACGAATCAAGCGCAGGAACGGCAGAGTCGAGCTGATCGCCGAGAACCCGGACTATGCGCCGATGGTGTTCACCGAGGGCGTGCAGATCCTTGGCAAGGTCGTTGCGGTTCTTCGACGCCTCGACTGATCGCAGGTCCTGGAAGACGGAGTCGTTGCGGTTCTCCGCCGCCTCGACTGATCGATCGCACCGAAGCTCGAACGAGTCAGTAGCTCACGGGCTTGGAAGATCCGAGACCATTTCACGTATCGCCGCGGCGAACTCAGGAGCCGCATAGGTGGGCTCCCCGGCGGCCCGAGCGAGGCGGATCCGATCGCATCCCACTTCAAGCTGTTGGTTGGACGCGTCTGACGAGTAGAACTTGACCGTCACGGTAGAAGCGCAGTCGTCGGCGTCAACTTCCGCGAGGCTCTCGTCGAGGAGTTCCGCAAGGCCTTGCACCTGCCCGTCTTCGGAGACCGTCATCCATTGCTGCGAGCCGTCCTCGCCGTCGACGACGATCTCCAACGAGACTGCTTCGTCGAGGCCCGAAGACTCATAGATGTTGAGGCCGTTGGTGGACGAACATGCTGACGCCGTGAGCAAAAGCAGCGCCACGGCCCGCTTCACGTCACGTCTCCCGTGAACACTGTTTCGGCTGGACCATCGAGCCATGCCACGTCGTCGATGATCTCCACGCCCAAAGGTCCACCACGGAGCTGAACCGTCACCGAGTTCTTTGTGTGGCCGTCCCGCGTGGCGATGAATGCAGCTGCCGCTGCACCGCTCCCGCAAGCAAGCGTTTCGCCGACGCCGCGCTCCCATACGCGAAGATCGATCACGTTCTCGTCGACAACATGCATGAACTCGACGTTGGCGCCTTCCGGGAAGAGCGGGTCTCGACCGATCCTCGGACCCAGCTCCCCAACCGGGGCAGTCTCGACGTCGTCGACGTAGAGCACCGCGTGAGGGTTGCCGAAGCCCACCGGATGCACTGTCTGGCCTGCAACCGTCAGAGAATCAACCCGGTGGGGGTGAGCTTTCCCGACTTCCACCCGCACGCTGCCGTCGGCGCGTACCTGGGCCGAGAGCGTGCCGACAGCGGTGTCGATCAGAAGGTCGGGACCGGAGACCAAATGGTGGTCGACGGCGTAGAGGGCCACACAACGCAGGCCGTTGCCACACATCTCCGACGGTGAGCCATCAGCGTTCCAGTAGCGCATACGGACGCGCCCGAAGTCGACCCGACTCACTTCGAGCACCCCATCTGCGCCGACGCCCGTTCTCCGCTCGCACCAGCGTGCGACTTGCTCGCTGTCGATCGGCGTTGGTCCTTCGACCACGACGAAGTCGTTCCCCAGTCCCTGCATCTTCGTGAACTTCACTCTGTCCTCAGCATCTCGAGCACCCGCTCAGTCAAAACGTTGGGATCATCGTGCCACGGCAGCCAGCGAATCCGGGGATCTTTCCGAAAATACGTGCGCTGCCGCTTGGCGAGGTGCACCGTCGCTTGAATCGCGGCCTTCCGCCCTTCAGCCATCGAGTGGTCTCCGTTCACGACCGCCAGCATCTCACGATATCCCACGGCTCGTGCCGCAGTCACTCCCAATCGCGGCGCAAGGCGACGGACTTCATCCACGAGGCCGGCTGAAAGCATCGCATCGAACCGCCTCGTGATTCGCTCGCTCAGGTGCTTGCCCGGGTCGATACCGAACGCATGCACCTCAACGTCGGAACGAAACTCACGAACCGCCACGGTCCGTGGGTCGGCCGCACGCTCCGATGGCGTCGCGCCGGTCAGGGTCGCAATCTCGAGTGCTCTGATGACCCGACGCGGATTGGCGAGGTCCACGTGCTGATCGGCCGTTGAATCGAGGTCGAGCAATCTACGTGTCACTTCGACTGATGAGAGTGCCTCTAGTTCTTCACGGACCGCCGGCGAGGTCGGTGGAAAGTCGAGCGGATCGATGAGCGCCCTGAAGTGGAGGCCCGATCCGCCGCAGATGATCGGTTGGCTGGCTGCTTGCCTCAGGGCGGCGGCGCCACTCCGTTGGAAGTCTGCAACCGAGTAGCGGTCCTCTGGCTCCACGAGATCGATGAGGTGATGGGTGATCCTCTCGCGTTCGGTTGTTGTCGGCTTGGCCGTACCGATGTCCATGTGCCGATACACCTGCATCGAGTCGACAGACCAGATGTGCCCATCGAGTGTCTCTGCCAGCCGCATCGCGACAGCACTCTTGCCGGAGGCCGTCGGACCGAGAATCGCAATCACTCTCAGGAGGCGGGTACACCCATCAAATGGTGCGGAGCGGCCGAGGTGATCGTTGCGAAGAGCTCCTCGCCGGGAGGAACGGAAGCCTCGCAATGCACCACTTTGCCGCCGCGTGTTCTGCCGGCCAGACGTGACGCGTCCTTGCGCGACGGGCCTTCGGACATCAGTTCGAGCGTCGAGCCGAGCAGTGCTTCATTCTTCTCCAACGAGATCTGGTCTTGGAGCGCCGCCAAACGATCGAAGCGCTCCTGCACCACCTCTTTGGAGAGCTGATCGTCGTATTCCGCTGCTGGAGTACCGGGACGCGGCGAATACTGGAACATGTAGGCAGAATCGAATCTGGCGGCGGCGACCACGTCGAGCGTGTCTTGGAAGTCCGCCTCGGTCTCGCCGGGAAACCCGACGATGATGTCGGTGGAAACTGTGAGATCCGGCATGTGGGACCGGACCATTTCCAGCCTGGCGAGGAACCGCTCTCCGGTGTAGCCGCGATGCATCCTGCGCAGCACCGAATCGCTGCCGGATTGGAGCGGGAAGTGCAATTGCTCGCACACCTCAGGTGTTTCCGCCATCGCCGCCGCTACGTCCGCTCTGATGTCCTTCGGATGGGGACTGGTGAAGCGAATGCGGCGCAACCCCTCCACCTGCCCGACTTGGCGAAGCAGGTCGGCGAAGAGCGGCTTCCGCCCGTTGAGATCGAGGTCTCTTCCGTAGGAGTTGACGTTCTGACCCAAGAGCGTGACTTCACGCACGCCTTCGGCAACCAAGTTGCGCACCTCTCTGATGATGTCCGAGGGCCGTCTCGAGATCTCGGCGCCACGCACATACGGCACGATGCAGAACGTGCAGGAGTTGTTGCAGCCGATCGTGATGGTCACCCATGCGGAATGAGGCGTCTCGCGATGGGTTGGCAGAGCTGACGGCATGGCTTCGGTCGAGGTCGTTTCCTCCCAGATCTCGGTGATCGGGCCCCACTCGTCTGCGTGATCGAGCAGGTCGAGCACGCGATGGGTGTTGTGCGTGCCGAACACGACGTCAACCCACCCGGCCCGGTCTTGAATGACCTCACGGTCTTTCTGCGCCATGCAGCCACCTACGGCGATCCGTAGTGGTCGCTCGCTCTTGAGCGCTCTGAGTGACCCCAGGTAGCCGTAGAGCTTCTGGTCCGCATTCTCTCGGATCGTGCACGTGTTGAGGATGATGAGATCTGCTGCATCCGCACTGCCGGCCGGCTCCATGCCGTCGGACTCGAGCAAGCCAGCGATGCGTTCCGTGTCATGCTCATTCATCTGACAGCCAAACGTCCTGATGAAATACTGCTGGCCCGAGCGCGTCGGAATTCGGCGCTCCTTGTAGGTCGGCATCCCGAGGGCGATGGTGTCCACGGTCAGCGGGCGTAGTCCGTGGAGCGGTATTCCCGAATCACCGTGACTTCGATCTGTCCCGGATATTGCAGGTTGTCTTCGAGATGGCGAGCAATGTTGCGCGCCAGTTCCGCCGACGAGGCATCGTCGATGGACCCGGGATCGACCACGACACGGACCTCACGTCCCGCCTGCATGGCGAAGACCCTGTCCACTCCGGGGAACGATGCTGCGATGTCTTCGAGCTTCTGCAATCGCCGTACGTAAGACTCGAGCGCCTCCGACCTGGCTCCTGGCCGAGCCGCCGAGACCGCATCTGCGGCCTGGACGATCACAGCAGACAGTGTGCGGGGCTCGACTTCGTTGTGGTGTGCCTCGATTGCGTGCACGACGCCGGCATCTTCACCGAATCGCCTGGCGATCTCGGCTCCGATGAGCGCGTGTGAGCCGCCGACTTCGTGGGTCACCGCTTTGCCGATGTCGTGGAGGAACGCACCGCGTTTGGCTTCGTCTGGGTCCGTGCCCAGTTCGGCGGCGAGCAGTGCAGCGATGTGGGCACTCTCCACGAGATGATTCAGCACGTTCTGTCCGTACGACGTGCGGTACTTCAGACGACCGAGCAGGGTCACGATTTCGGGGTGAATGCGACTGACGCCCACTTCGAGCATGGCCCATTCGCCGGCATCTTTGATGCTCTGCTCGACCTCGGCACGGGCCTTTTCGTAGAACTCTTCGATCGAGGCCGGATGGATTCGGCCGTCTTCCACCAACTTGGCGAGCGTGGTTCGTGCGATCTCCCGACGTACTGGATCGAACGTGGACACCGTGACGGTCTCTGGCGTGTCGTCAACAATCAGGTCCACGCCGGTGATCGATTCGAAAGCGCGGATGTTGCGCCCGTCGCGCCCGATGATCCGACCCTTCATGTCATCGCTCGGCAGTGGCACCACAGATACGGTGGTCTCGGCGACGACGGAACTCGCCATCCGTTGGATGACGCCGGCGAGCACTCGTCGGGAGCGTCGCTCGGATTCCTCTCTGGCCTTGATCTCGATGTCACGCACCAACACCATGGCCTCACGTCTGGCTTCGTCCTCGGCCTTCTGGAGCAGTTCTTCTTTGGCGGCGCGGCTGTCGAACCCCGCGGCGCGTTCCAAGATGCCCCGTGCCTCTTCGCGGTCACGTTCGACCGCTTCACGAATCGCGTTGGTGGCAACTTCACGCTCGATGAGGAGTTCTTCGCGTTGCGCCAGGTTGGCAGCGCGCTGTTCGAGCGTCACCTCCCGTTGGCTGAGTCGCTGTTCCAGCGTTGCTGCCTCGAGTTTGCGGTGTTCGAGCTCGGCTTCTTCCCGTTCGCGGTACGCGTCCGCCTTGGCACGCGCTTCTTCTTCGGCACGAGTCAGGACACGCTGTGCTTCGAGGCGTGCCTCTCCGACGAGCTCTTCGGCATGCCCACCGGTCCGGCGCTGCAGCAGCGCCTTCAGAAACCAACCGGCGGCCAGACCCACGATTACCGCTCCGCCAGCAGTGGCGACGAGTGCGGCGATATCCATCGCGATCCCTTCTTACCGGTCCAGAGCGCAAGCGTGCCGAGCCCCTTTGGGACCCGGCACACACATTGAGCACGTTGACGCCCGGAGACTTCTCCGGTTACGTCACCCCCTCGGAACTCGCTGCTGAATCGGTCATTGTTCTGGATGTTTCAGTAGTTGTATGTGCGAATCCCCATCGTACTCACGCATTGCGTTGTCCGAAACCGCGAATTCTTGACTTACGGTCAACTTTCGCTCGAGTCGGCGCTTTCAGCGTCCTTCGCATCGTCGCTCGGCTCTTCGTCGTCATCGGCCGCTTTCAGCAAGCCGACCGCTTCGAGCACCCTCGCCTGAAGCGTCAACGCGATCTCGACGTTCTCCCGCAAGAACATCTTGGCCTTTTCGCGGCCCTGACCGAGCTGGTCACCGTCAAACGTGTACCAGGCTCCCGCCTTCTGCACGATCCCCTGTTCGACGGCGACGTCCAGCAGGCTGCCCTCACGAGAGATGCCCTCGCCGAACATGATGTCGAATTCGGCCAGACGGAACGGCGGAGCGACCTTGTTCTTCACGATCTTGGCCCGCACGCGGTTGCCGACGTTGTCGGTACCTTGCTTGATGGCTTCGATCCGTCGAACGTCGATACGGACGCTTGCGTAGAACTTGAGCGCTCGTCCACCTGGAGTGGTCTCTGGCGAACCGAACATCACGCCGATCTTTTCCCGCAGCTGGTTGATGAACACCGCGGTGGTGTCGGACCGGTTGATGGTTCCCGCGAGCTTCCTGAGGGCCTGAGACATCAATCGAGCCTGAAGACCCACATGTGTGTCGCCCATGTCTCCTTCGAGCTCGGCTCTCGGTACCAGAGCAGCGACAGAGTCGACCACGACCACGTCGAGCGCTCCGGAGCGCACGAGCATGTCGGTGATCTCGAGCGCCTGCTCACCGGTATCGGGCTGAGATATCAGCAATTCGTCCACGTCGACGCCAAGCGCTTTGGCGTACTGAGGGTCGAGTGCATGCTCGGCGTCGATGAAGGCAGCCACTCCCCCGTTGCGTTGTGCCTCGGCAATGACATGGAGCGCAAGCGTCGTCTTACCGGACGACTCGGGGCCATAGATCTCGACGATCCGGCCGCGCGGGATTCCGCCAATGCCCAAGGCGAGGTCGAGCGACAGGGCGCCCGTCGGAATTGAAGCAACGTTCCTGACGCCGCCCTCTCCCAGTCGCATGATGGCGCCCTTGCCGAACTGCCGCTCAATCTGCGATACGGCCATATCCAGGGTTTTGTCTCGGTCCACCTGGCGACTCCCTTCCGTTTCTTCATCGTCGTTCCGCAACGGTATCGGTACGGTGTGACACGTTTTGGTCAGCGAGGAAACTCTAGGCGAACGTCTGTTCGATGTCGAGGATCACCACGAGACGCGGTCTACGACCTCGTACGCCACTCCATCGCCCCCGCTCGTGGTCCGATAGAGCGTCACTGCGCCGACGGTCATCCGCACCGTAGAGAGCTTGCGGGCCTCCACAAAGGATTCGATGTCTGCGGCAGGCCGGAGTCTGCTGATCGTCAGGTGCGGCCGATAGGGACGCTCCTCGGCGGGAAACCCCGCTGACTGTGCCACGTCCTCGCACACCGATGCGACGCGCATCAATCCGCCTGTCGGATCAGCGACGCCTATCCACAACACCGAAGCGCGTCGCGCTCTCGGGAACGTGCCAAGGCCGCCAAACCGTATGGGAAACGACTCCCCTTCGAGCTGCTCGGAGAGACCACCGAGCACCACGTCACGCTGCAGCTCGCCGGTGGCACCCAAGAAGCGAAGCGTCACGTGCCAATTCGGAATCGGAACCGGCTTGCCGGGGAGGAACGAACTGCCGACGAGGGCATCGACTTGCGCCGCAAGGCGGTGACGAGTCTCGTCGTCGAGTTCGACGGCGAGGAACATCCGTCGTGTTGCGGTCACTTCGCCTTGGGCTGCGTCCAGCGGTCTGGCAACGCATCCCACCACTCACCGGCAATCGCCAGACGCGCCATGTGGAGCGCCGCCGTGGTCGTGTACACCCTGACGCGTTCACGGTCGCCCGGCATGTGCAGCGAGCGGGCTTTCGTGCCGTGCGGCGTGTGCACACCGACCACCATCGTCCCCACGGAAGCGCCGAGCGGATCAGGTCCCGCAGAGCCCGTGACCGAGATGACCACATCTGCCCCGAGGCGTTTGGCGGCACCGTCGGCCATCGCCACGGCAACCGGTTCACTCACCACCCCGTGCTCGGCGACAAGCGCGGCTGACACATCAAGCACGGACTCCTTCACGGCCACGTCGTACGCCACCACCGAGCCGATCACGAACTCCGAGGCGCCTGGAATCGCGGTGAGCCTGCTGACGATCATTCCACCGGTTGCAGACTCGGCGGTCGCGATGGACCAGCCGTTCGCTGCGAGGCCATCGAACAGCACTCGCTCGATCGTTTCGTCATCGGCTCCAAAGATCTTCGAGCCCATGCGGCTGCGAACCTCGGCCTCGACCGGTCGGATCAATTCGTAGGCCGTGGACTCGTCGGACGCCTTGGCGGTCAATCTGATCTTGATCTCACCGCTGCTGGCGAGAAACGCCACCGTCGGGTTGCGATGCTCGTCGTAGAGGTCGGAGAGAAGCTCGCCGACTTTTGATTCGGACTCACCCCAACTGCGCAGGAGCCGGCTCACCACCACTCCCCCGACTCCGGACTCGGACATGAGGAACGGGACGATGTCTCGTTCGACCATGGGCACCATCTCGGCCGGCACGCCAGGAACGGCGAACACCCAGCGATCTCCGACCTTGAGTTTGAGGCCGGGCGCCGTTCCTTTCGGGTTTCGAATGAGCTCGGCGCCTTCGGGATGATGGGCCTGTCGCAGGTTGCTCTCCGGCATCTCCCGACCCCGGCGCTCCCACCAGTTGCGCAGCCTGTCGGCGTATTCGTCGTTGCGGACCATCGGGACACCGACTGCCAGACAGATGGCTTCGCGGGTCAGATCGTCCTGGGTCGGCCCGATACCTCCGGTGATGATCAACGCGTCCGAGCGCGAAAGCGCCAATTGGATGTCGGCTGCCACTCGTTCGACGTTGTCTCCCACCACCATCTGGTGGTAGTGGTCAAGACCGGCGTCGGCCAGCAGCGCACCGATGGTCGACGCATTGGAGTTCACGATCTGACCGAGCAGGAGCTCAGTGCCGACGGCCAGCGTCTCGACGATCATCCGTCGACCACCACTCCGGTGAGGTCGGTTCCGAAGGCACCGGTGATCTCGACATCGAGCCATTCGCCTGGTGTGCCGCGATCCAAGACGATCACGCCGTCGATTTCCGGAGCTTCTCGGTAGGAGCGGCCCACTGGCGTGTCGTCTTCGACCTGGTCCACCAGGACTTTCACGATCGTGCCGGTCTGCGAGACGTTGCGGGCAACCGTGATGTCATCCTGGATCGCTTGCAGATAGCGGAGCCTCGAGACGGCTTCGTCGCCAGGGATCTGGTCGTCCATGAGTGCCGCCGGGGTTCCTTCTTCAGCCGAGTAGGGGAAGAAGCCCGCCCAATCGAGCTGGGCCGCTTCGAGGAATTCGGCCAACTCCTCGACATCGTCTTCGGTTTCGCCGGGGAATCCGACGATGAAGCTCGAACGTGTCGCCGCCGTGGGCTCGGCGGCCTTGATGGCTTCCACCAAGGCGAGATGCCGGTCTCCGCTGCCCGGGCGCTTCATGGCTCGCAGGAGTCGCTGCGACACGTGCTGGAGCGACAGATCGAAGTACGAGGCGATGCGGGGATTCGAGGCCATTTCGGTGATGAGCTCGGGGCGGATTTCTTTGGGATAGAGGTAGAAGAGCCTGAGGCGTTCCAGTCCGTCGACGTCGGTCACGAAGCGGAGCAGGTCGACGATGCCGCCCGGGGCTTTGATGTCACGCCCGAACGCGGCGAGGTCTTGGGCCACCAGGACGATCTCCCCGACGCCACCGGCTGCCAGTTCGGCGATTTCGTCCCTGATGTTGACCGGGGGTCGGGACCGCTGTTTGCCTCGGAAGAGGGGGATGGCGCAGAAGGTGCACGGCTTGTCGCAGCCTTCTGCGACTTTGACGTAGGCGTAGGGGGTGGTTGGGGTGGGACGTTTGGTCTCGTAGAGGATGTCCATCTTGGATGACGACAGTCGGATCGGCTGCCAATCGGGCTTGGCGGTCAGCGTGTCCAGGCGACCCACCAGCTCGCCGTATCGATCGAGCGGGACGACGGCGTCGGCTTCAGGGAGCGCGGCGACGAGTTCGGTTTCGTAACGCTGTGCCATACATCCGAGGACGACGAGTGAAGAGTCGTCACGCTTGTCGGCGGCGAGTTCCATGATCGTGTCGATCGATTCCTGGCGCGCCGCCTCGATGAACGCGCAGGTGTTCACCATGACGACGTCGGCAGTTTCGGCGTCGGTCGCCAGCGAGTACCCGGCCTCGTCGAGCATCGAAGTGAGCTTTTCGGAGTCGACTTGGTTCTTGGAGCAGCCGAGCGTGGTCAGCCAGACGGTGGGGTTGGTCATGGGGGAAGTGTAGGACCGGGTGGCGTGTGGTCTACATCGTTGGGAGCGATTCAGGCTGCGGCTGTATCGGCCCCATGGCTACGGCGGGTCGGTTCCGGTCCGGTAGGTGTGGCCGAGTCTGGATCGCCAGGTGATCGAGCCGTCGGGTTCGATGGTGTATTTCCAGCCGGCGAGGTGACGGATTCCGTGGTCGTAGCGGCACAGTGGCGCAAGGTTGTACTTGGCGGTGCGTCCGCCTTTGGCGTATTCGAGGCGATGATCGAGATCTGACTGGCGAGCGGGCATCCGGCAGCCCGGGAAGACGCAGCGAGGTCGCAGTGCTCGCACCCAGCGAGCCATCGACGCCGTCGGTCGACGCCGGGTCACTCCTGTGATCAGTGGACGACCCGTTTCCGGATCGGTCACGACGTACTGCCACGTCGCGTCTGGCTGCTCTTCGGCCACCCGGCGGGCGATGTCGGCGATCACCGGGCCGTATCCGCCCAGCTCGGCGGGATTGTCGTTGAGACCGGCAAGCGTGGTCAGGTCGACTCTGATGTCGACGACGCCTTTGCTCCGGCTCGGACCAACGCCGTTGATGGAGATGCCGTTGAGGAGGTCGAGCATGACGTCGGCCCGGAGCTGGTCGATGCTGCGGTCTTCGAGCGGTCCGCTGAGCTGTTTGGCGAGTCGGTTGATGTGCTCCATCGCCCCTGCCACGCGGTCGGGCGGCAGGTCGTAGCCGGCCAGGTTGCTGGTCCCGTCGAGGGTCGGTTCGGCCACCACTCGCCGTTGCTCGACGGCGTGCTCGTACCGCTGTCTCGATTCGTCCGGGGCGGATTCGATGGCAAGCTTTCGGATCTTGGCCGATATCTCGCCTGTCGTGAGCTTCGAGGCGTCTTCGATGATGCTGTCCACGACGGATTCGCGGACGTCGTCGTCGAGGTGAATGGTTCTGTCGGCGATGGCCCGAGCCCTGCGTGGGTCGAGGTCCCCGGCAAGCAGCGCCTCCCACACTTGGGGAAGGCGGCGCTTGAGGTCGATCGCCGTCTCGAGATCGGCGCTGGCTGCTTTGCGGGTCAAACGGAGTGCGGCCCTGATCTCGGCGGCGGCGGCGTGAGCGGCACCCTCAGGATCCGAATCCCAGTCTTCTTCGACGACGTCAGCAACGGCAACCATGTCGTCCATGACCTTGCCGGCGTAGTGCGACGCCATCCGTTGCCGGGCTCGAAGCACGACGATGCGGTCGTACCCGTTGATGCTGTGCGGATCGATGGCCGACAACAACGCCGCCAGCACCGGTCCGGCTTCCATCGAGTCGAGGTTGGGAGGAATCGCCGGTTCGGCGTCAGCAAACTGATCGAGGTCGAGGCTCTCGATGATTCTGAGGTCCCAATCGGCATCGTCGGCGAAGGTGTCGACAGCCGAAGGTGATTCTGTAGCGAACATACGTTCGATACTAGTTGGTGACTGTGACACGCTCCGAAACGGTGAAGGACCTCATAGCAAGTCCCTTGGCGCCCCGTCTCATGGTGACCTCTGCCGTGTGCAAGCAAGACACCGACTGGAGTATGGCGGGCGAATCAGACGCGTGGTCCAGACACCTCTGTAGAGAATCAGACGCGTGGTCCAGACACCTCTGTAGAGCAGCGTCGCACGAACCAGCGACCGGAACGTATCAATAGCCGATACTCGAAGTGTCGACATGCGTGGATCTCATCTTGCGATGAGCGCATAGTCGACGTCGATCATCGCCACTCGACAGGCGCTATCTGGTGAGCGTCCGCAATCCCTTTGAGTCGAACGATCTTCGGTTCGCCGATCCGCACGTCTTCCATCTGGCCGACGAGATCCCGGGTCGTTGACGAAACCATGATGTCGCCGCCGGTGGCAGCAGCGGCGACCCGTGCGGCCTTGTTCACCGTGAGGCCGAGGAGATCATTGGCGGTGCGGATGACCTCGCCGGTATGAATGCCGATGCGAATGGCATAGGGCTCTGCATCGCAGGAACGTTGGAGCTCGACCGCCGCTCGTACCGCCGCTCGTGCGGATTCAAAGACGAGCATCGACCCGTCACCAAGGAACTTGACGACGGTTCCTCCATGTGAGCCTGCAATCCGTCCGATTACGCGTTCATGCGAGCCAATCATCGTTGCCCACGCAACGTCACCGACGGATTCAGCGAGAATCGTCGAATCAACAATGTCAGTGAATACCAACGTCGCAGTGCCTTCAGATCCTGAGGACCCAGCGAGATCAGAGCCGGCATCGAGAACCGATGCAACCAAGCGATTCAACGTGGTTGTGATTTCGACGCCGAATACTTGCTGATTGGGTACCGGTATCGAATTGTGCCACTGAACTACCTTCCACGCCCCTCCTTCGAGGCGGAACAGCCCGGTGTGGCGGAGGGGCGTTTCGCCCTCTGGAGAGACGATCGTCGACTGCAGAGTTGCCCAGCCAAACGATTCGTCCTCAAACGCCTCCACATGGTGAGTCTCAATGCTCCAGTCAGGGATTTCGTCCATCTGGGCAGTGAAGACTTTGATGAACTCGTCAGCACCGCTCCACTGCTCCTCGGCGTCGGAACCGAGGACCCGGAGATCGGCGCTGGACGAAAACAGGTTCGACATGGTTTCGGCGTCACCTTGGCCCCAGGCTGCCATCACTCTTCGAGCTACCGCCTCGATCTCAGGAGAACGCGTGAAAGACATCGGGCCACGATAGCTCCACACCAATTCGACACGACGAAGGTCAGTCACCGGCGCATGACCGGCGATCCCGGACGCAAGGGCGGTACTGATGATCGAGCCCGTCGACCGCGCCAGGCACCGCCGACGCTTCACGCTCTACCCTCCCGGACCATGATCGTGTTTGTCTGTACTGGGAACATCTGTCGGTCGCCCATGGCCGAGGGTTTGGCGAGAGCACTCCGGCCTGATCTCGAGTTCTCGAGTGCCGGTATCCACCCCGTCCTCGGCTCGCCGCCTACCCAGCATGCACAAGCCGTCGTCGCTGAGACCGACCACGACATCGCCGACCTCCGGGCCACGGCCGTCCCCACCGACGCCGAGCTGGCGCTTTGCATGACACAGCAACACGTCGATTGGATGCGCGTACACCGACCGCAGATACCGGCAGAGCTCTTGCGGCTCGACGGAGGCGAGGTTGCCGATCCCTACGGCGCGGACATCGACACCTACCGGTCTATCCGCGACGAGATCGACGCCGCCATCAGGGAACGGTTCTCACAAAGCGAGTGAATGTGCCCGCCGAGCCTCGAAACGCACATGATGCGTATATCCGGCGTCACGCGCCACCTGGCGCAGTTGCCCGAAATCACGGCCGGCCTCGTGCGGGAAGTGCGCATCGGACGCCAACGTGATCGGGACGCCAGCCGCAGCGAACATTCCCAAGAAATCAGGCGCCGGGTAGATCTCCCCCACCGGCTTGTAGAGCCCCGCCGACGACACCTCAACCGCAGTGCCAGACGCCACAGCCTCCTTCACGACGCGCTCGTACAGCTCGACGGGATCACTCGTCGGGCGATGCCCGAACTTCTTCACCACGTCACAGTGGGCCAACACATCGACCGCGCCGGAGCCGGCCAATTCGGCTTCGAGGGCGAAATAGTCGCGATACGACTGGTCGACTCCTCGGCGATCGAATTCGAACGTCGCGTCATCGTGGTCCACCGACCAACCGCCGATCCAGTGCACTGAGCCAATCAGCACGTCCCACGGATACGGCTCCAGCAGGCGCAACACGGCCTCGATCGTCTCTGGGAAGAAGTCGACCTCCAGGCCCAGGGTCACGGGCAGCCCACGATCTTTCGCCGCCAGCACGGCGTCCACATAGTGGTCGAGCGACAGCGTGCGGTCTTCGGCAACGAAATCACGGCACTGATCGCGCAGCTCCGGCGTCGGCGCCGTCTCCCAGAACTCACCGAGCGCCTCGGCCGACTCGACACACCGATAGAGGTGCTCGGTGAACGCCACTTCCGCGACACCAACAGAAGCAGCGTGCTCGACGTAGGCCTCCAGATGCGCCGGTGGATACTCCCCGAGCTGAGGACCAGACCCCGAGTAGGGGCCATGGGGGTGGAGATGAACATGAGAGTCGGTCACGGCAGTGATGCTACCGACGTCGGCCTACGACGAAGATGACCTGACCTCGTCGACCAACGCTGCCAGCGGTCCTGGCCCCACCGCCGCTGCAAGCGCACTCCATGTGGCGCCACTGATCCCACCGCCGTCGACTTCTGTGGCAGCAACCTCGACCGCTGCCGCGAGGTCCCGATAGCCGTCCACCTGATCGAGTTCGGCGGCCTGTTGCGCCGCAGATCTCGCGCTCGCTCCGTCACCCGCAGCAAGGCTCTCGATGGCGCGTTGGGCGGCAGTGAGCGCACGACGTTGCTGTTGGCCGTCGATCAGTCGCTCGTCACTTCGGAAGCAGTGACGCTCGCCAACAGGGACTCGAGATGAGAGATCCTCGTCTTGATGCGGTCCAATCCGCTGGCGGCTGCCATCTGCTGGTTGAGCACGATCCCGCCCATTCCGTCGGCGCCTGCGCCGGCGTTGGTACCGCCACCCGACTGCATCACCATGTCGATCTTCGCCTTGTTGATCGTTTCCACCTGAGCTCGAAGCGCCGCCAGCTCACGTTCGATGTCGGCGACCGGGCGCTCGGACTCGACGCGACTGGCAAACTCCGAGGCGCGAGATCTGAGGGCGTCACGCTCCTTCTCGAGCGCATATTTCCCGGCGTGGTCCGAAGGATCGAGCGCCAGGAGGCGATCCTGCACCTGGGCCAACTGCTGCACAAGATCACCGACGTCGTCCAT
>JABDJC010000234.1 GCA_013003395.1 Acidimicrobiia bacterium
ACCCTGCGTTCACTCCCGCCGAAGTGGCGGCACACACAGACCCGGCGATGGTGCCGCTCGCAACCGTCTACGGCGAGGCGCTGTACGGACCGCCGGGTCGCGTCGACGCGCAACGGATCCAGACGGCTGCGCAGTCGATGTCGAACGTCGAAGCTCGACTGCTCACGACCTACTCGCGTCCTCAGCGAATCGTGGCGTGGTATCGACCCGGGACGATCTTGCCGAACTGGCTTCGGCGCAGCAGGAATCGCTGAGCAGTCAGCGTTGGGTCGACCAGCCTGAGGTCAGGAGGCTTCAGCCTCGGAGCTGACGTCATCTTCGCCTCGACGCAACATGTCGAGGAACTGCTCCCGATCGAGTTCGAATCGAGTGACGTCTTCTTCCACCGAGCGAGTGATTTCGTCGATCGCTACGAAGAATGCCAACTGACCCTGTCGCAACGCATCCAGGAGTTCGTCATCGTCGTTCGCCACTCGAAAGATCGAGGTGCCATCGGTGACGAGTCGCACCTCGGCGAGGTGTTCATCCATGTCAGCGGTTCGACGGAGGTAATCCCATGCCCTACGAACTCTCTGCACCGACATTCCATTGTCGAGCAGACTCCTGACCACACGCAGGGCTACGAGGTCACGGAAGTCGTAGAGGCGGCGTTTGCCAGGTCGACCTCCCGTGGCCTGAAGCGACGGCCGGACAAGATTTACCTTGTCCCAGTACCGAAGCTGATGTGGCGTGCATCGAGTGAGCTTCGATGCTTGCTGTGCGGTGAACCCAGCGAAATCCTCCAACACATGACTCCTTCATCCCTCTTGGTTACACGGCTCCGACTGGTGGTCCGTGTACTCCCTGCGGTGCGACCAACGGCCTGTCGGAGGCGGTACTCTAGCCGCCGCGAGTCCACCTCTGCCGAAGGCGCTCGAGGCGTGAGTTCAACCCGGCGCTGGCCAGCTTCTCCGTTCCAGAGCGGGTCAAGGTCATCGCGATCCAACCGACTGAGACGACCATCACGATGAACCCGACGAGCGCCACCCAGGTGTAGCGGGTGAAGAAAATGAACATCAGCAACAGCCCAGCTACGAAACCGACTGCTGCCCACTTGCGCTTGCGCCTCGCAAGGTCGCCGATAGTGGTGTTCGCTACGGTTTCGGCCAGCTTTGGATCATCCTCGTAGAATTGTCGTTCGATTTCTTCGAGGATGCGCTGCTCATGCTCATTCAGCGGCATTGGGTACTCCCCGTCATGAGGGCCGGTTGCACTTCGCGCAGTATACCGAGTGACAGCGCCTAGGAAATGGGCCTTTCGGGCTCTGGCGCATCAGCCAGTGCGGCCGGTCCCACAGCGTCGCTGCCGTACCGGTCGCGAACCCTGTCGGTTGCGGCCGCCAGCGCCTGATGCCGTGATCCATCGAGCGCCATCTGACGCGGAGTCCCCTTGGCGACGAGCGATGCGGCACCGATTCCGAGGAGGCGAATGCCCTGACTTTGCAGGTCGATTCGCGAATAGAGCTCTCGAGCGATGCTCCACAGGTCTCTCGTGACATCGATCGGAGAAGGCAGACTGTGACTTCTGGTCACGGTGGTGAAATCACCGAGCCGCACTTTCAGCGTCACGGTCTTGGCTGCGTATCCAGCCTTGCGCAATCGTTGTGCGAGGCGTTCACAATGGGCGAGGATCTCGCGATCGATTTTCGCAAGATCGTGGAGATCCGATTCATACGTCGCCTCGACCGAGATCGATTTCGCACCATCGTTCGAGACGACGCTCCTCGGGTCCCGACCACTCGCCAGTTCGTGTAGATGCGTAGCTGCGGCCTTTCCGAGACGCGACGCAAGCGTGGCAGGGGTCATAGCTGCAATGTCGCCAATCGTCTCGACACCAAATCCTTCGAGCATGGCGTGTGTCGCTTCGCCAACTCCCCACAGGCGTCGGACAGGCAGTGCCTGGAGGTATTCGAGAAGATGGCTCGACGGCACGTGCAACAGACCATCTGGTTTGGCGTCCTCTGAAGCGAGCTTCGCAACGAGCTTGGTCGGCGCAACACCAACCGAGGCCGGCAGATCGAGCTCCTCCCGGATCCGTCGCCGGACCTCCACAGCTACCTCAACGGAGTCCTGGTAGAGCAACCTCAGGCTCGATACATCGAGGAACGCCTCATCCACGGAGAGCCCTTCAACCGCCGGAGTCACTGATCGGAAGATCTCGAACACCGATTCGGAGACTTCGCTGTACCGACTCATCCGCGGCGGCACATAGCGAGCGTGCCTACACAGCTTCCGAGCCTGTGCCATGGGCATCGCCGAGAAGACGCCGTACTGGCGAGCCTCGTAACTTGCCGCTGCCACGACGCCACGATTGCCGAGGCCGCCGACGATGACAGGGACTCCGCTCAACGAGGCGTCGTCGAGCCGCTCGACTTCCACATAGAACGCATCCATGTCGACATGCAGAATCGGTTCGCTGAACATGAGACCACGGTACCGCCCGTACAATCGCCCGATGCATCTCCATCTGGTCCGACACGGCGAAGTCCACAATCCCGAGCACGTCGTATATGCGGCGCTGGACGGCTACCGGTTGTCGGCACTCGGACGCAAGCAGGCGGTCGAGGCCGGCGAGCATCTCGCCGACGCCCCAGTGAGCGTCGTCGTGTCCTCGCCGCTGGAGCGCGCAATGCAGACGGCATCCGCGATTGCGTTCCGACACGACCTCGAGCCCGAGATCGAACCGAATCTCACCGAATGGGGTCTGGCCACCCGTTGGGCAGGCGTCGTCTGGGAAAACCTCCACGAGGTGTTTCCTGGTGAACTCGAGGCGTATCTCGCACATCCTCACGACCTGCCTTTTTCGCCCGAATCGATCAGCGAAGTGGCGCTGCGTATGACCATCGCTGCAGACAAGTGGTCGTTGAACGCCTCCGGCGATGTCGTGCTCGTCGCTCACCAAGACCCAGTCCAAGCGTTGCGATTGTCATTGACGGGGCGCTCTTTGGATCGGCTGCTCGACGCGAAACCAGGACATGCTTCAGTGACGACGCTGCGTCGCTCTGGCTCTGCCTGGGAAGAGATCGCGTACTGGGAACCGGACGGTTCGGAGTTTCCGCCGACAACGCCCTCGGTCAAACCCGTCGACTCGGTTTAGAGTGGTGCTCGCAACGTCTGATTGGAGAAGCGTGCGCCGGATTGTGATTGCCCTGTTGACCGTTGGTTTGGTTGCGTCTGCATGCGCAAGCGG
>JABDJC010000243.1 GCA_013003395.1 Acidimicrobiia bacterium
GGGGGCGGGCTCTCGAGGCCGAGAGCCCGCCCTCACGCTATCGGGTCATCAGCTGCCGAGACCTGCTTCGAGGTCGGCTTGTGACTGGTTGGCCAGCTCGGTCGCGTCGGTCCATTCGTTGAACGGAGCGAACCACGATGCCGCTTGTCCACCGTTGGCCCACTGACCAACGCCCTTCGGCGCCACCCAGTACTGCTCGAATCCAACTCGATAGTTGCCCAGCAACGGAGCCACGGCTTCGCCGAGCTTGCTGTTGAGGGTTGCCGTCGGCTGCGTCGGCAGGAAGCCCACTGCATCCACGAACGTCTGATAGTTGTCAGGGTCCGCCAGTGCCGCCAGATAAGACGTGGCGACGTCGGGATGTGGAGTGTCTGCAGAGATCATCCAGCTCATGTCGTACTTGCCGAACAGATACTGGTTGTCTGCAGCCGTGTCGCTGCCTGGGAATGGAACGTAGGTCCAGTCGAAGTCCGGTGCGGCTTCTTCGAGCACTGGAGCCTGCCACACGCCGGTAGGCATGAAGGCGACGTCACCAGCGGCGTAGCGGGCGGTGGCCTCGTTGTGGCCAAGACCGGTCACGCCAGACTCGAGCATCTCGGTGGCAAACGTCTCGTACTTCTCGTAGAGCTCGATGCCCTTGCCTTCATTCCACTTGATGTCGCCGGTCCAGAGACCCTCGGTCAGGGCTGCCTGATCGGGGAACACTGCGCCGAGGAGTCCGTAGGCGCCGACGAAGATCGGCCAGCCATCGGCTCCACCCAACGTCATGCACTCGTTGCCTGACGCGACAACCGCTTCACAGACAGCGACCAATTCGCTCCACGTGGTGGGCATGTCGACGCCGACGTCGGCAAGAAGGTCCGTGTTCACGAACATACCGGAGTAGGAAACTCGGCCCATGTTGATGGCGTAGACGCGGTCGTTGTAGGTAGCTGCGTCCTTGATGGATGCCTCGTCGAAGTTCTGGACGAATGGCTCATCAGTGATGTCCATGATCAGACCGGCTTCGATGAGCTGCTGCCAGGTCGGAGTGTCGACGTCCGTCATGTATGGCTGGATCGCGTTGGAGAAGCCGGCGCAAGGCGCCACGCAATAGTCGATGACATCGACGTCATTGGCGGTGAGGCGGGTCTGAATGACCGTACCCATGTCGCCAGGATCCACCACTGACATGTCGACCGTCACACCTGGGTGTGCCGCTTCGAAGTCAGTGTTGAACTGCTCCATGTACTCGGTGAACGCAGGGTTCTGGTGGATGAGCACGCGAAGCGTGACATCCTCCATCGGCTCGTCGCTCATTGTCGTGTCGGTACTACCGGCGGCAGCCGTCGTGTCGGTGCTGTCGCCAGCCGTCGTGCTCGTGGTGTCACTGCCGCATGCAGCAGCCACCATCGCAAACACGACAAGCAGCATTGCTACTGATCGGAACTTGCTCATCACAGTTGGTTCTCCTTGATGGTCGGTTGTTGATTGATCCGCGGTTGTTGGTTCTTGGGTGGACGACGTGCGTCCGCGTTCTCGTCATGCCGTTGCGGGATTCGGACGGCGAGATCACGGTAGGAACGAGCGCGCAGGTAGGTAGCTGTGCCATCAGGGAGCGGTTCATGCGAACCCGTCTCAACTGGCCTCATCGGTAGGAGCGACTTGTGGGCGCGGCGACGGCAGGTTCGACTGCCGGTCACGAGACCTGCCTGACGGCTGTGGTCCAATTCACTCATCTGAAGCCTCCTCGGCGACGATCCCGAGGATTCCCGGGAGCGCTCCCAGCGAATATACCGATGCCAATCAGCCTGCGTCAAGTCATATTCCAATACGCCACATTCTGTTGACTATCGGACGGTTGACGGTCTCTGCAGTGCGGTGCTAACGTCGCCGGGAGCGCTCTCACAGCGCGTCCGCAATGGAGACCCATAGTGAAACTGACGCTCGAAGACATCGGCAGGCTGGCAGGCGTTTCTCGCTCCACCGTGTCTCGCGTCATCAACAACCAGCCCAACGTCCACGACGACGTGCGGGCCAACGTCCTCGAGGTCATCGAGCGCACCGGGTACGCACCCAACGCAGCAGCCCGCTCCCTCGTGTCAGGTCGCAGCGGCGTCATCGGCTTGGTAATCCCGAGCAGGGTCCACGCCATCTTCGAAGACCCCTACTTCTCCAGATTGATTCAAGGCATCAGCGCCGCGAGCAACAGCTCAGGCAACATGCTTTCGCTGTTCTTGTTCCAGAGCGCCGAAGAAGAGACCGACCTTTACCCCCGTGTCGTGAAAGCCGGGTTCCTGGACGGGCTCATCGTCACCGCGACACGCATGGGCGATCCTCTGCTCGCAAGCCTCACCGGCAGTGACCTACCCGTGGTGATCGTCGGCCGCCCTGACACGGGCGGCGTCAGCTACGTCGATGTCGACAACCACGACGGAGGCGTCAAGGCCGCGGTGCACCTGTACGAACTCGGACATCGGAAGATCGGCCTCTTGGGCGCACCAGTGTCGACGACGGCCGGTCTGGATCGGCTGAATGGCTTCGTCCAAGGACTCGCCACATGCGGAATGGCACTCGACCCAAAACTGCGGGTCGACGGCGATTTCTCCGAGTCGGGGGGATATGAGGCGATGCAGAAACTCGCCAAACAACGGCCAGACGCGGTATTCGCTGCTTCGGACACGATGGCGTTTGGCGCGCTGCGCGCACTTCAGGAACACGGGATCAGCGTCCCTCAGGACATGGCCATCGTCGGGTTCGATGGCATGCCAGCTTCCGAGAAGTCGATTCCCGCTCTGACGACGATCCGCCAGCCCGTGGCCGAAACGGGAACGAGAGCCGTCCAAGTCTTGAACGATCTGATCAGCGGCGCAGCCTCGGCCCCGGTCGTGGAGATCCTGCCGGTCGAACTCGTCGTCCGACAGTCCACTGACTCGACGGCGCCGGCGTTGGGCGGACGCAGATGACGCGCAAGAACAACTGAAGGAAGGGTCGTTCGTGCACCTCGGCGAAGTCGTCGAGGGCGCAGGAACGAGGTGAGGGAGACACAGGGTGTCTAGGAATCAAGGAGAACGAGAAATCGTGAGATCAAGTCGACTACAACGCCGAGCGACGATGGGCATAGCCGCCCTGAGCATGCTCATGTCCGTGCTCGTGGTGGCTCCAGCAGCGCTCGTCGCCGCATCTTCCACCGCGCTGGCGGACTTCGAGACCGGTGTGCCTGCCGGATGGTTCGAGTTCGCCGGAGGGGGCGCAACCGTCGCGACTGAGGTCGTAGTGGTTGGCGATGCAGATCCACTCGCCAGGCCAGATCAGGTCGGCAACAACTCCGTGCTCGAAGCCACTCTCGACGCTTCTGTCGGCTTCGCCGGCTTTGGCGACGACTTCGGCGCCTCAACCGGTTCTCAGGATTGGCTCAACTTCACCGGCGTCAGCTTCTGGATGTACGGCACCGGTTCCGGGAACACCTACCAGTTCGAGATCATGGACAATCGTTCTGATCCGGCCACCGACACCGCGGAGCGCTTCGACACGCTGTTCACCGACGACTTCATCGGATGGCAGCAAGTGGTGATCCCCTTCACCGACTTCACCCGCGCGGTCGACTTCCAGCCGGGCGGAGCGCCAGACGATGGACTGACTCTCAGCGAGATGTGGGGCTGGGCCGTTCCGCTCGATGGGAATGCAGGGACGCTCACCATCGACGATGTCACACTCGACGCCGCCCTTGTAGAAGACTTCGAAGCAGGCCTGCCAAGTGGCGTGGACGCCGATGGCAATCCGATCGGATTCTTCACTTTCTCTGACCCCAACAGCGGCGTGAGCATCTCCACCACGGACGCACCGCTCGAGCAGGTGCCTGGCGCCGCAGCCTCGAACCATGTGCTCCAGATGGACTCCGACGTCAATGGCGACAACGGATTCGCCGGTTTCATCCACGCCTTCGAGAACGAAACCGTAGATACGTGGGTTCCGCAGGACTGGAGCGGTTTCACCGGTGTCAGCTTCTGGCTGTACGGCAACAACACCGGTTCCATCCTGTTTCTCGACATCCTCGACAACCGGGCCGACGGGACGACAACCGACACGGCAGAGCGGTGGTCAACGGACATCATCGACGACTTCTCCGGCTGGCAGCTTTTCGAGATTCCATTCGAGGGCCTCAACCGCAAGGAGATCGGGAACGGCGCTCCGAACGACGGCCTCACGCTCACCGCAGTGCATGGGTGGGCATTCGGCGTCTTCGACAGCGGCGTCCCGTTCACCAACTATCTCGACGACCTCACACTGTTCGGCGTTGCCGAAGTGCCAGAGCTTGCGGTCGGCTTCTCAGCCAACAGCTTCGACATCGAAGAAGGCGCCACAGGAGACATCACCGTCAAGCTGAACCGCGCATTGAACGAGGACGACCCGGCGCAGGTGTCGGTCGACTACTCCTTCGAAGCGATCGTCGCCGAGC
>JABDJC010000091.1 GCA_013003395.1 Acidimicrobiia bacterium
GACGTGACGCGGCAGCCGATCTGACTGCTGAGGTGTTCACCACAGCGTGGCGCCGGATCGAGCACATGCCGACCGAGCCGGACAGTCTCCCATGGCTGTACGGCGTGGCTCGCAAGATGGTGGCCAACCACCATCGAGCGATGAAACGGCAGCGGGCTCTGCATCTGAAGGCAGTGCCTTCTACGCAGAGCGTCGGAATGGCGGCGGATGATCCGATCGTCGTCCGTCGCGAACTCGAACAAATGAGACCTGACGACCAAGAGATACTGCGGCTCGCCGCATGGGAAGACCTCGGTGCGACTGAGATCGCCGCCGTCCTCGATCTGACGCCGGAGGCAGCTCGGGTTCGCCTGCATCGCGCACGTCGACGCCTCGCCGAACGCCTCGGCACCAACCTCGAAGGGACCAACTGATGAACGACCTCGACATCCTCAAGAACGCCAACCCGATGCCAACAACCCAAGCCCCGGCACCGCCCGACCACTTGGCCGAATCGATCATGGCCGGCGACACCATTGCCGTGCCGCGTTCTCCGGAACGCAAGAGGAACCCACTCCTCGTTGCCGTCGCTGCGGCGCTCACCGTCGTCGTGGGTATCGGCGGCCTGGCCCTGGCAACCCGCGAGCGAAATGCGCCTGTCGCCAACCAGCCGACGACAAGCGTGCCATCGTTGACGGGCAACGCCCCGCCAGACAACACCACGCCACCGACAACGGTCATCGGCATCGTGCCCGATGTCGTGGCGCCTGTGGAGTGTTCGGCAACCGGAGCATCACCGTTGCAGTCGGATCCGTCGCTCCCTGCTGCAGTTGACGCCATGCGCTTGGCAATTGGCGAAAGGGCGTTGTCCTGCGACTACGCAGGACTCGCTGCGCTGACGACGCCATCAACGACGTACAGCTTCGGTGGCGGGAGCGATCCAGGAGGGTTCTGGCGCGAGTCGGAGAGTCGTGGAGGCAATCCGATGCTCGCAATGGTCACGTTGCTCACGCTGCCTGCGACGATCGAGGAGTACGACGCGACGTCTGAAGCGATCGACTTCGAACGACGCAATCTGATTCTGCGGCTCGACGGCCTCGGCGGCCTGACGGATTCGGTGTCGGAACGCATCGACGGTCTGGGCGACGCCCTTTCCGCTGCTGAAACAGAAGAAGAACGCTTTGCGATTGCGGCTGAACTCTCCGTGATGGAGCAGGAGCTGGCAAACCTGCTGAGCCAGCATGACCGAATCGAGGAGCGCCTCGCCGAGCTGGACACGATCGAGGGACTGGCCAGGTACTACTCGTGGCCACCAGCGTTTGCGTATGACTCGTGGGACGAGGTGCCCGATGCCGAACGGCAGCAGATAGCGGCCCTGTACACCGATCAGGACTTGGAGTCGTTCGACCAATTCGGCTCATACGCCGGCTGGCGGATCGGGATCACCGAAGGCGGCGCATGGTTGTTCTTCGTGGCGGGCGACTGACGCTCAGGAGCCCTTCCAGTCGCACCACGCTTTGATCACGGCCTCCAGGTTGTCTCGATCATCAGAGACAGCCTGGAGGTCTGCAAAGCGCATCACTCTGGCCGTTTCGCCGTCACCCTCGAGGCCCTCGAAGTCGCCTGGGATCTTGGCGCCGGTGTGAAACAGCAGGCTCACGAACTTGTTCGCAGGATTGAAGCTTGCGATGTTGCCCTCGAACATGAACGTTGGAGTCGACCACTTGATCGTCTCGGTGATGCGGTCGTCCGCCTGCAAGATGATGGTGCGCACCTCCTGCATTGCGGTCTCCATCGGATGGTTCTTGGCAGCGAACCAGGCATCGACATCAGGGTTGCGTTGCATGACCTCATCCTAAGGAAGCCTCACGACGCGACGAGAGCGGTCCACGTCTGCTGGCCGACGATGCCGTCCACGAGCAAGTCCGCCGCCGTTTGGAACTCGATCACCGCCTGTTGGGTCAATGGTCCAAATACGCCGTCGGAGGCGCCTGGACTCTGCCCCGCTGACGCGAGCAGGTCCTGGAGAAGGGCGACATCGTCTCCTTTGTCTCCTTGGCGCAATACCGTCGTTGGGACGACGAGATCATTCGCCGAGGTGAGGGTCTGGTACATCGCTGCCAGCGTCTGCGGCCCGACGATGCCGTCCGCCACGAGTCCATTGTCGCCCTGGAACGCTCGTACCGCGATGTCGGTGAGAGGACCGAAATCGCCATCGACGTTCCCGATCGCCAGCCCGATCAGATCGAGGCTGCGTTGGACCGACTCGACCGGCAAGCCGCTGTCTCCTTCGCGAAGCAACGCCGGGAGAGGTCCAGCAACCTCTGCTGCGACCAGGGCGCGGTATGGATTGACGATCGCGTCGGCCGTGTCATGCAGTTCGAAGTGCACGTGTGGAGGAGTGTCCTCGGCGTTGCCACTGTCGCCGACCCATCCGATCAGCTGGCCCGCGCTGACGTGGTCCCCTGGCACGAGCCCGTCAGCGATCCCCCAAGCCGCCCCGTCGTCAGTCCCCGGCGTGTCGTTGTCGAGGTGGAGATACCACGATTCCCACCCGTCGTCGTGATCGATGACGAGGGAGCAACAGCGGTCAGGCAGCAGATCTCCTGGGTCGGAAGAGAAATTCACCAACTCGATTGTTCCGGAGGCGACCGCCACCACCGGCGTGCCTTTTGGTGCGAACAAGTCTTGCCCCTCATGCATCCCATGAGAGCGAGCCGCACCGAAGGTGTCCGTGTAGCTGGCGCCGCCTTGCACGGGGAACACCATGTCGTAGTCGACCATCTCGCCGGGTTCAGCAGCGATCGAAGCTGCCGGCATCGATGCGATGACAACGGCGCTGAGAGCTGTCGCGATGGTGCGGCGCAACTTGTGGACCTCGTTCGGGGCGCAGATGGTATGTCGTCTCGAGGCGTTATTCGTGGAAATCCGGCTGCTCAGCTTCAGAGTCGAAGCGCCAGATGAACAGCGCCTGGTCGCTCAGCCGTTTTCCACCCAGTGACGCATAGAGGGAGTGAGCAGGGGAGTTGTCCGGGCTGGTGAGCACCCACATCGAAGAGCAGCCCGATGTCAACGCCGTTGCGATGAACTCCTCGATGAGTCGTTTGGCGTGGCCTCTTCTGCGGTGACCCGGCGCCACGTCGACTTCGTACAGCAAGCTCATGGTGCCGCCGTCGACGCGGTGCATCAGGTAGCCGTGGGCCCATCCAACAACTTCGCTGTCGATCTCGCACACAAATACGACGGTGGCGGGGTCTTCGAGGTGTTGACCCGGGCCCGTGTCGCGGGATTTGAAGAGCTTGACTGCGGCTCCAAGAGCGGCTTCGTCGCCCGGTCCCAGTCGCCTGATCATCGGCCGGACTGCCAGTCTCGAAGTGCCGGATACAGCGTCCGGTAGCGTTCATAGGGTTGCTCGTATTCAGGGACCTTCCCAGAAGGCGAAATGCTGGCGCCGAACTGCACCCACTCTGCGCAGGCTTCTGTGACGTCGGAGAACCAGCCGGTTCCGACTGCGGCCAGGGTCGCGGCCCCAAATGCGGCACCTTCTGGGGTGGTGACGGTGACGAGTTCGGTGTCGAGCACGTCAGCGATGATCTGCCGCCACACCGGGCTCTTTGTGCCGCCTCCTGAGGCCCGGATCTGGTCGACCCGTTGGATACCTGTCGAGTTCATCAGATCGACATTGTCTCGGAGGCCGAAAGCCACCCCTTCGAGGACTGCCCTCGTCAGTTCCGGTCTTCCGTGGGCGACGTTGAGGCCGACGAAGGCTCCAGCGGCGTTGGGATCGGCGTGCGGCGTGCGTTCGCCGGTGAGGTAAGGGAGGAACGTCACGCCCCCGGCTCCCGGATCCACAGCAGCCGCCTCCGAAGTGAGCGACTCGAAGTCGGCATCGGGAGCAAAGCTGTCGCGGTACCACCTCAGGCTTCCCGCAGCCGACAACATCACACCCATGAGATGCCACGTGTCCGGAGCGGCATGACAAAACGCGTGGATGGCGCCGGCGGTGTCGAATCCCGGTTGAGACGCGGCAGCGAAGATCACACCAGAGGTGCCCAGCGAGAGCGACATGATCCCTTCGGTGATGGCTCCCGTACCAATGGCGTTGGCAGCCTGGTCGCCTCCACCGGCCATGACCGGCGTGCCGGCGGCCAAGCCGGTCTCGGCAGCCGCTTCGTTGGTCACGTGGCCAGTGGTCGACGGACCTTCGAACGTCGGAGGGAAGAGGCCGATGTCGAGTTCGAGCTTGTCGAGCAGTTCCGGGGACCAGGTGCGCGCCGCGAGGTCGAACAAGTGCGTGCCAGATCCGCCGGCCCGATCGGTGGCATGCGAATCCGTCAGCTTGAGGCGCACGTAGTCCTTCGGCAACAGCACGTGGCGGATCCGATCGAAGACCGCAGGCTCATGATTGCGAACCCACAACAGCTTCGGCGCGGTGAACCCGGTGAGTGCGTCGTTGCCCGTGATCTCGACCAGACGTTCTCGACCGACACGCGTGCGCATCTCGTCGCACTCGACTTGGGTTCGCTGGTCGTTCCACAGGATCGCGGGACGCAGCACGGCGTTCGACTCATCGAGCAGCACGAGGCCGTGCATCTGCCCGGTCATGCCGATTGCGGCGATGTCTCGACCAGCGAGGCCTGCAGCTCTCAGTGCGGTGGCGACCGCTTCACGGGTCGCAGCCCACCAAAGTTCCGGATGTTGCTCGCTCCATCCCGGCTGGGGGACGTGATAGTCATACTCGGAGACCCCTGTCGCGACGACCTGCCCCGAGGAATCGACGACGATGGCCTTCGTCGCGGTGGTCGACGTATCGATTCCCATCACGTAGCTCACGAGTCGAGCACCCCCGCTTCTCGCAGTGCCGTGACCGGATCGTTGGTTCCCACCCGGTGCAGTTCCCACCATTCATCGTGGGATGTCGTGGCGGACGGTTCGAGGTCGACCAATGGACCAAGTGTCTCCAGTTCGACGAACTCGCTGTTGGCATAGATCTGGCCCGATGCTCCTCGATCGACGTAGGTCGCGTCCGGCTGATGCGTCACCCGTTTGATGAACATCGTCTTGCCAGCCAGGTACGCGAGCCATCCCCTGGTGAGTGGAGTGCCGACCTTCAGTGGTGTTGCCTGGTCGCCAGAAACCATCACCACTCCGTTGCGATGGGAAAGCGCGCCGAGGTCGGTGTACGGCCATGCGACGAGTTCGCGGTTCGGCTGGAGTCCGTGGGCGTCCGACAGTCGGTCGTCGAGCGGCATGATGGCCACGCCTCCTGGAACGAGTTGGGTGACTGCCCACGGCGCAAGGCGGATGGTCGTGTCGCTTCGATTGGTCAACCGATGCGTGACCTCGACGCCTTTTGTGCCGGCCGAGACGGAGATCGAACGCTCGATCGGGAATTCTGCAGGCGCGGGCTGCACCGCGCTCACGGTGCGAGTCGCGGATGTGACGACACATGGAGCGTCATCAGGTACGTAGGTTCGCTGCGGCACTTCCGGTGCCGTCCAGAGACGATGTCCGCCACGCAGCTGAAAATCGCGCCCGTCTTCCAGACGAATCGACGCGTCGGGAAGCTCGACGAGCAGGTTTGCACCACCACGTAATCCGTAGTGGCTGATCCGTGGACCGGCGTCCGTGAAGACTTCGAGTTCGTATGTATCCGTGGTGAATCGTGCCAATCGGTGTCCTGCTCGCCGAGCCAGAGCGGAAACGCTACTACCGGCGTCCACCCGAGCCACGCCGTAGGATCGAAAGAGTGTCGAGACGCAGGAGAGTCCAATGGACGAGCATGCAGCTGGTACGACTCATGAGCACGGGGCCCATTCCGACGCCGTCCACGAGCCGCGCAGTGCTCCGGCAACGCTCAGGCTGGCGGTGCTGGCGTACTCGGTCGTCAACGTAGGCTACGGCCTCCCGATGCTCGTCTGGCCAACGTTGTTGTGGGGGACCATCGCCGGAGCATCAGGAGCGGCACGCGATGGACTCGTGTCTGTGCGATGGGCGGGAGCCGTCCTGGTCGCGCACGGAATCGGCGCCATTCTCGTGTTCCTCCGACCAAAGGGTCAACGGACCTACGTCACGGCTATGACGCTGCAGGTCACCCTGGCGGCTATCGCCATCGGTGCGTCGATCGTGCTCGGCGAGCTCGACGTGCTGGCAGTCTGGTTCCGCTTCGTGTCCCTCATCGTCGTTGGCCTCACCGCGATCTACCTGTGGATAGCCAGATGGCGTGCCCGCGAGTTGCTCGGCACCTGAGCACAGCGTTGGTCAATCCACCTTCTGCACGGCGTGGCCGCCGAATTGCTGGCGCATTGCCGCGAGCAATCGGTCGCTGAACTCGACGTCATCACGAGAAGCCAGGCGACGCATCAGCGCCAAAGCGATCACAGGAGTGGCGATGTTCAAGTCGATCGCTTCGGCAACGGCCCATCGTCCTTCGCCCGAGTCGGGAACGAACGGCGCGATGTCGACCATCGTCGGATCCTCCCTCAGCGCGTCTGCCGTCAACTCGAGGAGCCAGGAGCGCACCACGGACCCGAACTCCCAGATGTCCGCAATCTCGGCGAGATCCAGTCCGAACTCTTCCTTTGCCTGCATGACGGCGAAGCCCTCGGCGTAGGCCTGCATGAGTCCGTATTCGATGCCGTTGTGCACCATCTTCACGAAGTGCCCAGCTCCCGACGGCCCGGTACGACCCCAACCCTTGTCGGTGGCCGGCGCCAACGCTTCGAAGATCGGACGTAGCGATTCCACGGCGGATTCCGATCCGCCGACCATCATCGAGTATCCCTCGGCGAGGCCCCAGATTCCGCCGCTCGTGCCGACGTCGACGTAGTGAATTCCGGCATCGGCCAGCGCCGTGGCGCGCGCCATCGTGTCCTTGTAGAACGTGTTGCCGCCGTCGATGAGGCGATCACCAGGCTCGAGGAGAGGCACGAGTGCCTCGATCGTCATGTCGACGGGTCGACCGTGGGGGACCATCATCCAGATCGCCCGCGGTGCGGAAAGCTTCGATACGAGCTCCTCCAGGGAGTGTGCGCCCTCGGCGCCTCGCTCGACAACGTCAGCAATCGACCGCGCGTTGAGGTCGTAGCCGACAACCCGATGACCGGCGTTTACGAGGCGCTCGCTCATGTTGGCGCCCATCTTGCCGAGGCCGATCATTCCGAGTTCCACTGCTACCTCCACTTGGCGAGCCGGACGCCGACCCTACCGCGCCGGGCTGAGGCGCAAGGCTCGACGCACTGGCTTCACTCCTCCGTTGAAGCAGTGAGGTGCTTGACCACCTGCGGCGGAGCAGGCTCGTAGTGCGCATGCTCGGCGACGAAGGTGCCCCGACCCCCGGTCAGCGATCGTAAGTCGTTCGCATACCGCATGATTTCGGAAGTTGGCACGAGCGCCGTGATGGTCTGGGCGTCGCCAAGTGCCGCCTGAGTTCCCTCGATACGGCCTCGGCGCTGGTTGATGTCACCCATGATGTCGCCCTGGTAGGCACTCGGAACGGTCACGTACATGCGCGAGATCGGTTCGAGGAGGCTCGTCCCGACCTGAGCGATGGCTTCACGGAAGCCGGCGCGCGCCGCCATCTGAAACGACATCTCCGATGAGTCGACGGAGTGATACTTCCCATCGACGACGCTCACCCGCATGTCGACCACCGGGTAGCCGAACTTGCCCCCGTACGACATGGCTTCCTGAAGTCCCTTGTCCACTGCGGGTATGAACTGGCGTGGAATCGATCCACCTTTGATCTTGTCAACGAACTCGTAGCCGGTGCCTCCGGGCAGCGGTTCGAATTCGAGCATGGCCACGCCGAACTGGCCGTGGCCGCCTGACTGCTTCTTGTGCTTGCCCTCGACGTTCACGGCACGGGTCAACGTTTCGCGGTAGGGGACCTTCACGTCGTCTGTCTTGACTTCCAGATTGAATTTGCGGGCGATCTTTTCGAGAGTGACCGCTAGATGCACCTCGCCCATTCCTTTGAGCAAGGTTTGCTTCGTCTCGTCACTTCGCTCCAGAACGAGGGCAGGGTCCTCGTCGAGAATTCGTGACAGCGCGTCTCCGAGCTTGCTCTCGTCTGATTGATTCTCGACGTAGATGGCAGTCGCCAACGACGGTTCGGGGATGGGGCGTTTCGTCACCGACACCGGCTTGTCTTTGGGGGCGAGCGTGTCGCCGGTCATGGTCGTGGTGAGTTTCGCCACTGCGCCGATGTCTCCAGCGGGTATCGACGGCAGGCTTTCTTGTTCTTTTCCGCGCATCGTCATGATGCCCGACAGACGACCGTCGCTGCCGGCCCGGTGGTTGTAGAGGTGGTCGTCTGGTGTGAGCGTCCCGGACAACACCTTGAACAACGAGATCCGACCGACGTATGGGTCAGCGATCGTCTTGAACACGAACGCGAGGGGATCGCTCTGCGGGTCGGCCTCGATCGCCACAGCCTGGTCTCCGGCCTTGATTTCGGCAGCTTCGCGATCCCTCGGTGACGGGCCGATTTCACAGATGAAATCGGCCAGCCGATCGACACCAATCGGGACGGTTGCGGATCCGCAGGTGACGGGAAAGACTTTCGCGGCGGCGATTCCTTTGGCCATCGTCCGTTCGAGCACCTCGGGACTCGGTACGTCGCCGTCGAGATACGCCGCGAGGAGGTCGTCGTCGGCAACGACGATGCCTTCGACGAGGGCGTCGTGAACCTCGTGCTCCTGTTCTTCCATCTCGGTGGGGATGGGGCCTTCGCTCGCCGAGCCCGAGTCGTACAGATACGCCTTGTCTGTGAAGAGGTCGGCCACGCCGTGGAAGGATGCGCCGGAACCGATGGGTAGTTCGATAGGCGCGATTCCTGCACCAAATTTGGACCTGAGCTCCTCCAGCGTCCGGTCGAACGACGCCCGATCCGAGTCGAGCTTGTTGATGAACAACATGCGCGGAAGGTTCAGCTCTTCAGCCATTCGCCAATGGACTTCGGTCTGAGGTTCGACTCCATCGACCGCACTGACCACGAATACGGCAAGGTCGGCGACCCAGAGGGCGGCGCGCACTTCACCGATGAAGTCGGCATACCCGGGCGCGTCGATCAGGTTGATCTTGAACCCCTTCCAGACGAAAGGAGCCAGCGCCATCGAGATGGACATCGTGCGCTTGTGTTCCTCTGGTTCGAAGTCCGTGACCGTGTTGCCGTCCTCGACTCGACCCAGCCTGGTCGTGAGACCGGCGCGGAACAGGAGCGCCTCTGCGAGCGTCGTCTTGCCAACAGCGTTGTGTCCAAGCAGCACGACGTTGCGGATCTTGTTTGGCGCGAAACTCTCCACGGCCTTGGCCTCCCTCAATTCGCTCGGGCAAGTGCGCACAGGCTAACGAAATCCTGCTCCCGGCTCCCGGTGCTTGTCCCGCGAGTTCGGAAACGGTGCCAAACCTTTACGCTGGGAGCCGAATCGTCACCCAGCGGAAGGTTCCTGTTGAAGATCGACAACGAGTTCGAGGTTGCCCGGCCGCCTGACGTGGTGTGGGCGTTCTTTCAAGATGTGCCAGGAGTGGCGAGCTGTCTTCCAGGCGCTGAGTTGACGGAAGACCGGGGAGATGGCACGTATGCCGGCATCGTGTCCGTGAAGCTCGGACCGATGAACGCGACGTTCGAAGGTCAGGCCAGTCTGACGCCAGACGAGTCGACCCACTCCGCACACCTGGAGGGCAAGGGCGCCGACCGCAAAGGTGGAAGTCGCGGGTCGGTGAAGGTCGACTATCGGCTTGTGGCGACCGATTCTGGCGGCACCACCGTCATCGTCGAAGCCGATGTCTCGCTGGCGGGTCCGGCTGCCCAGTTCGGGAGAACGGGCATCATCAATGAGATGTCGAACCGGCTCGTATCCGATTTCGTTGCCTGTCTCGAGGCAAAGCTAGAAGCTGAGACACCCGAGCAAGCTGCGGAGATCGAGGCAGGCGAGGTCAACGGATTCAAATTGCTGCTCGCGAGTTTGGTTGCCTGGCTCAAGAAGATTCTGAGGAGATCATGACGATCGAAGATGCGCCAGATCCGCGGCCGCGACTTTGGGACCGGCTGTCCGGAAAGATCGGCGTCATCTTGACCGGCGCCGTAACGTTTTCGCTCTTGATCACGCCGGTGTCGACCCAAGGCACCGACACCGTCGACGGCGTGTCAACCACGGAGACGATGTCACTCATCCAGTCTGAGGGATGGGGGATTGCCGTGGTGTTGATGGTTCCGTTGCTGCTGGCCCTGGTCGCAGCTTTCGGGCGGGGCTTCATCGCCGCGACTGGCCTGGTCATGCTGGCGGTGCTCGTGATTCTGGCTCTGCCGACGATCGGTCTGTTCTACATTCCTGGTTTGATCGCTCTGGGAATTGCGTTCTTCAGAAGCCGACGAAGCGCTCGAGACGCCGGAGCCGCCGCGCTGTGACGGCGCCGACACGCCGGCCGACTGCATCCCAATAATTCCGATCGGGCGCACCCACGCGAACAGGTACTAGGGATGTTTCTGCTTTATCGCGCCAGTACCGTCTGTGACGGTCGGCTCGCTGACTCGTCTGTCCCACTGTCCGAAGATCAGCGCAGTGGTCGCGGCGATGACTGCCAACGTGAAGTACGACGTCCGATACCCGAAGCGTTCGATCAAATACCCGACCAGCGGCCCACCGATGATGATCCCGAGCGGGAAGATTGCGGAGAAGATCCCGAGACCGGCGCCACGGTTTCGATCGGGTGAGCGGGAAACCGTCAGCGAGTTGAGGATCGGGAATACGAATCCGTGACCGGCACCGGCGAAGACCCCGGCCAGCACGACTCCAGCGTCAGTTGTGGCCGCGCCCAGGAGTGCCGTTCCGACAGCCAAGGTCAGCAGCGCGGCTGCCAGCATTCGAGACTCTCCCAGCTGCGCCGGGAGACGCCGACCGGTGACACGTAACAGGATCGCGGTCCCGCTGTACGCGCTGAAGAACATGCCGACACTCCCGATGCCCACGTCGTCGACGAAGGTGCGAACGAACACGAAGAATCCAACGAGGACTATCGAGAACATGAGGGTTGTGGCCCATATCGGACGAAGGCGACGCGACCGGAGAAGGTCGAACGCCCCGCGGGGGTCCGGTGCCTCTGAGGTGGGTCGTTGGTCTCGAAGTGGCAGAGCCGTGATCAAGCCCACTCCGGCAATACCGGAGGCAATGATCCACAGACCAGAAAAGCCGTACCTGCTCAGAACAAAGTCGCCGATCAGACCGCCGATGGCGATGGACGACTGACCGGCCACGCCGAAGATCGAGATTCCTTCGGTCCGACGTCCGACAGGAATCACATCGGCTGCGTGAACCAGCATCGTGGTCATCAGGAGCGCCTCCGCGACGGTGTGAAGAACCGTGACGAGTACCACGAGTGGTCCGATGGTCGACAGCGTCAGGTGCAACGCGACGGAGGCGATGTTCACGACATGACCAGCCAGGATCAACGGTCGGCGCCCGAAGCGGTCGATGGCGACGGCGAGTCCGAGGCGGAGGAATACTGCGCCTATCGACGCAAATCCGAGCAAGGCGCCGATGGTCAGCTCGCTGGCTCCGAGGTCTCTCAAGAAGCCAGAGAGATGCAAGAACACGGCGAAGCTGACGCCTTGGAAAAAGAATGAAGCGAAGGTGAACGCGAACTGCGGCGTGAAGAGCCGGTTGTCGTGCATCAGCGCAGGCTATACCGGCCGCGTCGAGCTCGAATCACCCGTCGGTGGATAGGTGCCGGGAGTGGAGTCGAGTACCGAAACTAGGATCGTCACGGCTTCGACCCTTGAGGAACAGAAATGCGTATCAGTTCTATCGGACATGCCGGGTTCGAGATTCGTTCTGGTAGCGCGACAATTCTCGTCGACCCATGGTTTTCGCCCGAGGGAGCGTTTCTCGGATCCTGGTTCCCGTACCCGAACAACGAGCATCTGCTCGAGCGTGACATCTTTTCGCCGGACGCAATTGTCATCTCTCATGAGCACCTCGACCACGTCGATCCATGGTTCCTTGCTCGGGTGCCGCGCAACGTACCGGTGTTCATACCGAAATACCCCTCTCAGGCACTGCCCACCAAGATCCTGAGCGGTGGCGAGCGCAGGATCACGGAGGTCGAGGAGTGGGTCGAGACCGAGGTGGCGCCTGGCTTACGGGTCTTCTTCATATCGGAAGAGTCTCCGATGAACCATGACTCTGCGATGGTCATCAGGACCGATGAGAAGGTGCTGCTGAACCTCAACGACGCCCGCCTGACACCCAGCCAGATAAGAAATGTGAAGGCCAATGTCGGCGGAAACATCGATGCTTTGAGCATCCAGGGCGCCGGTGCTTCTTGGTTCCCCGTCTGCTACGACTACGACGACGCACGGCGACGGGAACTGTCGGTTGCCAAGCGCAAGGCCAAACTCACCTACGTGGCCACGGTTCACGAGATCGCCGAACCAGTGATGACCCTGCCGTTCGCGGGACCTCCCGCGTTTCTCGATGACGCGCTTCGGCATGTGAACGTCGAGATGGGACCGGAAGGCATCTTTCCCGACCAGGAACAAGTGGCCGAATGGATGGCACAGCAGGGGATAGCGGACACTGCGGTGCTCTTGCCGGGCGATGTCTGGGACACCACTTCCGGCTCCATCGAGCGCGATCCGCACTGGGCTGACTTTCGCTTCGACCATCGCGAGCTGTACATCGCCGGCTACGCCGAGCGCCGCAAAGCGGACCTCGCCCGGTTACATGCGAGATATCCGACACCGGACCGAGACCTGTGGGAGGAGTTCAACGCCTATTTCGATCGAGTCCTGGCGATGAGCCCGTACTTCAACGAGAACATCGACATGAAGGTGGGATTCGAACTGAAGGGTCCTGGCGGCGGCGATTGGTCCGTGGACTTCAGGCCGGGCCACGAAGGGATCACCCGGGGAACTCAGGGATGTCACTACGTGTACACATTCGAATCTCGATGGCTGCCTCCGATTCTCGACGGATCGATCCCGTGGGAGGACTTCTTCCTGTCCCTGCGATTCACGGCGCGGCGAGATCCGGATCACTACAACGATCACCTTCTCGGGTTGCTGAAGTTTGCCTGGCCTGATGCGCTGGACGCCGTCGAGGAGTACGAGACGAGGGAGCGGGACCACGAAACGATCGACGTGCATGTCGACGGCAAGACGTATCGAATTCAACGGTTCTGTCCGCACGCCAACCAGGACCTCGCCGAAACGGGCGTGCTCTTGGAAGGTGGGATCCTCCAATGCCTCGGACATCATTACGAGTTCGATCTCGCCACCGGCGAATGCATCAACGGTAGGAGTCGCCCGCTCGAGTCCACCTTGATCGAAGGCCCCACCAGCTGACCCTCGCCGACTGCGTCGATGAGAGCGCTCCTCGTTCTGTGATGCGGTGTCGCTAGGGTCAGCCACTCACAGGAGGTGGCCATGTCGGACGTGAAGTACACCGCAAACGTCAAAGTCGAACGGTTGCGAGGGCCGATGCGAAAAGCCTGGCTACCGGCTCGAGATGAGCACATCACCTTCGGCGTACACAGCGACATCGCCGAGCATTACAACGTTGCTCCGGACGACTTCCCACCGGATGCCACCACCCTCGACTATGTGATCGCAGCTGCCGCCGGTTGACTGACGGGAACCTTCGGGGGCGCGCTGGAAGCGCGCGGCATCAATGCAAGCGACGGAAATCTCGTCTCGGACACCGTCGGCGAAGTCGAGCTCGATGGCAAGGTGCTGGTCATCAAACGCATCAAGACGACCTACACGTTGGCGGGCGTCGCGGTCGATGACAGAGAAACGGTTGCGCGAGTGCTCGAGTTCCACGCCGATTTCTGTCCTGTCGCTCGCAGCATCGGCGGGTGCATCGACATCACCACCGAAGTCGAGTACGTCTGAACTCGACTAACGGACGGCGACGAGGTTCTTGACGTAGACATCGCCAGAGCGGACGAAACCCATCTTCTCGAGATACGCCACGTGCTCACGAGCACCCGGATTGCTCCACGCCTTGTCGCAGCGGCTGTCGGCGAACAGGCCGGAGGAATCGGAGAACAGGAATCTCCCGATCTGGAAATCGCGATACTGCGGTATGGCGAAGTCGAGCAGCACCTCGACTGATTCGTCCTCGCACTTTCGCCCGATGAACAGGCCGGCGGGGATGGTGTCTCGCAGCACGAACGACGCAACCCAGTCTTCGGCGGGCGTGGGATCGAATTCGGGCTGATACCGCTCGATCTCGTCCCGATGGAAATCGAGGAAGTACGCCAGGTATTTCGAGTCGTGGCTCACTGCCAGCAGCTGAAAGAACTCCTTGTTGGGAGATCGCAGCGACCACAGGAAGTAGACGTGGATACCGGTGATGATGATGTTGACGAGCGCGATCGGTACCGCACCGATGAGAAACCCATAGGTGGTGAACGTGATCGAGCCTGCCAGGCCGAACAGCCTGAGCTTGATGAGAGACGTGCGGGTGATCGACAGGACGATCAGACCGGACGCGATGTACCCCACGACTTCGAACCACGTGTTCATGGCGCAAGCGTAGGCCTACCTCTTGAACGCCGGCACTGCGTCGCAAGATCTGGTCGGGTTCCCGCCACATGCGAGAACCCGACCGACCGGTCTGCCCCTCAGGCTGTAGCTGCGATTGCTCGTCTGGCGAGCACGCCGGCAAGGTGCACTCGATACTCGCCGGACGCGTAGGTGTCTCCCATCGGATCCGTGATTGCGGCCGCAACCGATGACATCACCTCTTCGTCGGTTCCCATTGGACCTGTGACTTTCGTGGGAGTTGCCGAGGCGCCGCCGATCACGACGGTTTGTCCGCTGTCGGAGCGCACCGCGCACACACCGACAACCGCATACGCCGACGCAGGATGACGGTGCTTCTGATAAGAAGCCTTGGCGCCGCCGGCGAGCTTCGGCACCGTCACGGCGGTGATCAGTTCCGTCTCCCCGAGTGCCGTCTGGAACAGGTCGACGAAGAAGTCGGCGGCTCCGACGTCCCTCGACCCATTGGGCCCTTGGATGTGCACTGTTGCTCCGAGAGCCACGAGCACGGTTGGATAGTCGGCAGCTGGATCGGCGTGCGCGATCGAGCCTCCAATGGTCCCTCGATTGCGGACCTGCGGGTCCCCGATCATCCCAGCGGTCTGACACAGCACAGGCACCGAAGCCTGCACGAGGTCGGACTGGTTGACTTCGGTGTGCGTAGTCGTCGCGCCGATTCGAAGGCTGTCGCCCTCGTCGGTGATGCCGCTGAGGTCCGGAATCCTCCCGAGGTCGATGAGCGCGTCAGGCTGGGCCAGACGCATCTTCATCACCGGAATCAAGCTGTGGCCGCCGGCCAGTGCTTTACCGCCTTGTTGGAGCAAGGCAAGTGCCGCATCGACGGATTCGGGACGGTGGTAGTCGAATTTCGCTTTGTGCATCTCGCCCCTCCTATGCCTTCGCCTCTTGGATTGCCCGCCAGACCCGTTCGGGGGTGAGTGGCATGTGCACCTGTTCCACCCCGAGAGGAGCGAGAGCGTCGAGTACCGCGCCATATATGGCCGGCGTCGACCCGATGGTCCCGGTTTCGCCGATTCCCTTCACGCCGAGTGGATTCACATCGGTCGGCGTGACCGTGTGCCCCAACTCGAATTTCGGAAAGTACTCGGCTTTGGGTATGGCGTAATCCATGAGCGAACTCGTGAGTAGCTGCCCGTCTTCGCTGTACTGCACACCCTCCCACAGCGCCTGGGCGACACCCTGAGCGATGCCGCCGTGGATCTGGCCCTCGACGATCATCGGGTTGATCTGCGGTCCGCAGTCATCAACCGCGATGTACCGCTGAAAGTCGATCTCTCCGGTGTCGGGATCCACCTCGACCACCGCAATGTGGGCGCCGAACGGATACACGAAGTTCGACGGGTTGAAGAAGGCCGAGGCCTCCAGACCGGGCTCCACTCCGTCAGGCATGTTCCACGCCGTGTTGGCCGCAAGGGCGATGTCCTGAATGGTCATCGACGACTCGGGCGAACCTCTCACATAGAACTTGCCGTCCTCGAATTCGATGTCGGCGGTCGACGCCTCGAGGAGGTGGGCTGCGATCTTGCGGCCCTTGTCCTTGATCTTGTCGATCGCCCCCATCATGGCTCCACTGGCAACTGGCGTGCTCCTGCTGCCGTACGTGCCCCAACCCATCGCCGTCTGCGCGGTGTCGCCATACTGGACATCCACGTCTTCAGTGGGTACGCCGAGTTGATCGGCCACGATCTGGGCGAACGTCGTCTGCTCACCTTGGCCGTGCGGGTTGATGCCAACCATCAGTCGGACCTTGCCAGATGGATGGAAACGGACGATTGCGCTCTCCCACAGTCCGCCTCCGAACCCGACGGCACCTGCCACCTCTGACGGCCCGAGACCGCAGATCTCCGAGTAGGTACAGACGCCAATGCCGATGTAGCGGCCCTCGGCTCGTGCAGCCGCTTGTTGGGCACGCAGCTCGTCGTATCCAGCCATGTCCTTGGCCTTGTCGAGCGCCGCTTGGTAGTTGCCCGTGTCGTAGATCAGGCCCGTCGCCACCTCATGTCCCTCAGTGAAAGGTGGAATGAGGTTCTTCTCGCGTATTGCGACCGGATCCATGTCGAGCTTTTTGGCCACCAAGTCGACCAATCGCTCGACCATGAACGTTGCTTCGGGTCTGCCCGCTCCCCGATACGCATCGACCGGTGTCGTGTTGGTGAACATTCCGTACACGTCCTCGTGGATGTTTGGAATCGTGTAGGCGCCCGACAGCATCAAGCCGTGCAAGATCGTTGGTACCCCGGTCGACGCCGTTGAAAGGTATGCGCCGAGGTTGGCCCAGACCTTGGCGCGTAGACCCGTGATCGTGCCGTCGCTCTTTGCAGCCATCTCGACGTCCTGGATGTGGTCGCGACCGTGAATCGTCGCCTGGAAGTTCTCGCTTCGCGTCTCGGTCCACTTGACCGGTCGGTCGAGTTGCTGAGACGCGAAGATCGTCATCGAGTCTTCTGGATAGTGGGGGATCTTGCTCCCGAATCCTCCACCGACGTCCGGGGCGATCACTCGGATCTTGTGTTCGGGAATGCCAGTGTCGAGGGACAACAAGAATCGAACGATGTGCGGATTCTGGCTCGTCGTCCACAAGGTGAGTTCGCCCATGCCTGACGACCATTGCGCCAATGCTGATCGAGGTTCCATCGCAACCGGGACGAGTCGTTGGTTGATGATTCGCTCACCTACGACGATGTCGGCCTCGTTGAAGGCCGCCTCGACATCGCCCCCTGAGACCGTCCAATGGAAGCATTGGTTGTTCGGGGCGTCATCGTGCAACTGTGGGGCACCATCGGCGTGTGCCTTCTCCCCATCGGTACATGCCGGTAGCTCGTCGTAGTCGACCTCGACCACCATTGCGGCATCCTTCGCCACGTAGTCGTCATCGGCCACCACGATCGCGACCGCGTCTCCGACGTAGCGGACCTTGTCGATCGCTATTGGCGGGTGGTTGGGCGTGACGGTTCCCGCGTCTGGGACTACCCACGCGCAGGGGATTCCGCCAAAGCCGGCGTCGACCATGTCCTGTCCGGTCCAAACGCCAAGCACTCCGGGCATTTCGAGCGCGGCGCTGGTGTCGACCGACACGATGTTTGCGTGCGCGTACGGTGAGCGGACAACAGCGAGATGCACCATGCCGGGCAGCACGAAGTCGTCGGTGTACTTCGCCTGGCCGGTGATCATCCGCGGATCTTCGAGGCGACGTTGGTCATGGCCAAAGGGCCGAATAGCCGTCATTCGTGGCTCCTCGCTGCTGCGCGAGCTTCAGCTTCACGCAGCGTCTCGTGGTGGGCGGCGGGGTCCGCTTCAAACGGACTGTGGGCGACACCCATGTCGTTCGCGGCGGCTTGGACCGACTTGACGATGTTCTCGTAGCCGGTGCAACGACAGAGGTTGCCTTCGAGGCCGTGGCGCACCTCGTCGTCGTTCATCTCGCCGCGCTCTTCGACAAGCTTGATCGCCGCCATGATCATGCCGGGCGTGCAATAGCCGCACTGAAGTCCGTGGTTGTCTTGAAAGGCGGCTTGCATCGGATGTAGAGCAGACGGTTTGCCGATGCCTTCGATCGTGGTGACCTCGGATCCGTCGGCCTGGACGGCGAGCACTGTGCACGACTTGACCGCTTTGCCGTCCAAGTGAATGGTGCATGCGCCACATTGAGTGGTGTCGCAGCCGATGTTCGTGCCGGTCATTGCGAGGTGATCGCGGATGAAGTCAACGAGAAGGAGCCTCGGTTCCACGTCTCTCGTGTACGTCTTCCCGTTTACGCGTACGTTGATGTCCACTGAGACGTGACCTCCATCAGATTGCGTCGGCGTGCTGCACCGCTTCACACGACCTGACGTTGCCCTTGAGCCCCCGTCGAGCCGTCCTTCGACACTACCGAGGTGAATGCGCTGGATGTCGAGAAAACGCGCTGTTGTGCGTTCGGGCAGCTGTGCGGTCAGCGAACTTCGGCGTCTGCGTACGGAATGTCGGCCGTTTCAACAACTCCTAGCGCAGCAAGCCGGTCGTTTGCATCATCGCACCACGCATCGTCAACACCGGCTCGACGCGACCACCTGCTGAGCGCACGAATTGTCAGCGCTAGTTCGTAACCGGCGTCGCCAGCCGTCGCCAGGTCGAGACTCCGGTCGAAAGCCTCGCGGGCAAGCTCGAGGTCGTTGCGTTGCATGAGGGCGTACCCGAGCGCTCGCTCGGCCGCCGACAGGAGGCTCGGTGGACCGTCGGTCCCGAGTTCAGCCAGCAGTTTTTTGGCCGCGTCCATGGCGTCCTGCGACATTTCCGCCATGACGAGGTTCTGCATCAGCCTGATGCGCGTCTCGACCACGTATCCCGAAGCGCCAAGCAGCTCGAACTGCTCGAGTGCGGTGGTGAGCAGCGTCCGACCTTCATCGAGTTGGCCGCGACGCGTTTCCAATCGTCCGAGGTTGGCAAGCGCCACCCATTCCAGCCAATAGCCTGCGGCTCTCGAGACTCTGATCACGTTCTTGAGCATGATCTCTGCCTCGTCCCATCTACCTTGGTCAGACAGGATCTCTGCGACGTTGTTCTCGGCCACCGCCGCCCCCATCGCATCGCCGGCTCTTTCGCGCGCCAGGCGGGAATTCTCCCAACTCTCGAGTGCCCCGTTCCAGTCGCCGGCCCAGTACTGCTCGACGCCACGATTGTTGAGGACGTCCGCTTGTCCAACAAAATCTTCGAGCCGTTCGAAGATGGCCAGCGCCTTCTCGGAGGTTTCCAGGTCGGTGGCTCCCGTTGCGAGAGCACGTGCGTGACTCATCAGGTGATAGGCGTGCGCCTGTTCTTTTTCGTCGTCGCCTTCGATTGCGGCTGCAAGGCCACGTTCGCAATGGGCGATGCACTCGAGGTACCGACCTTGACGGAACCTCACTCCGGCCATCGCCAACAACGTGGCAGCCCTGAGGTGGGCGGGTGTGCTCGGCGCTTCTTCGATCCGACGCAGGCTGCGCATGAACCAACGAACTGCGGCGCTGTTCTTGCCTTCTCGTATGCGCATGAGACCGATCTTGCGCATGAGTCGGGCGTCGTCGATCGGATTGGACTCGACAGCTCGCCGCGCCTGCTGGAGTGAGACGATCGCCGCTTGATACTCACCTGCCAGTTCGAGGCTGTCGCCCCGCGCCTCGGCCACACGACCCCGATGTTCGGGGTCCACGGTATCGACGTGCCTGCCGGCTTCGAGCGCGTACCCGTAAAACCGCGCTGCTTCCAGGTTGGCGTACTTTGCCACCGCCTGATCGCCTGCGATCACGGCGTAGTGCCATGCCTTGTCGTAGCGATGGGCTCGCGAAAAGTGGAGGCTCAACAGCTCAGCCTGGCTGTCAGCATCCTTCCCCGCCTTGGACTCGAGGGCGGTTCCCACTTCGCCATGAATTCGCTGTCTCAACGAGAAGGGAAGCGTCTCGTACGCGACGTCGCGAGTGATGGTCTGACGGAATCGCAGTCGTCCATCGGGCATGGTCTCCAGGAAGTCCTCGAGACGCTGCCAGACCTCGTTCGACTCGGCGTCGTCGATCAGATCGTCACCCAGTCGGGTCAGCAAGTTCGGATCGAAGATCGATCCGATGACCGACGCGAACCGCAGGACACGGCGTGTCTCTGGATCGAGGCGGTCGAGCTCTGCGGTGACTGACGCCTCAATCGAGTCGGGCAATTCGTCAGAGCTCGACGCGTTTGCTGCCATGGCCAGCAAGAACATCGGGTTGCCGCCCGACTCTCTGGCGAGTCGATTGAGGTGCTCGTTGAGGACCGGCGACGATTCGGTGGCGTGCCGAGCGAGCTCCAGGGAGGATTCCTCATCGAGAGGTTCGAGGTTCATCGAGCCGGCACCGGCCTTGTGCAATTGGGGCTCATCACTGCGAACGATGACGAGTAAGAGCGGATGTTTGTCGATCTGGCGTGTAACGGCTGCGGCAAGCTCCGTGGACGCCGGATCGAGCCATTGCCCTTCCTCGATGACGAGAGATGTCGGTTTTTCGATCGACGCTGCGATGAATTCAGTGACCACTTCGTGGAGGCGCTGCGTCCTGAACTTTGGGTCGAGTCGTTCGACGTCAGCCGTCATCGGGACTTCGGCATCGGCAACGATGGCGAGAAGTGGAGCCCACGGAAGGAGCTGAGGCGCTTTGCGCCTCAGCCCTTCGAGAATCTTCTTCCCTGCAAGTTTCGGATCGTCGCCCCGCTGTGATCCGACCACGGTGCGCACGATCTTCCGCCAGACGAAGAACGGCGTCGCCTGCTCATACCGCTCAGCGGCCCACGTTCGCCATTCGAGCGAATCGAGGTGTTCTGCTGCGGCCTTGATGAGTCGAGACTTGCCGATGCCGGCGATGCCCGAGATCTCGACAGTGGCTCCAGCACCAGACGCGGCGGTCGCTGCGTGGACGGAAATCAGCTGGAGTTCGGAATCGCGCCCCACGAGCGGGAACTCGGTGGTCGCGGTCCGAGGACGCGTGCCAGCGACAGCGCCGATGGCGACCGCAGAAATCGGCTCGGTCTTGCCCTTCACGGAGAACGGCTCGATCGCCGACTGCTCGAAGAGGGTGTCCGAGAATCCAAGCACGTCCTTGGTCGCGAGGATTTCGCCCGGCTGAGCGTGCGCCATCACTCGCGCCGAGAGGTTCACCGCGTCGCCGATGATGGTGTACGTCCGGCGGAACGGGGCGCCGACGTTTCCAACGAAGACCGGACCTCGGTGAACGCCGATGCGAACCGGAACCTGCGTGCGATCTCCGATTTCTCGAACAGCACGCAACAGCCGCTCCTCGTCGTTCGCCGTTGCCCGGGGAGCCCCGGCGCACAAGATGATCTTCAGCCCGTTGTCGTCGATGTCGGTCGCCAAATACGTGACACCCAACTCGTGCGCCACCTGCTGAGTCAGCTCTATCACCTGGCTGAGCTGGTGTGCTGTCCCCTCGGCTCCGAGATCTCTCACCATGTCGTCGGTGTCGTCGAGGTGGATGAAGGCGATGGACACGCGTCGATGTTCACCTTCTTTGCTCGTCGAGACGGAAGCATGCAGCATCTCGGCGATGAACTTCAGCGGATCGAGGGCATCGTTGCGCTCGGTGGGGACTTCATCTGCCGGAGGCGCCTTCGCGAGAAGAAAGCCAGATCTGGTCTTTCGACCGACAGAGGACTTGGGGAGTTCGGCAGCAGTTGTCGCTGAGATCATTATCTCGCCGCCTGTGGCGGACGACTCGAGAGCTACAACGCCGGAAACGGCGGGGCCCACCGGCAACAGGTCGAGGTGGTTGGCGCCAACCACGAAGAGGTCGAACGCTCCCGTGTTCACCCCTGTGCTCATCTTGAGGTGAACGTTTCCTGCAGAAGTCTGTAGCCGCCCGACGCTGCGCAGGCGACGTCGCATGAGCGAGGCAGCTCGGCACCCGCGACGAGCATGCTCACTGCCCTGGAACAAGAGCAACAACGCGTCTCCGCCGAACTTGAGAAGGTCGCCGCCGTAGGCATGAGCAACCGTGAGGAGCTCGGTGAAGACGGTGTTCAGAACGGAGACCACTTCTTCGGCGCCGACGCGACCGCGTCTGGCCAGCCGTTCGGACATCGCCGTGAAACCGGAGATGTCGACGAAGACCATCGTCCCCATGACGCGCTGGTAGACCTCTGCCTCGGGCCACGAGTCCAGCAATCGGGGGACGTACGTTCGATGTACGTCTGCTGACATGTCCCTCCGTCAGTTGAGGCTAGTCCGATCGAGATAGACGCATTGGCGTGCCGCCGAGTCGCTCGTTCGTGTACGATGCCCGAGGGGACGGGAGAAGCTGCATATCGAGGCGTGCAGCGGTCGACAAACGGGGGTCATAGGGATGGCAAGTATGACGGCAGCAACTTCGCGCGGCTCGAAGTGGGCTGCTTTCGCAGCTTTGACGCTCTTGATGAGCGTTGTCGTGCCACTGCCAGCAGGGGCTCAGGTGACGCTTCCGCTCGTCGTTGACCAGAACGACGAAGGGTGCAATGACACGGCCGGTGATCCGTATTGCACCATCCAGGCGGCCATTGACGACGCAGTAGACGGCGACGTCATCGATATCGCCCCAGGTTTCTACGACCAAGAGCTCACCATCGCGAGCAAGTCCATCAGCCTCATTGGGCAGGATCGCGCTACGACCCTCATTGACGGAACCGGGTTGTTCCGCGTTCTCACCATCAGCGGCGCCCCAACGACATCGATCGAATCCGTGACCATCCAGAACGGAAACCACTGGGAAGAGTCCGCAGGCATCTGGAACGACGGCGACCTCACCGTCACCGACGTGACGTTCGACTCCAACGTCATGGACGAAGGCAACGAATACGGCGGAGCCATCTATCACGAACTGGGCAACCTGACCGTCGTCGACTCCACCTTCATCGACAACGAGGCCTACGACTACGGCGGCGCGATCTATGTTGAAAGTGGTACTGCGTCGATCACCGACAGTCACTTCGAGACCAACTACGCCGGGGAAAACGGTGGGGCCCTGTACGTGTATTCCGGCACTGTCGAAGTCGCGGGTTCGACGTTCAGTGCCAACTTCTCGGGCGACACGGGTGGCGCCATCTACGTCTTTTCAGGTGACCTGACCATCGATGCTTCCATGTTCGTCGACAACGTGACAACCGATGTCGGCGGAGCCATCGACACCGACTCGGCTCCGATCGTCGACATCTCCAGTTCGATCTTCACCGACAACGTTGCGAACGGTATCGGCATCTCAGCCTCGGGCGACGGAGGCTCGATCTCGAACTTCGGTACGATGACAGTCACTGGCTCCACGTTCACCGGCGACTACGCAGAAGGATGGGGCGGGTCGATCGCCAACGACTCAACCATGACGATCAGCGACACGTCCATCTCGGGTGCGTTCGCCTCAGCCGGTGGCGGCCTCATCGACAACTCTGCGTCGCTGACGATCAATACGTCGACGTTGTCGAGCGGCGGCACGTACAACGACGGCGCGGCAATATGGAACAACGGTGACCTGACCATCACTGACACGGCGTTTGCCGACGGCTTCGCGGGCTGTGGGGAGTGTTCGGGCCGAGGTGGCGCGATCTACCACTCAGGCGACTTCGGCGGCGACCTCACGGTGACCGGCGGTTCGTTCACGAACAACACTTCCGACGGAAATGGCGGAGCGATCGTGATCGACGGAGGTCTGAACAACGTCGTTTCGGGCGCCTCGTTCACCGGTAATGAGTCGTACTACGACGACGGCGGAGCGATCGCCGTGATCCTGGGCAGCATCGACATCGACTCGGCGACGTTCACCGGCAACACTGCTGACAGTGAAGGCGGCGGGCTGTACCACCATGCCTCTGTTGCCACGGTGACCGGCTCGACGTTCAGCGGCAACTCAGCCGGATCGTCGGGCGGAGGTATCTGGAACAACGGCACTGCGAACATCTCTGACTCGCTGATCACCGGCAACGTCACGGGAGGCTACGGAGCCGGCATCCTCAACGACCAGATCATGACCATCGATGCCAGCACGATCTCGCTGAATGTCGCAGACGGTGGCGGCGGTGGAGTCTTCAGCGTCGACCAGTTGACGATCACGAACACGACGATCAGCGAAAACGAGGCACTCGGTCTCGGGTTCCTGTTCGGTAACGGTGGAGGCATCGTCGGTGAAGCCACCACCACTTTGGACGGTGTTGGCGTCTACAACAACGTTGCGGAAAACGACGGCGGTGGCCTCTACGTCGACGGCTCTCCTTGGGACATCTCGGCCAGCACGATCGCAGGCAACCTCGCCGGTCGTGACGGCGGCGGCATCCACAGTGATGGCGACATCATTCTCACCAACTCCACAGTCGGCGAGAACTCGGCGATGGGCGACGCGGGCGGCATCTACAACGAAGGCTCACTCGAGTTGCGCCACGCTGCATTCATCTTGAATCAGGCAGCCGGTACTGGCGGAGGCGTCCTCAACCACGACACCATCACGATGTCGAACTCCGTGGCTGCAGGGAACTCGTCGGGCGGCGCGCAGGACTGCCTTGCAGGCGACATCATCTCGCAGGGCTACAACGTGATCGGCCGGCAAGGGTGTCTCGATGTGATCCTCCCGACAGACCAGGTCGGTACTTCCGAGGCGCCGATCAATCCCATGCTCAGCGGCCTTCAGGACAATGGCGGTCCGACGCTCACCTATCTGCCGCTGCTTGGCAGCCCGCTGATCGACAACGGGAACCCGATTCCCGTGAGCGAACCCGAGCCGTGGGGCTGTGAACCCGTCGACCAACGCGGTCTGAGTCGTCCGATAGGAACCAGTTGCGACGTCGGACCCCTCGAGATCGATCCCGGTGTTGTCACCGTCTCCATCAGCACGAACTCGACCGAGGTGCTTCCCGGTGCGAGCGTCGTCGACAAGAGCGCGATCCCGAACTCCGACCTGAACTCGATCGCCGCCTCACCGGTGTCCTCGATCCCGGTCAGCTCGATCCCCGTTTCCAGTATTCCGGTCTCCTCGATTCCTGTGTCGAGCATTCCGGTCTCCTCGATTCCCGTTTCCAGTATTCCGGTCAGTTCGATTCCGGTGTCGTCCATCCCGGTGTCATCCATCGGCGTGTGCGGCGAGTCGCCTGACTGGGGCGCAATCCTTGCCGGAACTTCGCTAGCCGGACTGCCGCTGCAAACAGTCACCTTGCAGCAGGTCCTTGCGCTCAACCCGCTTCCTGAGTGTGTGGCATCGCTCGATCTCGGCTCGATCGAATTGGGTGACTCGATCCTCGGCTTGCTCACTCCAGCCGCCCTGGCTCTTGGAGATACAGGTCTCGACCAACTGCCGATCGGGTCGTCGACCAATCCGATCGACGACTGGTGCGAGTTGCTCAGTCTCAACGGCTTCGACTGTGCTGCGAACAACATCACGGGAACGAGCACCATCGCAACCCTGGACATCTTGGGAGCGCCGGTCTCGTCGATCCCGGTGTCTTCGATCCCCGTGTCGTCGATCCCGGTCAGCTCGATTCCGGTGTCTTCGATTCCGGTGTCTTCGATCCCGGTGTCTTCGATCGGCACGATCTTCGATTGCAGCTCCTACGACTGCACTCAGGGAACCATCGGTGACGGTCTCGCGGCGGGAGCAGCGCTGCCCGGCCTGACACTCGGTCAGCTCCTCCTTGTCGTGGTGCCAGCGGATTCACTTCCACTGGGTCAGTTGCCTTTGAGCGACCTGAACCTGCAGCTCTACGATCCCGCCAGCCCGATCATCGACTACGTAGTGGAGTTCGACTTCACCGGCACGTCATCATTCGCCGTCATGTCTGTCGAGCTGCCAGAAGGCTTCTTGTACATCGAAGGGTCGGCGCAGCTCATCGAGATCAATGAGGTGGAACAAATCCACGTGATCGGTGATCCGACTGTTGTCGACAATGTGCTCACGTGGTCACCGACGTTCCAGTTGAATGCGTTCTCGGACTACTTCCTCGAGTTCGAAGCACATCCGGGGCTCGTCACAGGATCGTTCGCAACGACCGCGACCGTCACTGCTTCCGACGCCCTCGCGTCTGACACCGGTGCGACCGTCACCGTGATCCCGAACTTCGAGCCAGGTGGTGACGACCCCAACACGGCTCCGACCGTCGTGCAGAACGGTGTCGTCATCTCGCACCTGTCGACGTCGTCCGACAATGACTTCTTCGATCTCGAAATCCCCAACGATCCGGGAACGCAGATCCGGTTGACCTTGACCCAGCAAGGATCGGACAACGACCTCGTCGTGTACAAGCCGTTCTCCGAACAGCTCAGTGCCTTCGACGATCGAGACGCCGGCGTCCCCGCCAGTCCAGTAGAAGATCCAGGTATCACCGGCATCAACCAGCAGGACAACCTGGCGCCCGAAACACTGCAGGACATCGACATCCAGTCCGCGCCTGTCTCGAGCATCTCTGCGAACCGCGACGACGCCGACGAGGAAGTCGAAATCACGGTTTCCTCGGAGGAGGCCGCGTCATCGTCGACGTACACCGTGCAAGTGACTGGGTACAACGGCGCGACGAGCGACCAACCGTATCTGCTCACCGCCGACATCGTCGACGACGTCTATGTCTCATGCTCGCCAACGTCGTTCCCGTTCGCTGATCCAGGCGTGCCGACCGCAACCGTTGATCTGTCAGCGTTGCCGACCGATCTCACGACGCTGATCTTCTACAACGCTCGACGACTCGAAATGCGATACGGCGCAGCAGATGCTGCTGCGGCCGTGGCCGACATCCAGGCGTTCGTCGACCATCTGAACGGACTCGGTGACCCTGAGGTCGGTGCGCTCGGCATCGTCGCTGCGGCCATCGACGTCGAGACCGTCATCGGCATGGACATCAGCTCTCTGTACGCGGCGTGGGACGCCGATCCGTGTAACCCCGACAACGCAAACACCGTTGTGTCTGGCATCACCGGCATCGTCTCGGCCTTGCACGGCGCAGGAGCACCGCTGCGTTTCGTCACACTCGTCGGCGGCGACGAAATGATCCCGATGGAGCGTGTGCCAGACCTGACCACGCTGTCGAACGAGTCCGACTACGCAAGCACTTTCGACACCGACACACCGCTCTACGGAGCCTTGGCGGCTGGACGCATCCTGTCTGATGATGCATACGTCGACGTCGATCCAATCCCGTGGCTTGGTCGCACGCTGTTCGTTCCTGACCTTGCTGTCGGTCGACTGCTCGAATCGCCGGCTGAAATCAGCGCCGCGCTCGAGCTCTTCGTGACGAACGATGGCCTCCTCAATCCGCAGTCGGCGCTCGTGACCGGCTACGACTTCCTGGCTGACGGGTCGCAGGACGTGGCGACCGCGTTGACGGACAGCCTTGGCACCGCTCCCGACACGTCGCTGATCAGCGACACGTGGGGATTGACCGAACTCGTCGACACCTTCCTACCGCCGGTACCGACGCCGTTGGTCGACGTCGCTTCGGTCAACGCCCACTACGACCACTATCGGGCGCAACCTGCCGATGCTGGCAGCGGCTTGTTCGAAACGGCCGACCTGATCGCCAACGGCACCGACCCGACCACGGGCGACTCTCGTCTCACCAACCAAATCGCATTCTCGATGGGTTGCCACTTCGGTCTCAACGTTGCGGACAACGCGTTTGCTGCGGGTGATGTGCGGGCCCAGGACTGGATGCAGGTGTATGCGCAGCACGGAGCGATCTCTGTCGGCAACACCGGCTACGGATACGGCGACACTGCTGCTGCAGCGCTTTCTGAGCGACTCATGACGTTGTTCGCTGAGCGCCTCGACGGTTCGATGGCTATCGGCGAAGCGTTGACGTTTGCGAAGCAGGAGTACGTCGGCGGGCTTGGTCTGTACGGCGTCTTCGACGAGAAGGTGCTGACCGAAGCGACCTTCTACGGCATTCCGTTCTACGGTCTCGGCACCGGCGGCACGTTGCCGCCGGCACCGATTCCATTCGATGCCGAGGTCGATCCGGTGACGGGTCTCGATACGTCCACCATCGAAGTGAGCGGAATCGACTTCAACAGTGCGCTCCCTGTCGATGACACCGTGCGAGTCGTCACCGGCTACGACGTCACCGACGTTGTGGGCGGCGGAGCGCCAGCCGGCGAAGCGCCACCAGCACGCAATCAGGTGACGCATTACCGGCCGATTCAGCCGCTCATTCAGATCGACGTGACGCCGGATCCCGCCGACGGTAAGGCCCACGGCGCGCTGATCGAGACGTTGACCAGCGTCGACACTGGCGGCATCTCGCCTGTGGTGTCGCGTCCTGTCATCGACCTGACCGCCAACGAACCAGCGTACGACTTCGCTGATACGATCTTCCCTGCCGTGTTCCACAGCGTCACGCACTTCCGCACGCCAACTGGCGAGCGCCAGCGCCTCGTGCTGATTCCGGGTCAATTCTTCACCGAAGATCCCGGATCCGGAGTGGGAACCCAGCGCGACTACACCCAGTTCGGGACGAAGATCTACTACTCGAACAGTGACGACTTCACGGCTCCGTACATCCAACTCACGGATGCATTCGTTGCCGGCGGAGTGGTTGAGTTCAACATCACCGCGGACGCCGGGGCCGGCGACTCGGTGCAGCGAGTGTTTGTCCTGTTCAAGGACGACACCGGCGTCTGGACGCCGCTCGACCTCACCGGCTCGGGCAACGGCGCCTGGAGCGGGAGTGCGGCGGGAGTTGTCGGTGATCGCATCGAGTACTTCGTTCAGGTCGTCGACGAGAACGGCAACGTTGCGGTATCGACCAACAAGGCCCGGTTCTTCACAGCCCGATTGGTGGATGTGAATGCGGTTCCGCAGTCGACCTCGGAAGGTGCGGAAGTCTCGCTGCTGACCTCATTCACGGTGCCAAGCTCGGTGGTTGGACCGGTGAACCTCACGATCGACTGGGGCGACGGCGCCACCGAAGTGATCGAGAACGCCACATCGCCATTCAACGCAACCCACACCTACGCCGACAACGGCACATTCCCCGTGGTCTCGTGCATCTCCGACGACGCCGGCTTCGAAGTCTGCGACGCGACTGACGTGGACGTGGCCAACGTTGCCCCTGTTGTCGATGCCGGTGCCGACATCTCCGGATCCGAACTGACCGTGACGGTCGAGGGAACGTTCGTTGATCCTGGCCTCAACGATCCGCACTCCGTCAAGTTCGACTGGGGCGACGGAAGCATGGACGAGTTCCCGCTGGAGCAAGGTTCTCGCACGTTTGAGGGCGTCCATACGTACGCCACCGACGGGTCGTACACGGTGACCGTCACGGTCTCCGACGAGGCGGCGTCTGGTTCCGACTCGGTGGACGTGTTCATAGGCAACTCGCCGCCGGTCGTCGACGACACCACCCTGTCGGTCGATGAGAACTCGGTGCCGGGGACTTCAGTGGGCACCGTCACAGCTTCGGATCCCGATGTTGGTCAGACGCTGAGCTTCGCCATCACGGCAGGCAATGCGGGCGGCGAGTTCGCCATCGACTCGGCTACAGGAGAGATCACGGTCGACGGAGCGCTCGACCACGAATCTCAGGATCAGTACGTCCTGACAGTCGAAGCGACGGATGATGGGACGACCCCCGCGTCCGGCTCTGGAACCGTCACCATCGACGTGAATGACGTCAACGAGACTCCAACCGTCGACGACGCCAACTTCGGCATCGCCGACGACACGGGCATCGGTGGATTCGTCGGCACCGTGGTGGCGAGCGATCCAGATGATGGAGATTCGCTCACCTACTCGATCATCGGCGGCAACACCGGCACCGCCTTCGCCATCGACAACGCCGGCGACATCACGGTTGCGGCGCCGCTCGACGCAACGGTTCAGGACTCGTACACCTTGACCGTGCAGGTCAGCGACACCGGCGGGTTGACTGACACTGCGACGGTCATTGTCGATGTCACATCGGCAGGCGAAGCCGTCGTCATCGAATCGTTGACCATCGATCCGATCGATCCGATCGAGTTGGTCCCGAACCTCGGCGCCGACGCCACGGCGACTCTGGTCTGGACGGGTGACGCGACTGCGATCCTCATCGACTGGGGTGACGGGACACAGTCGGCGTCCACGCCGGGCACGGGAGACACGACGTTGATTGCCGACCACACGTACCTCGACACTGGCGTATTTGCCGTCACGGCCACGGTCACCGACATCTTCGGAACCGAGCACGTTCTCGTCTACGAGTACGCAGTCGTGTTCGACCCGACGGCGGGATTCGTCACGGGCAACGGCAAGATCGATTCGCCTCTGGGGGCATACGTTCCGGATCCGTCCGTCGGTGGCGACCTGCAGGTCGGCTTCCACGCTCAGTACAAGAAGGGTGTACTCGAAGGCGACATCAAGATCGACCTCAAGGATCTCAACCTGAAGTTCCGTTCCAAGGGCGACGAGTTGAACACCTTGGTCATCGCAGGTGACTTCGCCTACGTCGAAGGCGTGGGGACCTTTGACCAGGACGACGACCAAATCGTCTACGAGTTCATCGTGACGCTCATCGACGGAGAGCACACCGATGGCGGTCCCGACTTGGTGAGGGCGCTCATCAGGCTCGCGTCCGACCCCACCGTCGTGATCTACGACTCGCAGTTCGGCGACCCCGACGGCGCCGACCCGACCACCGAGCTGGCGAGCGGCAACTTGATGATCAAAGTGCTGAAGGGACCGAGGTAGTACGGGGGCGGCCGAGGTGGGAGGCACCTCAGCCGCTGCTCCTCCTGGCCGGGAGTGTTTCTAGGAGGCGTACCAGCGAACGCAGATCGTTGATGGTCGCGGCTGCCAGGAAGTCATCGACGTGGGGGAGGGCAATCCGTAGGCCCTGGGTCTCGGCGCTGTAGCCGGTGCGTCCGGCCAACGGATTCAGCCAAACCACACGGTGTACTGAGCGAGCGAAGCGTGCCATCTCGACTTCGAGCACTTCGGGATCTCCGCAGTCCCACCCGTCGGAGATGATGAGGGCCACGGCACCTCCTCGGGTGAGGCGACGACTCCACTGCCAGTTGAATTCTCGGAGCGCCTCTCCGATGCGTGTCCCGCCGGACCAGTCGTTCACATGGCGTCCCACGGATCGCAAAGCCATCAGCGGATCCGGTTGTCGCATTTCGCGAGTGACTCGCGTTAGATGCGTCGCGAAAACGAACGACTCCACTTTGCCGAGTCTGCCTTGCGCGGCGTGCATGAAGTAGAGGAACATCTCGGCGTAGCGATCCATCGATCCACTGACATCAGCGAGCACGATTAGGGGTCGCCGCCGCGGCTTGCGGCTGGACATCGCCAGCGGAATGAGGTCGGCTTGCGGCGACGACAGTGAGCGGAACGTCCGTCTCATGTCGGGCACGTCGCCTCGCGACGAGGGCATCCGCCGTCTGCCGAGCGCGTCCGCCGGCCTCCACACCATCGTGGCCATGATTCGGCGAACCTCGGCGATTTCTTCAGGGGTCAGCGCCGCAAAGTCTTTGCGGCCGAGACGCTCGATGATCGAGCCTCCGACATGTTCCTGGAGGTCGTCGCGTTCCTTGCGTTTTCCAGTGTTCATCATGTCGCGGAGTACTGGAGTGACCACCTTGGCGTCCTGCCGATCGAAGATCTTCAACTCGAGCTCTGCCATCGATTTGCGGCGGTGGGTCGGTCCGCTCCCGAAGAACAGCTCGAAGGCGTCGTCGAACGCTGGAATGTCGGCTCGGCGCACCACGGTCAGCGCGCGGAAGCCGGCTTTGAGCGCGGCTTTGTCATCCCACCCCAGGGTTGCGGCGGCACGTTGCAGATCGAGCGTCGTCGATGGCACGACAGCGAGTCCGCTCAACCTGAGATATCGCACGAAGTGGACGAGGTTGTCGGCGAGCGCCGTCGTCATGCGGTGATGGCCTCGACACCGTCGGCTCTGACGCGTGCGATGTCCTCCTGGTACTTGAGAATCACTCCCAGCGTGTCGTCCGCAGTCTCGGGGTTCAGCTGCGCGTGGCCGAGCACCTGAAGCGCGGCCGCCCAGTCGAGCGTTTCAGAGACCCCTGGAGGTTTGAAAAGATCCATCGTTCGCAATGCCTGCATCGCCTTGGCGAGATCGTCGGCGAGGGCGGATTCGATGCCCGGTGACTTCAGCCGCACGATGGCTGCTTCTCGCTCGAAGTCTGGATAGTCGATCCATTGGTAGATGCAGCGCCGCTTGAGCGCATCGTGGATCTCGCGAGTGCGGTTTGAGGTGATCACCACGACAGGCGGGACCAAAGCCTTGATGGTGCCGATTTCCGGAATGGACAGCTGGAAGTCGGACAAGAACTCGAGGAGATATGCTTCGAACTCCTCGTCAGCTCGATCCAGTTCATCGATGAGGAGCACGGTCCGCTTGCCGGCT
>JABDJC010000133.1 GCA_013003395.1 Acidimicrobiia bacterium
ATCACCTGTGTGACGCGACGATCGGCTGACACTCGGCGATCCGCAGCGGTCGGCGACACGTAGGCCCCGATCCGGGTTCCCAGAGTCGTACCATTCGTCCGTGTTCGACATCGCCGTGATCGGTCTGGGTCTCGTCGGGAGTGCCGCCCTCCGGCACCTCGCTCTCAGCGATGCGTCGGTGGTGGGAATCGGCCCCGGCGAGCCAACCGACTGGAGTGTGAACTCTGGCCCGTTCGCCAGCCATTACGACTCTGGCCGCGTGACGCGCCGGCTCGATGCTCGATACGAGTGGGCTGTGCTCGCATCACGATCCATCGCGCAGTACCCCGAGATCGAGGCACAGTCGCGATTGAGGTTCCACCGTCCGGGTGGGTTTATCTTTGTTCGCAACGATCCGATTGGGATCGAGCAACAGCAGGCCGTGATCGAGCGGCTCGATCTACCCGTCGTGGCGACGACCACAGACGCGGTCCGCGATGAGTTCCAGGACTACGAGTTTCCGTCGCAGTGGACCGCTCTCTATGAACCTTCGCCGGCAGGCCACATCGACCCACGCGTGATGGTCAAGGCTCAGTTGACGGTTGCGCATCAGCTGGGAGCGTCCATTCACCGAAAGCACGTGACCACGTTGCAGCGGACGGCTGGTGGGTTCAGCATCGAATTGAGCGGCGGTGTTGCGGTTCAAGCCGCCCGAGTGCTGCTTGCCACAGGTGCGTATCTCAACGACTTGGCACCAGAACCACTTGCCGCACAAGTAGTTCCTGAAGCGGTGATCTTGGCGGCGGTGTCCCCGGCCGAAGCGACACGACTCAGCTATCTCCCTTCGATGATCTACCTACTCGATCATCCGATTCACGACGACGTGTACATCGTCCCGCCGGTCTTGTATCCCGACGGAGTCCACTACGTGAAGATGGGTGGATCCATCGGCGGCGTCGAGCCGCTGGCGACGTCCGCCGAGAAGAGGACTTGGATGTCGGGATCGGACGCTGATGACCAGATCGGTTGGATGCGTGACGTGCTTCTCGAGGTGATGCCTCGCGCAACGTTCGAACAATTCGTGATGAAGCCCTGCCTCATCACGGATACTCCACACGGGCTGCCCTACATCGATGAAGTGGCCGATGGGTTGTTCGTGGCGGTCGGCGGGAATGGGCATGCCGCCAAATCGTCTGACGCGATCGGAGCACTCGGGGCCTCGTTGGCGATCAACGGCACGTGGACCGATCCCGACCTCGAGGCATTGTCGTTCCGTGCGGTCTTCGGGGAATACGAAGCACCAAGAGATAGCCGTCACGGCACTTGAACTCCGGTTCGGCGTTCCGAGTGCAGGGTTCACCCGGGGGCTGTCACGACATCGAGATGTGCGTGACATGGTCGGGCTCATGGAGCGTCGTCGGCGAGCCCACGAGTCCCATCCCTCCTCATGCCTTCTGCAGCACGACGGAATACCGAGTCGACGAGATCGTTTCTCGCGTCAGCGGCTGAGCCCAAGAAGGACCCAGCCGCCTCACATTGCTTCTCAGCGGCCCGGATGCAGCGCAATCTGCTGCATCATCTGTGCCCGGAATTCCTGCCGAGCCAGGTCGTTGGCGCTGAGTGCGGTATCGAACGGGCCAAAGTCCTGGAAGCACGTCGCGCCGTCGTCCGGCACCGTCACGTCAACCAGGTACGCCGCGATCGCCTCGTCAGCACATTGCGACAAGAACAACGAAGTGTGGCCCCACCCCTCGACGGTCAAAAGCGCCGAGTTCGCCAACAGGTCGTCGGCGATGACCGCACCTTCGTATCGGGTCGCTGGGTCGTATCGGGTCCCGACGACGAGCACAGGGTTGGCGGTGGCAGCGTCGAAAGGCCCAACGTACCGGTCGTCGGCGACGCCATTCCATACGGCACAGGGACCTGATGCCCAGGTCCAGAGTGAACCGAAGTACCCGTAGTTGGCGTCGGCATCTTGCCCTGCAGCGAACCACGCGGCGTGATCGTCGGGGTTGTCACTGTCCGAACAGGAGACGCCGAGGAACTGCTCGAAACCTGGGTACGGCGCATTCGGGAAATCGAAACTTCCAGAGAGCTCCCGCACTCGTGTCAGTGCCTCTCCCAAAACCGCAGGACTCGCTCCAGCCTCGATGAAGGCAAGGAACTCAGCGTGCGAAGGCCAGCTGGCCGAGTTGTACAGCGGTCCGAGGGTCGAACCGATCAGGTCCTGGTAGAAGAACGGTACCAATTCGCCCGATCCCGGATCGACGAAGATGGGGCCATCGTTGAGAAGCTGGTCCGCCAATGCAGCGAATCGCGCACCCGAATCTGGAGCGAGGGCGCACCCGGCTGTCCCGGCCTCATCACACAATCGGAAGAACTCGTCGAGCGTGTCCTGTGCGCCCTGGTCGCTGCGCAGGCGATAGCTGAACGGATAACCCTCTTCGCCAGCGGCACCCGTTGTCCACGCAATTGGGTCGAGGACCGCATCGATCACTACGGCTCGCACGTTGTCCGGGAACAGGTTGGCGTAGGTGTTTCCGAGGAACGACCCGTACGACACGCCGAAGTACGTCATCTGTTCGTCGCCGAGCATCTCTCGGAGTGCATCCATGTCCCTTGCCACGTCAGCGGTCGACATGTGATCGATTATCGAGCGCGCATTGGCGTCGCAGAGTTCGACGGCTGCCATGTCGACGGCTTCCATCAGCAGGTACTCGGCCTCGTTGATGGGGAAAGGCGGGCCGCTGAGTCCAGCCAGGTCGCCGAACGACCGGAAACACTTCAGAGGCGCGCTTCTTCTGACTCCGCGTGGGTCGAACCCGATCAAGTCGAATTGGGAGCGGACCTCGTCGGTGAACAAGACCGGTCCAGCTCCCAGCAGGAAGTCGACGCCGGACCCTCCGGGGCCACCCGGGTTGAGGAAGAGCGAACCGATACGGTTCTCGGGATCAGTGGCCGACAGCTTCGCGACCGCTATCGGGATCGAGGTTCCACCTGGTTCGTCGTGATCGAGCGGCAGTCTGACCACCGCACACTCGAAGTTCGGCCCCGCCTGCTGGTAGCAAGGCTCCCAATCGATGGCTTCAGGCTCGGCAACAGCCGCACCCGGGATCGCCACGAGCAACCCGAGGGCAGTGATGACGGAAATGACAACAGCGCGCACGCGCATGGTTCCTCCCCATTTCATCCCGCCAAGGACTGGTAATTCCAACCTAGTTGGTCGTCACACCGCGTGCGTCAGGAGTCTTGGTTGATGCAGGCTCAGTCGACCATGTCGTCGAGATAGAGAGGGAGCATTTCGCGCCACGTCGGCCAGTCGTGGTCATGGCCGCCCGACCACTCGTCGACGCGGTTGGGGATGCCTTTGGACCCGAGGACGTGGGCCATCTTCCAAGACTCGCCGGGATTCTCCCATCGTCCCTTGCCTGTCGCGAGCAGCACGAACCGGCGACGGAGGAGCTCCAGTCGCGACGCATCGTCGAAGTCGGGTAGCCAGTGCAGCGGCGAAGAGAAGTAGAAGTCGTCCGACCAGTGGCCACCAAGCCATCCCGACAAGTCGTATGTCCCGCTCATACCGATGGCGGCCCTAAACACGTCAGGATTACGACACACGGAGGCCACGGCATTGAGGGCACCGATCGAGGCGCCCGCAGTGATGATCTCGATCGAGTCGTCTTGGCAGTCCTTGCGAATCGCCGGTACCACCTCGTTGTAGACGGCGGAAGCAAACTGATTCTGCAGCCACATCGAGTGTCGTGGATCGTCGTGGTTCATCCACGACTGGCCGGCAACGGAGTCGACTGAGTAGATCTTGATTCGACCTGCCGCCAGCAGACCGCCCACCGCTCCGACCAGATGCCAGCGTTCGATCTCTTCGGCGTCACCACCTGCCGTGGGAAACACCAGAACGGGCGCACCCGTGACGCCCCAGCGCACCAATCGAATATCGGTATTGGTGCGCTCCGAGTGCCACGCCTCGACGGCTTTCACGTCGCGGCTCCCAGTCGGTCGGCCTCGGTCTTGCACCAGAATTGAATGAGACCCCAGAAGTGTTCGGTGAACTTCTCGACCTCGTGGGCGGGGAAGAGGGCTGCCACTTTGTTACGGACGATGTTCCGAGCTCGATCTGTCCCGAAGTACTCCAGAGTGACCTCGTCGAGGTCTGCCAGGTGTTTGTCACAGAAATCCTCGAACCGTTCGGCGTCGAGCCGTTTCCGGGCAATGTCTCCGTACGCGGCGAGCTTGTCGCGATACGGCATGTCGGTCCGTGCGACTTTGAAGAAGGGCTCCCAACGCGGGTTGAGATCCATCTTTCGGTTGGTAGCCGCACAAAAGAGCGACCAGCGGATCTTCGACTTCACCAGCCACGGGATGTGATAGTGCAGCGACGTCACCTGTGAATCGGGACAAGGATTTGCGAAGTCGATCGGATGGAAGACGCCGTCTTTTCTCATCGTCTCGCAGGAATTGAAATCCCAGTTGAAGAACGTGTTGATGGTGAGAACCATGTCTTCGAGCAGTTGGAGGTCCTCGGCGTCGGCAAAATCGAAATCGATCTTGTAGCGATCGTGCAATGCGGCGCCAGGGTCGTAGCGGATCTGGTTCACCTGCGGTCCGATGGCGACGGTCCTGACGAACAGATCGAACGGTTCCACGGCGCGCTGCAAGTGCATCAGCCGCGTCCCGGAACCGTCATATGCCGTCTGTAACTCGTCGGCGTTCTCCACTCGTGACACCCCGACCCAGGCGCCCCCGTCGAAAGGTTTCATGTACGCCGGATAGCCGACAGCGTCGCCAACCGCTTTGAGGTCGAACATCTCGGCGTATTGCTCGAGAGTTGTCTGGAGGTCGGCGGTTGGCTCGTATTCCTTCGGTGGCAGCATCCACGTGTCGGGAACCGGAAGCCCGAGTTTGCGCATTGCCACGTACGAGGTGTGCTTCTCCATCGATTGCAGCGTGAAGGGATTGTTCAGTACGTAGGTGCCGTCCACGAGGATGGCCTTCTTGATCCACTCGCGGCTCGTGTGATACCAGTGCGTCACGCGGTCCAGAACCACGTCGTACGAACCTTCGCCGGACAGTGAGAATGGTTCGATGCGGACGCGCTCGATGTCGAAGGTCGTGGTGCGGTTACCCCGTTTCACCACCGGAGCGAGCTGCTCGACGATGTCCTCGTAGAACGCGGGCCAGCACAGATCGGCGCCCAGCGAAAGTCCAATCTTCTTCGTCGTCATCGGCCCTCGTCCTCCACTCCAGGGGACCCGAGTGTATGCATGAGTCCAGGTCTGAGGAGATCGCGCCATGCGTGCCAGTCGTGTCCAGAGGCAACTTCGGAATGCCCTATCGATGTGGCGGCGTGCGACAGCTGGTCTGCGAGGCGTCGGTTGTCGTCGACCAGTCCGTCGTAGAGCCCACACGACAAGTGGATTCGGGGCGGCAGCTCGCGGGGATCGCTCAAGAATTTCTCCATGAACCTGATCACCGGCTTGAAGAGCACGCCTCGATGGTGTGGGCCACCGAGTTCCACAACGAACGAGCCGGCTTGCAGGATGAGACCGTCGAACACCCCAGGATTCGACCACGCGGCATGGAGCGAAGCCACCCCTCCCAAACTCGCCCCCATGGCGACCAGGCCGTTCACGTCGGCGTGGCGGCTTGCTGCGGGAATCAGCGTGTCGACGAGATATGCGGCATGAGCGTCGCTACCGCGGTATTCGCCAAACCGGTCTACCGGATCACTCAGCACCGCAGCAACAGGCGGGATGTCGCCTGCTGCGATGAGGTTGTCGAGAACGGTCGCCAAACCGGCGAAATCCAAATAGTCCGAACCATCGTGGACCACGAGCAGTGGATATCGCGTTCCCGTGGGCGGTGTGTAGATGCGAGCGATGCGAGGCGCCGCGTCGAGGTCGGTTCCCAGCACCTCGGAAATGATCGCTCCTTGGGGGACTCCGGGATCGAACTGCGCCCACGGTGGCTCCAAGTATTCCCTTCCCGTGAGGATGGAGTTTGCGCCCCACGGGTTCGGGGCGATGTTCATGTTGAAGCGATCAACGACGAGGCGTCGTCGAGCGTTGCGCTCCACAGAGATCTTGTACTCGATGCGGGCGTCAGGCGGGATCTCGAACTGCGTCCACCAAAGTTTCGTGCCGGCTACCGGTCGAAAGTCGGGAACCGCCGGAAAGATGTCGAGCCAGTGATGGAAACGCACGGCATCGGCCACGCCGTGATACAGCAGCGTGACGAGATTGCCATCGCGCAGCGGCGTCCCGCCCTTGCGTTTCACCGCGGCACGTACGGCTCTTGCTGACTCGCGAGCCGCCTGGACGACGTTCGCTGGGATTGGCACACGCTCAGTTCGTTCGATCACGGCGAGGAGCGTACCTGTGACGGTTCGGGGTCATCCCACGGTTGATCGAATTCACGAATAGCTCGCACAGGCAGGTCTCTCGCTCGGTGTCGCTGCCACTTGTTCTTGACGATCGACTTTGCAGCATTGAACGGCGCTGAGGCGACGATGCCGAAGCCTCCGAGTCCGATCAGGGCGCCGAAGAACAGCACGAGGCCTGCGTAGTCGCCCGACTCGTCGAGCACGCCCCACCGGCTCATCAGATAGGCCCAGTCGTGATGCCCGCCGATGAGAGGCAGCCGCTGAAACGGTGCGTCGGCGATGTACACGCTGGCGTCCTGCATCGACGTTGCCGCCCAAACGGCGATGAGGCCCGACGCCAGTCGATCCCTTGACCGCAGCCAGAAGTACGCAGCCAAGCCGAGGGGGACCAGTATCTGCGTGCCGCTCCCCATGACCACGGCAAAGGTTCTGCTGAACGGACTGGCGAGCAGGTGCCCGAGTTCGTGGAATCCGAGGTCGGCGTAGCCGAGCAGTGGCACTCGCCGACCTAGAACGAATGCATAGGTGAGCATTGCAAGGGCAAACGCGGAAGCGATCAGATGTTGCCAGAGAGGTCTGGTGGTCATCCTCGATGATCGGTCGCTGTCGGTGGTCTCTTGAACCGTGTGCGGATCCACTCCGATGAGCTGAGGAAAGTAGGTTTGTCTTGACCTGAGGAGGCTTGTGAAGTCAACGACGCTGGACGAAACGCTTGCGGTACTCGCCGCAGGCAAAGACCGCTGGGCCCAGTTGCCGATTCTGGAGAAACTCCAGCATCTCGACACACTCCGTGCCAGCACGGGTGCAAACGCAGCTGACTGGGTCGCTGCGTCCGTTCACGCCAAGGGTATTCGCAAGGGGTCACCGCTCGAAGGGGAGGAGTGGCTTTCTGGTCCCTACGCCCTCTTGTCGTGGCTCGGCGCAGCCCACACGACGCTGACCGCCATCGCCAACGGCCGAGACGTCCTCGCCGATATTCCTCTGGCCACCCGACGGAACGGTCAGGTGATCGCCAAGGTATATCCCTTCGACCGCATTGAGGGGCTGTTGCTACATGGCTACACGGCTGAGGTGTGGATGCAGCCTGGTGTCGAGGTTGGAGACGTCTCGTCCGGCGCCCAATATCGGCTGTCACATCCGAAAGGGAGTGTCGGATTGATACTCGGAGCCGGAAACATCTCCTCGATCCCCCCGCTCGATGCGGTGTACAAGCTCTTCGCGGAGGGGTCCGTCGTTGTTGTCAAGATGAATCCGGTGAACGAATACCTTGGGCCGGTGTTCGAACGGATCTTTGGATCGCTGATCGATGAGGGCTTTGTACGTTTCGTGAATGGCGGCGCTGATATCGGCGCGGAGCTGACGAGGCATCCCTCGGTCGACACCGTCCACGTCACCGGGAGCCTGGCAACTCACGACGCCATCGTGTTCGGTCGTGGCGCCGAGGGCGCATTGCGGAAGGCAAGGGCTGAACCCTTGCTCGAGAAGCCGATCACATCCGAGCTGGGTGGAGTGACTCCTACGATCGTGATTCCCGGGCCGTGGGACGACGGGGACTTCACCTATCACGCCGAGCACATAGCCACACAGAAGCTGCACAACGGAGGTTTCAACTGTGTTGCAGCGCAGGTACTGGTGTTGCCTCGAGATTGGGATGGCACCGAGCGGCTCATCGAGGAAGTTCGTTCCGCACTTGCCGCGGCTGAGCAGCGACCTGCCTACTACCCAGGCGTGGATGACCGACATGCCGCCGCTCACCATCACCATGAAGACGGTGAACGTATCGGCGACCATCGCAGCCTGATCGTGGGCATCGACCCAACGAAGGTCGATTCGCATCTCTTCAATACCGAGGTTTTCGGTCCGATACTCGCCACGACGTCGCTGAAGGGGACCGACCCGTCAGAGTACCTCGATGACGCCGTGACCTTCGTCAACGAGATCCTGCACGGAACTCTCGGAGCGCAGCTGATTGCCCATCCGGACACCATCGCTGAACTGGGCCATCGGCTCGAAGACGCGTTAGACGCCATGGAATACGGCGCGATTGCCGTGAATGCGTGGAGCGGCGTGAACTACTTCCTGGCCCGTGCCGCTTGGGGTGCTTACCCGGGTGATCCGCTACACGAGATTCGGAGCGGATCCGGTGTCGTCCACAACGCCTTGCTGTTCGACCAACCACAGAAGACCGTGGTTCGTGGACCCTTCCGTCCGTTCCCGCGTGCGATCACGAAGGGCGAGATCCACATCTCGCCCAGACCGCCGTGGTTCGTCACCAACAAGACAGCGCACACGACGGCCGAGCGACTCACGAGGTACGCCGCCGACCCCAAGCCATGGCGCCTGCCAGGGATCTTTGCTTCGGCCCTCCGGGGATAGCTCACCCACCGCTCGCTTCTGGTGGGTAGGTTGAACGACAGCGGGACGGGAAATTCGATTCTGGGCCCACGTGGCTCGGAGTGAGAGGGGAGCCATGTTTCGTAAGCCTTTGGCCTTGGTGGCAGTGTTCACGCTCGCATTCGCAGGCTCGGCGGCGATAGCTGCGCCAGCCGAACCGGACGACCTCAAGACCGCACGGTATGTCATCGAGTTCGTTGACCGAGCGGATCTCGACACCATTCGGCGCATCTCTGATCGGAACGACCGCGGTCGCGCTGTGGTTGACGAGCTTCGGCGAACGGCAGGCACGTCGCAAACAGGTGCCCGTCAGATTCTCGACGCGACCGGTACCGAGTATCAGGCGTTCTGGATGCGCAATGTCGTGGTGGCGACCCTCGATGCCGATACGATCGCTCAACTTGCTGCGCTCCCTGGCGTTGCGTCGATTCGTCCAGAACGCGCCTACGAGATGATGCAACCCGTCGAGTCCTCCGACGCGGTTTTTGCTGCCGTGGGTGATCCAGAATGGGGCGTTGCACAGATTGGCGCCGACGCCGTATGGGACCAAGGAATCACCGGTGCCGGCGTTGTAGTCGGGAGTCTCGACTCCGGTGTGCAATTCGATCATCCCGCATTGGTTGACTCCTATCGAGGCAACAACGGCGATGGATCGTTCGATCACAACTACAACTGGTTTGACGCTGTCGGAGAGTGCCCCGTTGGTGTTCCTTGCGACAACTTCGGGCACGGCACCCACACAATGGGCACGATCCTCGGTGGCGACGGACCCGGACCTTTCAGCCCTGACATCGGGGTGGCCCCAGGTGCCACCTGGATGTTGGGATCGTGTGGCTCATTTTTCTGTTCAGAAAGTCAACTGATGGCGGTCGGTGAGTGGTTCTTGGAGCCAACCGATCTCAACGGGCAGAACCCCGACATCACGAAGCGACCCCACGTCATCAACAACTCATGGGGCGGTGGTCCCGGTGACCCGTTCTTCCTTGACATGGTTGCGGCATGGCGCGCCGCAGGAATCATTCCGGTGTTCGCGTCAGGCAACCCGGGACCTGCGTGCGGAGCAGGCGGCTCGCCAGGCGATTACTTGGATGCGTTCAGCGTCGGGGCGACGGACATCAACGATGTCATCGCTGACTTCTCGGGTCGTGGTCCCTCTGCGTTCGGCAAGGTGAACCCCGACGTTTCGGCCCCTGGCGTCGACGTGGTCTCGAGCCTGCCCGGAAGCACCTACGGTGCCAGTTCGGGGACGTCGATGGCAACACCTCATGTCGTCGGGGCCCTGGCGCTGGTCATGTCCTCCGATGTCTCTCTCATCAATGACGTTGATGCCGCAACCGACATCGTGCGACAGACTGCGTTCGACATCATCGATTTGAGCTGCGGTGGCGACGCCGACGGCGATCCGAACAACGTTTACGGCGATGGACGGATCGACGCCGCAGCAGCAGTGGCCGTTGCCGCCACTGGCGGCACCCTGACCGGAACCGTCACGGTGAGCGACACAGGCGATCCAGTCGCTGGTGCCAAAGTGTCCGCCACAGGTGGGCCGTTCGATGCGTCGGCGACGACGGCTGACGACGGCACCTACAAGATGTTCCTCGCCGCGGGCACATACGACATCTCGGTGAGCGCGTTCGCCTACCTCGACGGTTCCGTGACTGGCGTCGAGATCGTTGTCGATGAAACGACCACGCAAGACTTCGCGCTCGAGCTTGCCCCGAGCGCAGCTGTGTCAGGATATGTCAGGGCATTGGAGTCCGGTACTCCGATAGTTGACGCCACGGTCACGGCGCTCGGCGTACCCGTCGACGGCGTCACCACCGACGCCAGTGGCTTCTACTCGTTGACGCTGCCATACGGCACCTACACCCTGGAGGCACGCATGGGCGGATGCATGGTGGTTGAGTCTGCAACTGTCGAAGTTGCGGGTGACGTCCAACAGGACTTCGCTCTCGCCACGAAGATCGACAACTGGGGTCACGGCTGTTCGTCGACCGACTTCGACTGGGTGCCTGGCACGGAACAGATCCGGTTCGGACGGTCCGGTGACGACGTTCTGCGGACCAGGGAACTGCCGTTCAAGGTGGACTTCTACGGCAAACGATTCCAGACCATGTACGTGGGCAGCAACGGACACGTTGGCTTCCTCAACCCAGAATTCAGCAGCTTCTTCAACACGCCGATCCCCGATCCAGACGTGCCGAACGCAGCGATATACCCGATGTGGCAAGACTGGGTCGTTGACGCCGATGCCAGCGTGTGGTGGACGGTGCAAAGGTCCGACGAAGGTCGCGCAATCGTGGTCGAGTATCGCAACGTCGTCGTGTTCGGTGGTTCGGCTCGGGCGACATTCGAACTGAAGATCTGGGAGAACGGGGTCGTCGACCTCCTCTACGCAGATACCGATGAGGTTGCTTCCGGTGCCCAAGCTACGGTCGGAATCGAAGACGGTTTCGGTACGGACGCTCTGCAGCTCGGATTCCGCGAACCGGTCGCCGAATCAGGAACGGCGTGGAGAATCTCGCGTGTGCCGACGGGACGGGTCATGGGATTGGTGACCAACGCCAACGACGGTCTGCCGGTGGAGGGTGCGACGATCAGCGCCGATCCGACCGGTCGGTCGACAACGACCGAAACCGACGGATCGTATTCGTTGACGCTCGTTCCCGGTGCGTACTCCATCACCGCATCAGCCGTGAACTACGCGTCCCAGAGCATCGATCTCGTCGTTGCTGGTGGACGCGTTTCGGCAAACTTCGTGTTGGACGCAGCAAGCGCTTCGGTCGATCCGGACACGCTCTCGGCCACCGTCGACTACGGCGGCACCGAATCCGCGACGGTCACCCTGGCCAACACAGGAACGGCTGATCTCGAGTGGGAGCTTCTGGAGCAGCAACTGTCGGCTACGCCTCCCGTATTCGACGCGGCTGAGCTGTTGGCGATGCGAGGTGACACGACTTACAAGGCGCTGCCAAGACCGACCACCAAGTCGGTCGTCGGGGAGTATGCCTTTGATGGACCGCTGGTGACGATCATCGATGACCCAGACGACGACACGATCGGAACGGCTGAGATCACCGAGGTTCGCGCCGGCGTTTCCGGTGACGAGGTGGCAGTTGCCATCGATTTCAGCGATGCGACGCCTATCTCCCAGACCATCGGCGTGGTGTACCTCGATACGGATCAGGATCCTGAAACGGGACTGCCGCCAGAGGCCTTGTCTGGCCTTCCGACACAAGACATCGGTCTCGACTACTTCGTCGAGATGTTCGCCATCCATGATGCGGTGCCGCTGGTTGCTGTGTGGGCGGCGGACTTCGAGTTCGTGGGAGAAGCCCCAGCCGAAGTCGATGGTCAGACGATCTCGTTCGCCATTCCGCTCGAGTTCTTCGGGGATGAAGACGGGTCGATGGACATCGCTCTGGATGCGGGCGTCATCGGTCCGGAGGACTGGGCCCCCGACGCAGGGCACGGCTCGATCGATCCGTTTGGTGACGTCCCTTGGATCACCAGTGATCCAAGTTCTGGCACTCTTGCGCCTGGAGAATCGATGGATGTTGACGTGACGCTGGGGAGCTCGGCCACCGCGTCTGGTACCTATGAAGGTCTGCTCGCGTTGTTGTCCAATGACCCGAGAGCGCCGCGGCAAGACATGGCAGTATCCCTCGAGGTGGTTGCGCCGGACGCCTTCGGTGCTCTGGCTGGAACCGTGACCGACTCGGTGACCGGTGCGCCCATCGCCGAAGCGTCGGTGCTGTTGTCGACGCAATGGGACGGGGCGCCGCTCGATCTGACAGCTCTGACTGATGCGTTTGGCGGCTTTCACCTTGTGGGGCCGGAAGGCAACTGGCCGGCCGAGATCGTTTCGGACGGATACCTGAGTTTCGCCGGTGATCTCGCCATCGTTGCGGGTATCGAGACCACACACGACGTGATGCTCGATCCAGACGTGGCGTTGCTCACCCTTTCCCCTGACGCGTTGGTGGTGACCGTCGCAGCCGGTGGCACCGCTGACACGGTCTTCACCATCGGCAACGACGGCACCCAGCCTTTGGAGTGGTTGATCAACGAGAACCTGACGAGTGTGGAGACGGCCGCGACGACGTCGCCGCTATCGGGAGTCAACTGGGAACGCCAGGATGGATGGGCTGGATGGGACCGGCCAGAGGGGTTCGCCGCCGACCCAATCGCCGTCGGCTACACGGATACGTCCGTCATCATCACCGATCCGGTCGGTGACGCGATCGGCGCGGTCGATGTGACGACCGTTGAAGCGGGAGTGGACGGCGCCACCGTCTCGATGCGGATCGATACTACGGCCGGCTCGCCTGTCGGTGACGCTGTTGGTTTCGTGTTCCTCGACACCGACCAAGATCCCTCGACTGGCATGCCGGCCGAGGACTTGGAGGGTCTGCCGGAACAGGACATCGGGATGGAGTTCTTCTTGGATCTGTTCCTGGTTCCTGACGCCGGGATCGCACTGCTCGTGTCAACGGAAACGTTCGAGGTGGTTGCCGAGCTCCCGGTGGCGATCGACGGGCAGGCTCTCGCCGTCGACGTGCCCCTCGACCTGCTCGGCGATGACGAGGACGGAGCCATCAACATCGCGATGGTGATCGGCGACTTCGGCGGCCCACACGACTGGGCACCTGACGTAGGTCACGGCGAGCTCATACCGTTCGAGGACATACCGTGGTTGACACTGAGCGAGAGCTCTGGGGTTGTCGACCCCGGTAATTCGGTTGAGGTCGTCGTGTCTGTCGACGCAGCGGGTCTGGAACCAGGCATGTATTCAGGCGAGTTGTTGGTGTCGAGCAGCGACCCGACGGTCGGCACGATCCCGATTCCAGTAACGCTCATGGTCGAGTAGTCGATGGACTGCGACGGTGGTCGCGTCTGGCCCACTTGTGATCGAGCGACGATAGGTTGCCCACATGGCACCTGTTGAAAAGGTCCGAGTGCTCGGAGCCGACCCACCATCAGAGCGACGAAGTGCTCGGACCTCGCCGCCGCGCTGGGGTCTGATCGCGACTGTCATCCTCATGAGCTTGCTGTTCGGGTATCTGGCTGGAACGGAGCGAACTAGCGCACCAACCCCGACTGCTGTGGTGGCGCCGTTGTTGTTGATTGTGGAACACAATCCCGACCCGGCAGTCATCGGCCCGGCATCGCCTGGATCGCTGCAAACCTCGGCCGGACACTGACTCCTCAGCAGTCATGTGCGACGATCCAGTTGTTGGCCGAAGCTGGATTGGCGCGGTGCTACTCGTGGGGCGACTCCGTTCGGCGTAGCGTTGGGTAGGTCACCGGCATCGACCGGTGCTTGTCTGGATCGAGGGAAAGTGCGTTGGTACCGAAGCATCATGCAGTTGGTCTTGGTTTTGGTTGTCGCGGGTGTCACAGCGCCGGCGATGGCGCAGCAAGCGATTTCAGGTCCGGATTTCGTGCGCTTGGTCGAGGCTTCTCTCGCCGGTGGCGGCGACGTCGACGAAGTAGGCCTGGCGGTGGCGGGCGATGTCGACCTCAGGTCACTGCAATCCGTTGACCGTCCGATCCGCTGCTCGCAGTGCAGGTTCGGTGGTGCGTTCAACGCTCGCGACGTACGGTTCGGAGGGATTGTCGACTTGACGGGTTCCACCTTTGTTGGATCCGTCGACCTGCGCGGTGCCACTTTCGATCGCATCGCCATCTTCGACATCTCGCGTTTCCTGAGTCTGGTTGACCTCCGGACGGCTCGGTTCGGCGATCTCGCGTCGTTTTCCAACGCTCGGTTCTTCGATTCGGCTCGATTCGATCGCACGGCTTTCAACGGACGAGCGCTGTTCTCCTCAAACGATCCACGAACCCTGCGCCCCGTGGAAGAGAAGTGCGGCTCTGCCCAGCCCGCATTCATCGGATCGGTCACTTTCATTGGGACGTTGTTCGAAGATCGTGCTGACTTTCGACAGAGATGTTTCGAATCGACGGCAACATTCACTGGAGCGTCGTTCGGGTCGACCGTCGACTTCACTCGCAGCAGCCTCTTCAAGAAGGCCGACTTCGCGCAGGCGACATTTGGTGAAGGAGCCCAGTTCCGCATCACAGACTTCGGCGGCGGCGCAACATTTGAAGGAGCGGCTTCAGAAGGGGAGATGAACTTCGGCGGCTCCACACTGCGAGCGAGGATCGATTTCGACGGCCTTGGAGGCAGCGGCGCGCTGCTGATCGACGACATAATCTCCCCGCTTTCCGATGACGTGCTCTACGAGATGAACAACGTGAGCATCGGCTCCGTCATCATGTCGACGGCCCAGGTGAAACGCATCGGCGGTCCGCTGGTTCAGCAGAACGTGCTCGAGTTGGTAGCCGAGTCGGCCAGGGATGACGGTCAGCTGAGCCTCGCCAATGATGCGCAGTTCGACCTGCTCGCATTGCAGAGGGCAGAGCAGACGGGTCTGGATCGGGTGTGGTGGTGGCTTGGAGAGCGCGTTGGCGGTTACCTCGTGCGGCCGATCAACCCCATCATCGCGTTGCTTCTCGCCGTACTCGGAGGTGCGGCTGTACGCGTCGGCTGGTCATGGTGGAAACGGCGGGGAAGCAGCGTCGGTGTGCCCGTCGCGCACCTCATCGACGACTCGTTCTCAGCGTTGGCAGCGTCAACGGAAGTGGCCGCTCGAGGCAAGCCAGGTATCGAGAAACCCGCCGGTGAAGGCGGAAAACCGGCTCGCAAGCGCGACTACTTGTTCGCGTTGCTCCGCTTCTCGGAGTGGTTTGTGTATCGGCTGCTGGTTGTTGTTGCTCTGGTTGGGGTGGCGCGGTCGATCCCGGTCATCCGTGAGCTCATCGACGCAGTGTTCTAGATGGAAGTGTGTGCGAGAGGAGAATGATCATGTTCCGCCACAGAACGATGGTGGCAACGGTTGCATTGGCGATGGTGGTGCAATCGTGCAGTTGGTTTACGGACGGTTCGGATACGACGACGACCGACATCACGACCGACGTGGCTGGTGTTTCAATCACCGCCGCCTCTACCTCGACGACGTCAACAACTACACGACCTTGTTTGGCGGTGCCGGAGGCTTCAGGAGACCGTGACCGAGTCGGTCGGATCGGCGAATTCTTCGGACAGCGCGGCGAAGCCGATTGTGCCGAGTTGTTTGGTGGTGAGCCGCTGCAAGCCGGCGCCGTTCTGGCCACCGATGACACGGGCAGCTTTGTCTTCAGCATGGACAAGGTGATCGATCGCTGCCAGGTCCAACTCGGTTCGAATCTCGTGGTACACCCCGCTGATCACGTTGTTCTCGAGGTGCGTGGGGGAGAGGTCATCTGCACGATCGAGGGCGAGTCGGTGGGAGCGGGCCAGAGTTTGTCCGACGGCTATTCGATCGTCGTCAGTGGGCATGAGGTCATCCCGATCGGCCCGATGGTGACGATGCAGATGATCGTGGGCGACGACAACTCGATCGAAGTGACGGTCACGGATGGCTTGGTGCGGATCGAACCCGAGGGTCTGACATGTCGTTCGTTGATCGGCGAGGGCCAGTCCGCTGAGGTTTCTTCTGACCAGTTCGATCTTTCCTCGCTGTCTTCGGAACTGCTCGACTTTGAAGCCTTCGGCAACGTTGGTGCACCATACGAGCCGGCGATTCCAGGAACAGAACTCCTACCCGGCATCAGCTCGCTGATCTCGTCGGATGACGTTGCGGTAGTGCTTGATGGCGAACTCCTCAACCCAGACAACCAGGTGCACCTCGAGCTGTTTCCCACGCTCGAAGTGATCACCGGTTCTGTCCTCGCCCTGGAAGGCGTCGGTCAGATAAATATCGTGGAAGATCTTCCACTCATCGTGGCGCCCGACCTCGAGTTCACACCGCAGCCGGTGATCATCGGTGACTTTCTCTTGGAACCGCTGCCGTTGCTGGACGCAGTCGATCTCGGTCAGGCGTTGGAGACGCCGGTGGCCACGCCGGCCTACTGGGACCTTCTGGTAGATCCAAACGGTCAACGCTGGACACTCGCCTTCGATGCGTCCGACTCTGGGCTCGCTGAATCGCTGCAATCCATGCTGACGGCAGAAGTGATCTCGGGCGCGTACGGGGCCTACTACCGCGAAGCATTCGACGTCGAACCTGTCTTCGATCTTGCCCTGCCCGGTCTGTTGGAAGGGGAGGTGAGCTGTTTGGGCGGATGATCACGTTCGCCACGGATTGTTGGACGCCATCGTCGGCTTCACTTCTCCAACAGGGCAACGACCTCTTCGTCCGAGGTTTGGGTGAAATCGTCGTACCACTGACCGATTGCTCCGAGGTTTCTCGAAGTGATCACGGCGACGTATTCGTCCGCTGCCGATCCGAAGTCGGTCTCCCAGCCGTGCGGCGCTATCGGCACGGCCAGCACGATTCGACTGGCCCCTTGCTGCCTGGCGATCTCGCACGCCACCTTCGCCGTGGCTCCGGTAGCGATGCCGTCGTCGACAATCAACGCGACTGTGCCGGCGAGGTCGACCGGTTCTTGCGAACCGCGGAACGCAGACACGCGCCGGATGAGTTCTGCACGCTCTCGCGCTTCGACCTCCCTCAGGTCGTCCGCGGTTAGGTTCGCTGAATGGATGACTTCTGGATTGAGGACTCGACTGTTCGACTCGCCGATGGCACCAAAGGCCAGCTCTTCGTGGCGCGGGACTCCAAGCTTGCGCACGACGAGAACGTCGAGCGAGGCGTCGAGTGCTTTCGCCACCTGAGCAGCGACGACGACACCACCTCGCGGCAAGCCCAGCACCACAACCGGTTGGTCGGAAAGTTGGGTGAGACGCGCCGCGAGTTGGCGGCCTGCGTCGGCGCGGTTGGTGAATGTGGCCATGAGCACTCCTCGACGCTGATACCCAATGATGCCCCGCTGAGACTGCAAGTGGATTGTTTGGTCCGTTGACGTAGGTCCATCGGATGCGGGACCTCTGGCCCTACGGCGGCCCGCCCGATTGCCGGATACTCCAGATGTGAAATCAATCACAAGCAGATTCCCTGAAGGAGGGTTGTCATGGGTAAGAGATTCAGAGTTCTTGGTTTGACACTCGGAATCATCGGCATGGTCTTCGTGGTCGCCGGTGGTTACGCATTTTTCCAAGTCCAGAATGGATACGATTCGTTGCAGGCGTTCAGCGAAGCACAGAACGTGACGCTGAACTACAACGAGGACGGCCAACTGATCGACCGGGGCACGACGGAGGGTGCCGAGGCGATCATGACCTTGCTGACCGATGACTGGCAGTATCCAGTCGTAGAGGCAGACCTCGATCCGGCAGATCCACTCGTCAACACGTCGTCTGAGTACATGTACCAGATGGCAGTCATCGCCTACCACACACTGCACGGCACACAGACCATCGTGCTCGACGAACCAGTTGAGTACAACGGCGAGACCTTCGCTGCGGGTACCTACGACTTCGAAGTCGATGGTCGCTACTGGACCGACTTCGACCGTCAGCATCCCCTCGAGGGCCCTGCCCGTGCACAGGCTTGGACAGGCACTGCACACGGACTCATCGGTGAACTCGGTGTAGGCACCGTGACGGCATCCACCTTGCAGCTGGGTCTCGGAATCTCAGGCCTCATCGCCGGCCTCGGAGCGACGTTCATGCTCCTCGGCGCCGGTTTGGTCTGGGCCACCAGGGATCGTGAAGAGCCCATGAAGCTCGAATGGTCCGAAAAGCCACTGGAACCAGCCAACGTCTGACAGCCCCTGCCTCCGTAGGGAAACAGCGGAAAGCCCCCGGTCCCCGGGGGCTTCCGTTTGTCTGCGACTCGGATCGCACCATCCGATAACCTGACTCGATGAATTCATTGGGGATATACGAACGAACACAAAAGGGCAAGCTCTGGGTGGTGGCCGTCTTCATGGGAGTTTTCGGTCTTGGGGGAGCGGCACTTGCGTCCGCATCAGGTGAGGATGTCTCAGGGGCGTTGTACCTCTCGGTGATCCTCTCGGTCTTGGCGATCATGGCGCTCGTGTTGACCTTCAACCGATTGTCTGTAGCGGTGACCCCTGGCGCAGTGCAGCTGTCGTTCGGCTGGGGTTGGCCTCGCAAGACCATCCAGCGGTCCGACATCGTTTCCCACCACGTCGTGAGGAACTCGCCGTTGCTGGGCTGGGGAATTCGATGGTTCAAGGGCGGCACGATGTGGAACGTGTGGGGGCTCGATGCGGTCGAACTGCAACTGGACACCGGGAAGAAATTCCGGATCGGAACCAACGATCCAGAGGGTCTAGACGCAGCCCTCTCCCGCTGAATGACGACCGAGCCGGTGACGGTGATGGGCGTTGACGCCGCCTTGGGGCAGTGGGTGGCGGTCACGCTCGTCGGAGGTCGGCTCGAAAAGGTCTCTTTGCACGTCGACGCTCGATCGTTCGTCGAGGCTGCCGGTGATGCGGACGTCATCGCGGTTGACATTCCGATCGGCGCTCCCGATGGCGCCGAGCGCCAGGCCGAGCAGATGGCACGCTCGCTGATCGGCCCTAGGCGGTCGTCGGTGTTCTCGACACCCTTACATGCTGCGCTGATCGCAGCGGAATACGGAGAAGCGCTCAGGATCTCGAACGCTGCGTGGGGCAAGGGCATCAGCAAGCAGGCGTACGGGCTGCGTCATCGGATCCTCGATGTCGAACCGATCGCGCGGGAAGATCGGCGCATTCACGAAGTCCATCCCGAAGTGTCGTTTCGACACCTCAATGGCGCACCGTTGGCGTATTCGAAGAAGACTTGGAACGGGCAGAACAGCAGAACCGAGTTGTTGGAGGCCGTCGGCGTTCACCTTCCAGACGAACTCGAAGAAGCTGGACGAGTGCCCGTCGACGACGTGTTGGACGCAGCGGCAGCGGCGTGGAGCGCTCACCGGATCGCCACAGGCGTGGCAGTATCGCTCCCTGATCCGCCAGAGATGATCCGAGGTATCTCCGCAGCGATCTGGTACTGAACCAACTGATCGTGAGCGCAGCGCTCAGCTACCCCATAGCGCAGCGGCGATCTCCTTGCACGCCGGACACACCGGATAGCGACTTGGGTCGCGATTCGGGATCCACTTCTTGCCGCAGAGTGCCACCACCTCGACGCCTTCGACGTTCGATCGGACGATGTCGCTCTTCTTGACGTAGTGGGCGAATCGCTCGTGGTCGCCGTCGTTCGTCGTCGGACGTTCGATCGTGGTCGTTTCGTGAGAAGTCATTGCGTCCATTGTGCCTCATCTGGTGGGAGGCGTGATCGGGGACCGGTTCACTGCGATTCGAGGACGATGCCCCGCAGCATGTCGAGCCGCATCGCGCCCGAGGTCAACATTCGGCGGTGGAACTCCTTCAACTCGATGCCGGCTTCGAGTGCATCGTCGCGGAGCGCCAGAATCGCTCGTTCTCCGAGCTTGTAGCTGATGGCTTGTCCGGGCCACCCGAGATAACGAAGCACCTCGTTTGGCGCCTGAGCCGGAGTTCGGAACCCGTACACCTGTAGATACTCGACGGCGGTGTCGAACGTCCACGGCTGGCCTGCGTGCAGCGGCGCCGTTGATGGAATTTCCAGTCCGAGATGGAGGCCGATGTCGACGACGACACGGACCGCTCGGTACATGTGCTTGGACAGCATTCCGAACACGTAATCGGGCGACTCGAGGTATCCGAGCTCACCCATGAGCCGTTCGGCATACAAAGCCCACCCCTCGCCGTATCCCGGATACCAGATCGTTCGCCGCTGACCGCGACTGATCTGCTCGATGCTGGTGGCGGCTGTGCCGACCTGAAGATGATGACCGGGAAACCCCTCGTGATAGGCAGTTGAGACCTGGTGATAGAGCGGGAACACAGTCTGGTCGCCCGTCGAGTACCAGATCCCTCCCGGTCGGGAGAAGTCTTCAGAGGGACCGGTGTAGTACGCACCGAGCGGTCCGCCCGGCGGAGCGATCTGCACGGTGACCTCTCTGATTTCGGACGGTACATCGAAGTGTGTTCCTGCCAACTCGTCGAGAGCTCGCTGCTGCCGTTCCGCGATGAACTGGACGAAGTCTTGCGGCGAGTGGGCCGCTCGTTCCGGATCGGTTTCGAGGAGATCGGTGACTTCAGCGAACGTGGCTCCCGGTCGAATCTGTTCGCCGACGTCGTGCATTTCGGCGAGGAGCCGCTCGAGTTCCTCCCAGCCCCACGCGTACGCCTCGTGGGGATCGACCGACATGCCGACGAATCGGTCGGCGGCTCGTCGGTATCGGTCTTCGCCAACGCCGTCTTCGTGGCTGGCGTGCACAAGGTATTCGTTGCGGAGGAACTCGCCGAATGCGTGTACGGCTCGACGGGCGTGCTCGACCGCATCAGCGATCGCTGTCTCGTGACCGGTCCCTCGAGCTTTCTCCGTTATCGCGTAGAAGGAGGACACTTCGCCGGCGAGTCCCTCCGCTTGGTCGATGACAGAGAGCACCTGGCGCATCGCGACGGTGCGACCCATCTGGATGCCTTCGGTGAGGGTGGCCACGTAGCCGTGATACGCAGCATCGATGGTCGAGAGACGGGTTCGGATCGCTTCCCAATCGTCATCGGTGTTGGTCGCCATGAGGTCGAAAACAGAGCGCAGGCGCTGGAACGTCGATGCCATGTGCCGCAAGTCGTCGTACTGATCACCGTTGTCGAGTGCATCGAGGTATTCCTGGATCGACTGGGCGAGCACTCGAGCGGCAAGTCTTTGTCTCGGCTCTGGATGATCGAGGTGTTCGGCGAAGCGCTGGAAGAACTGAGTGGTGCGATCACGGCGGGTAGCCAATCCTGCTGGACTCAGATCGGGCCATCGTGAATCGGTTCGACCCAGCGAAGTCGCGAACAACGGATCGAGCTCCGCGAGAGAGTCGACGTACTGGTCAGAGATTTCGAATGGAGTGCCCATGGCTCGCAAGTGTACGGATCACGTCGCGGGCGGCGGGTGCTGGGCGTCGTTGCGCTCCGGAGAGATCACTCTGGCTCGATCCTTGAAACCAGCCTCACGATGGGAGTTGTCGCAGAACGGCTGATTGTTCGAGTGGCCACATCGGCACAAGGTCATGCGGGGTCCGGCGTCGAAGACTGCTCCGGTCACGTCTCTGACTTCAACGTATCCGCGAACGTGGAGTGGACCGTTCGGATGCGGTGTGATTGTCGGGACGTCTGGGGTTTGCTCGGGCTGGCCGCCGACCCGCTCGTATGTCAGCGCACCCGAGGGGCACGTTTCGATCGTTGCGGTGACGGCGTCCGACTCCGCTTCCTCGAGTTGCACCCACGGTCGTGCTTGCAGATCGAACACCTCAGGAAGACCCCGAAGGCAACGTCCCGAGTGAATGCAGCGGCTCGAGTCCCAGTGGACGATCAGATTGTCGCGCTGATAGGTCCGCTTCGTCATGGTGGAGGTTCCTTGTGTGCTGCTTGGGCGAACGGTACTCGGCCTGTTGGGGCCCCGAGGTTCAGCCTGTTCCGTCGGCTGCCGCTAGGAGCGCAGCGAGGTCGAGTTTCTTCATGGTCAACATGGCGGCCATTGCGCGCTTGGACCGCTCCGGATCCGATCCGCCGAGTACCTCCTCCATCCCAGGAGGAACCACTTGCCACGAGACGCCGAACTTGTCCTTGAGCCAGCCACATTGGCCCTCCTCGCCGTCCTTGCTGAGCGCATCCCAGTAGTAGTCGACTTCCGCTTGATCGGCGCAGTTGATCAGCAACGAGATCGCTTCTGTTTGCGGGAACTGCGGCCCGCCGTTGATGGCGGTGTAGTCCTGTCCATCGAGAGTGAAATCGACCGTCATGACCGATCCTGCTTCCCGATAGCCACCTTCTGCGTAACGCGAGACGTTGGTGACCTTCGAATTCGGAAATATCGACACGTAGAACTCGGCAGCGTCCTCACTCTCGGTGTCGAACCAGAGGTTGGGAGTGATACGAGGCATCGACCTGACTCCTTGTGCGGCAATGCATCATTCTCGCGCTCCGCTGGCCTTGTGTTGTCGAAGTCCTGTGCGGATTTCGCAGGCCGCTGATTGCGTGGCGTTGAGCTGTTGTTACGCTTCCGCACCGCGGGCCCGTAGCTCAGTTGGTTAGAGCAGGGGACTCATAATCCCTTGGCCGCAGGTTCGAGTCCTGCCGGGCCCACCCGTGTCTGTTTGGTCGGCTTGGTCGCGTTGTGTGGTGCGTTGTCTACCTATGTCGACGTTCGGTCGGTTTCGAGTCCTGTTCGGCCTCGAAGACCTCCCTCAGGTGTGCCTCGCTTGCGTTCGTCGATCGACGCGGTTCAGCCCCGGGAGGTTCGTAGTCGAGATCTATTGATTGGTGTGCGTGGCGACTCTTTGACTATGTAGTAAACGTAACAACAGTGATGTATCCTGGCGACATGAAGACGATCACCATCACTATCCCGGACGAGCTCGACGCCGAAGCAGCAGCCGAGGCGAAGCGGCTCGGCATATCCAAGTCCGAGCTGATTCGCCGCGGGATCACGGCACTGTTGCCTGAAGGCAGCGTCGATACGAAGGAAGATCCATGGCGTCGCCTGGCTGGCTTCGCCTCAGGAAACATCACGGCTGATGCGGATGAGATCGACCGGGTCGTCTACGACTCGTGAAGTTCGCCGACACGAGTTGGTGGGTCGCATGGTCTCTACCCGGTGATGGGCGCCATGGAGACGCGTTGGCGCTGCTCGATCATCTCGGACCTGCCGAGCAGGTGCTCACAACCAATCTCATCGTCGGCGAGACCTGGACGTTTCTTCGACGCAAGGGCGGCCACGGAACGGCTCTCGCTTTCCTCGACCGAATTGAGACACTCGGCCAAGAGGGCAGGCTCACGTTGCACCGGGTCATGCCCGAGCAAGAAGACAAGGCGTGGGATTGGTTGCGGAAGCACGACGAGCGCGCCTACTCGTTTGTTGACGCCACCAGCTTCCAAGTGATGCGAGACAGGCGCCTCAGAGAAGCATTGGCGTTCGACCAGGACTTCGTAGCTGCGGGCTTTCTCGAGCTCCAGCCGTAGCTGTTCCTTCGAAGTGCCGATGTCGGACATTCTGCCCACCCATGTCTGCCGGGTCGCCTTGGCTTGGTCGCGCCCTGCCGTGCCGACCCGTGCATGTCCGGTCGCAGCTCGACACACTCGCCCCGCCAATCCTGAAACTGATCAAACGTCGGCAGTCGTATTGCGGTCCCCTGGCAACCCTGCCCCGACGGGCATCAGAGATCCAGACATTGGACGACAGCTGTGTTACAACTTCGCCATGAAAGGTTGCCTGTGAATGTCGCCAAGCTCGCCAGAGCGTTCCCGGCTCTGTTCGTAGTTCTGGCGGGTTGCGTGGGTGTGATTCCGGATGCCGCCGGTCCAGTTGTGGCAGATCCAGTTGTCAACACCACGACGACCGCGGCAGCCACGACACTCCCAGCGACAACAACCACGCTCCAGTCGGTGGGGACAACGACCACCTCGGTGGGAGACGACACATCGGCCGTTGCTGTGACGTCGACGACGAACGCAGCGCTCCTCGAGTCGGCGGCTTCCGTCGCAGGCCTCGCCGACTTCACTCCCCGAGTCTTCACCATCGACGAGACACTTGCGGCAACTGTCGCCAGCTCGTGGAGCGCCGAGTGTCCCGTGCCGTTGGAGGAGCTGCGACTGCTTCAGGTCCGCTACCGGGACTTCAGCCAGGTGTCAGCGCTCGGGTGGCTGGTGGTGCACGTCGATGTGGCAGACGACATCGGCACGGTCTTCGAAGCCTTGTACGAGGCTGGGTTCCCGATCGAGCAGATCCAACTCGTCGACGTCTACGGTAACGACGATGATCGATCGATGGAGGCCAACAACACCTCGGCGTTCAATTGCCGAACGGTTGGCGGTTCCTCCGAATGGTCTGAGCATGCATACGGGCGAGCCATCGACATCAATCCGATGATCAACCCGTTCGTCACCACCTCAGGCAGCGTGTTCCCGCCGAGTGGTACTCAATTCGTGGACAGAGCACTCGATACACCAGGACTGATCGCCGCTGACGGCACCGTCGTCCGAGCGTTCGCGTCGATCGGATGGGAGTGGGGAGGCAACTGGAACGGCAGCAAGGACTATCAGCACTTCTCCGAAACCGGCAGGTAACGCCGAGCCAGTGTCGGCTCGCCCGCTGCCACTGCTCAGGTCAGCGAGTACACCAGAGCGTTGCCGTCCTTGTCGACCATCTCGATCGCTCCAACGTTTCGCAGGCAATACGTCATCTGCTGAGCGATGCGCCGAGATGCTCGCAACGACTCGGCGATGTCCGCCGTCGTGAAAGTTGGCGACAATCCAACGGGGAGCAGAGACATCAGCGCCTCGACCGAGTCCAACACGATGGAGTCCGCCACTTCGATCAGGCGTCGCTCATCGACCACCCAGCCCTTGCGCCGCCACGCTCGATTGGCGTCGAAACTCCGTATCTCGTCCTCACGAACGAGTACGACTTCAACGCTGAACCGCGGATGATCGATCAGCTGAGGGAACGACACCAGCTCGCCGAAAACGTCGAGCACGGTCCCGCGCTTGGGTGACTTCCTTCGCGAGAGGACTGCGCCGGCCTCGTCCACCTTCACAATCCACTTCTCGATGGCGACCGGATGCACCACATGAACCGAATGCGTCTCCAGCAGAGCGGCCAGTTTCTTCTTCATCGAAGAGAAACCGCGGGTTTGGATCTCGATCAGTAGATCGCCGCGAACGAGGTCGATCACGTACCCGTTCATCGGTTGCTCGACCCGATCACCCGGTTCGAAATACCACCGCTTCAGAGCCGCATGCAGCGGCTTCTCTCTCAGGGTTCCAATGTGGGGACGTATCGTCATCTCAGACGATCGTAAAGGCGGGCCGTTCGTGAGTTCGGTTTCTTGTGCAGGCCTGGATCAGACCTCGAAACCGATTGCTGCTACTGGCGTGGTGACCGACATCTGTGGGCGATCACTCATGAGGCCCCCGAAGGCCTGCATTGCTGCCCGCATGGCTTCGCTCTGACCGTGATTCTTCATGGCCTCCTGGTCGGCCATCAGTGCGAAGAAGTGGAAGGTGTCGTCTTCGCCGCGGTGATACGAGTAGATCTCGACGCCGGGCTCGTCTTTCGCCGCCTCGACCATGTCGGCAAGCACTGCTGCCATCTCGTCGCCCTTGCCCTCTTGGCACGAGATCGTGCCCACCATCGAAACCTTGCTCATTGGAAACTCCTCGGTCATGCCGGAACGCGTAGTGCGACTTCCGTCGCAACCTAGCCAGCTTCGAAGGTCACGAACCAACTCTGAGTTACTCAGAGGTCAACTCGCACGCCTAGGTTCAGCTGTGCGAGCAGGCGAGTTGTGGGAGCAATCATGATCACCAACATCGACCGTCCAGCACTTCTCGAGTTGATGGCGAACGACGCCCAAATCGTCGACGTCCTTCCCGATGCCGAGTACGCAGCTCAACACATCCCGGGTGCCGTCAGCATTCCGCTTCGTCGGCTGGACGATGAAGCGCCGCAGAAACTGAGCCGTGACAAGCCAGTAGTCGTCTATTGACACGACAGTTTGTGAGACATGTCTCCACGAGCCGCGTGTCGGCTCGAAGCGATGGGTTTCGATGCGGTCTACGACTTCACGGCGGGGATTGCTGACTGGAAAGCTGCCGGCCTCGCTGTCGAAGGATCGGAGGTTGGTCTCACGAACGTCTTGGCTGCAGCGCGAACTGACGTTCCGATTTGTCGACCTGAGGAGGTGCTCGGTGACGTGAGGGCTCGCGCAACCGCTGCGGGTTGGGACGAAGCGCTGGTCGTCGATTGTGACAACGTCGTCGTCGGGAGAATTCGAGGCGAGCGATGGGACCACCCGGACGACCTGAAAGTTGAGTCTGTGATGGAGCTCGGCCCTACGACGGTGCGTCCCGACGGATCGCTCATAGATCTCTCGAAGCGGATGGACGACAAGGGCACCAAACTTGTTGTGGTGTCCGATGCTCAAGGGCATTTGCTCGGTGTCGTACTCGCCGAAGAGGCGCGCCAGATCGCGGCAGGCGTCGATCCAGACGTCGTTTGGCAAGATTGCGATGGTTGTAGCGGTCGCGCCATTCCCAACGCGGCGAGCGACACCGTCAAGATCGATGACTGATCATCTCAACCAGGTCGGCACGAGTCGCGCTCGAGACTGCCCACGCTGTAGGTTCAGATAACTGATCCAAGGATGACCATGGTTCATCGCGTCGCCGCACTCGCCGCCATCGGCAACACACCGATAGTTCGTCTCGAGCGCTTCCCGCCTGACGGTGCGGCCGAAGTGTGGGTCAAGCTCGAAGCCGCCAACCCGACTGGCTCGTACAAAGACCGCATGGCGTTGGCGATGATCGAGGCCGCAGAGGCCCGAGGCGAACTCGAACCTGGTCAGACCGTGGTCGAATACACCGGCGGCTCGACAGGAAGCTCGTTGGCCTTTGTCTGTGCCGTCAAGGGCTACCCGTTGCGGATCGTCAGTTCGAATGCCTTCGCAGCCGAGAAGCTCCAGACCATGCGGGCTCTCGGCGCAGAAGTCGAGATCATTCAAAGTGACACGGGTATCCATCCGCGGCTGATTCCACAGATGATGGAACGCGCCGCAGAAATCGTTGCCAACGAAGGCGGCTTCGCCACAGACCAGTTGAACAACTTCGACACGTTGGACGGCTATCGCGGCATCGGCGACGAGATCGTTGAGCAGATCGGTGACGAGATCCACGGTGTCTGCATGTACGTGGGCGTAGGAGGCGCCTTCGTCGGAACTTGTCGACCAATCAAGGAACGGTGGCCGGATGTCATCCGCATAGCTGTCGAACCCGCCGAGTCAGCGGTCATAGCCGGCCACCCACCCGGCACCCACCGGATCGAAGGCGGTGGTCTCGGCTTCGTGCCACAGATGATCACGCCAGACACTTACGATCGTCTCGATCAGGTCAGCACCGCTGACGCGTTCGCCACCGCGAGGGAGG
>JABDJC010000180.1 GCA_013003395.1 Acidimicrobiia bacterium
ATGCGCTTTGCGATCTGAGTCCTGTTCGGCCTCTGATCGCTCCGCAAGGAGGTGCCTCCGCTAGCGCTACGGCGCTGTCTTCTACGTCCCCCCAACACTCGCTGGCGCTCGCGAGGGGGACAAAGAAGCGCTCGCTGCGCTGGTCAGGGGACGGATGCCGGTCTCCTCCCCCGTCGACGAAGGAGACGATTGGGGGAGGAAGCGGCGCTAGCCGCGGAGGGGGCACAACCAGAAGAAGCCGATCGCGTTCGTAGAACTCAGGACGCGGCGACCGAGGCGTGCGGTGGCTCTCGCTTCGCTGACGAGAAACAGGACCCGGCTACTTCTTTGGCTTTTTCGGTGGCATCGTTGCGGTGTGGGCCAGTGCTTTTTGGATCCACGCTTCAGAGGTCTCTGGCTCTTCTCGCCAATCGGTGGGCAGGCTCGCGTACTCGCGCATTGGTCTTCCTGCCGGACCGAAGGTGCCACCGCCAGCTGCTTCCAGACCCGAGCGATCGTCCTCCGAGAGTCTCAGACCGACGTCGGTGCCGAACAAGCCCATGAACATGTTCCCGTTCACGAACGCAGCGAGATTCCCGAACATCGGTTTGACCGTCACGTCGGCGTTTTCGGGAACGAGGCTCTCGAAATAGGCCTTGTCGGCGTCTGTGGGTTTCGCGATTTCCATACCCAACGACAGTAGTGCACGCGTAGGCTGAATCCCGATGGGGGTGTTGGAACCGAGGCAAAAGATGGAAAAGGACTTGTTGGTGGTGCTCGCTCGGGGGGCGGATCCCACCTCGCTGAACGACGAGTTCGCGCTAGTGCGCGCTGCTTCAGATCGGGTCCTGATTCTCAGCGTCCCGGATTGGATCAGCGAAATCGAAGTTGCCTCTCGACCCGGAGTGGAGTTCGCAACAAGTCTCGGCGTCGCTGTCGAATCGTTCGACCTCACCGACAGTGAAGCTCGGTTTGTCGCATCGTGGACGCAACAACTGCACGACCGGCTACAACCTCGTACTGACGGCGTGAAGCGTCAGCGCACTCCCGGCCGCCGCACCTCCGACCTCACGAACGCGGACTCGAGCTGACAGAAGGTTGAGCGATCAGTCGGTGGCGGCGTCCGCGAGGAGCCGATGCACCATCGCCACGTGGAGTGCGACGCCATCGTTGAGCGCCGCCTCGTCGAACACCACTCGATTCGAATGGTTGGCAGGCGAGTTGCCCGGTTCGAGGTGATCGGGGCACGCGCCGAGAAAAGCCATGACGCCTGGGACTTCTTCGAGAACGTAACTCCAGTCCTCTGCGCCCATGCTGGGTGCAGAGAGTTCGTGCACCCGGTCCTGACCCAACAACTCGGCCGCCACCTGCAGCGTGGCGTCGGTCACTTCGCGATCGTTGATCGTCACCGGGTAACCCAGAATGACCTCCGTCTCGGCAGCGACGCCGTGCGCGGCAGCAACGCCGTTGGCAACTTGTCGAATCATCTCGTGTACGTGTTTCCGACGATCTGCTGACATTGTGCGGGTGGTTCCTGTCAACGTCGCCGTCTCGGGAATGATGTTGTACGCCGAGCCGGCCTGAAGCATGCCAAAGGTCACGACTGCTGGGTCGAAGACATTGCCTTGCCGAGTCATCGCCATCTGCACGGCCATCACGATCTCAGCGGCGACGGAAACCGGATCGGCTGCGTTGTGCGGCGCCGATGCGTGACCACCACGTCCCTTGACCACGATCACCACCTTGTCCGCGGCAGCCATCATCGGCCCAGAGCGGATGTTCACCGTGCCTGTCCGATACAGCGTGCTGACATGGATGGCGAAGGCGCGGGTTGGTCGGGGTTCGATCGTGTCGAGGAGGCCCTCATCGAGCATGAACCGAGCGCCGTGGTGGCCTTCTTCCCCAGGCTGGAACATGAAGAGAACGTTCCCTGCCAGGTTCGACGCCTCCTCGCTCAGCAAGCGGGCGGCGCCGAAGAGCATCGCCGTGTGGAGGTCGTGGCCGCAGGCATGCATCTGGCCCTCGTACTCGCTGGCGAACTCGAGACCAGTGTCCTCATGCAGGTGAAGTGCATCGAAGTCGGCACGCAGCACCACAGTCGGCCCCGGTTGGCCACCTCGGAGAATGCCAACCACACCGCTTGTGGTTTCGTGTTCGACAATCTCGATCTCCAATCCAAAAAGAGCATCGAGGATGATCTTTCGGGACACAGGCAGGTGGTTGCCTACTTCCGGATGGCGGTGGAGTTTGCGGCGCAGCGCAACGACGTCGTCGAAGACTCGCCGTGCAGATTCGAGTGATCTAGTTTGTGGCATCGAGCGAGCCTACCGCCACCAGCACCGGCCGCCGGAACGAGAGACTCAGCTAGTCGGGGGAACCAAGGTGTCCGCTCCACAGTCCGATCGACCAACGCAGCGACTCGGGATACTGACCGGTATCGAACGTCTCCTGGATCGACACTACGGAAACCTGCCGGCATTCCTCATCCCGCTGCAGCTCTTCCTCGGCGCAGGCTGGCTTCGGGCCGCGATCTCGAACGGCTCCCAGTCGGACTGGTGGTCGGGCGGCTACCTCGAGAACTTTCTCATCGATCAGACATCGACCATCCCTTGGTACCGGGCATTCCTCGACTTCGCGGTCGAACCCCTGT
>JABDJC010000196.1 GCA_013003395.1 Acidimicrobiia bacterium
AGCTGAAGCCGCCCACTGGGAAGTGCAGTTTCTGAAGGTTCTTTGCCTTCTTCCCGCCAAGCCCGAGGGCATACCCGAGATGGGTGCTTTCGCCAGTGATGTTGTAGTGAGCTGCCAGCCAGGAGTCGTGACCTTGCGAGGTGTCCACCTCTAGTCGGACGAGTGGGACACTGCTCACCCTTAGGCTGAACTGGGACCAATCCGCTTTGATCCATCGACCGCTGGAGCTTGGCACAAAGCGCCAGTTGCATTCAAGCTCGATACCCGGACGATCCGGCATCGCTAGTCGTTGCCCACGTAGCGAGTCGATAGCGTTGTCAGCAGGCGTTGGTACCCCTGAGGCGTAGTTGCCCACGAAATACCTTTCGATATCTCCCTCGATTCGCCTCGCGTCAAACTCCGCCTCAGTCCCGAGCGACGCATTGACCGTCTCTGTCATCTCATTGGCGAAGACTTGAGCCTGTTCTGAGAGGGGCTGGATCACGCAGCTGGTGGATCAATGATCAGTGGGAGGAGCGCCCGATAGACAAACTCAAGATCAGCGTTGACCTTGTCGAGTTCATCTTCCTCACCCAGTCGTTCGAACTCCTCCCACGTGAGTTCGTATCGATCGAGCAGGTTGTTGACTGCTGCTCGAATGTCTTCCGGGTTTACAGAAGTCATCGGCCCCTCCATACGCTCGTTGCCAATCACAAACGGAACGCTACAGCGCAAGTGTGACACGTTTAAACGGATGTAGCAGCATTTCTACGCCAACCGCGGTAAGCGGCAGCGAGTCCCATACGAAGACGGCTCACCTCCGAATCCGCACGATTCGGCCGATTCTGCAAGAGATCGGGGCCGAATGTCAGCGGACCGTTAAGCCGGTGTCAAGGGTCGCTCCGAGCCATTGACTACCAGCTTGCGCTGCCGATACTGGCCATATGGCTACAAAACCCAAGTTCGTGTCCTCGCTCGTCGCAGGACTCCTGTTCGTTCCCGCCAGTGCCGCGCTCGCCGTCATGGTGACTAGGGCGCCTGAACCAGCACCGGTGACGCCGGTAGAGGTGGTTGCGCAAGCAACCACCACGACCGTGCCGCTCGACCTTGCGCCCGAAGAGCCCGAGGCACCGGCCCAGACCGACGCCGCGGCACTTGCCGCAGCCTGTGGCGCCGACGGTCAAGCCCTTGTCGAAGCGGAAGCCGCCGATCAGCTGTCGCCGGAGCAGCAAGCAGCACTCGGAGCCCTTCGTCCGATCTGCGAAGAAGCAGGTCTCGGTCTTCCGGCTGCTCCCGAGGTCGTCCCGGTACAGATCGTGCAGACGGTGACGGTCGCAGCTCCTGCGCAGGCGACACTCGCAGCCAGCCAGCCAGGTTCCGCAGCCGAGGACTCTGATCACGACGACGACGAGTGGGACGACTATGACGAGGCGGACGAGGCCGATGACCATGACGAGGTGGACGAGGCCGACGACGACGATGACCGCGAAGACGACGATGACTGACCGTTGGGCCGAAGCGGGTTCGGTCGTCGCGGGACTCCTCGTTGCTGCACTTGGCGGATGGTCGCTGCTCGCCGTGACCGCGTTGGAGCCGCAACCGGCGGCCCCAGCCACGGTCGCCGTCTCGCCCGCACAGGTGCTTGCTCAGACCGAGCCGTCGGCACCGGCGGTTGAGCCGATCGCCGTTGACGGTGTCAGCCGGTCCGTCAGCGACTTGCTCGCATCGCGGGGATTCGCCGAGCGGATCGATCTGACAGGCGAGCTGCCCGAGTCGGTGCTGCGAGTCCTCGAACAGAACAACGCCGTGCTTCGCGTAGCGGAGGTGTCCGAGTGATCCGAAGACGATTCTTCCCCCTTCGCTGGGCGCGTATAACCGCCTGGACCGCGGCGACCTTGGCATGGGGGTCAACCGCGATAGCGGTGGCTTCCCAGACTCCGCCAGAAGAGGCGGCCCCGGTGACGCTGCCCCCGGCTGACAGCGTTGAAGCGCCGAGTGCCGAGGCAGTTCCGGCGATGCCTGAGTCGGGCCTGGTGGTCATCAGGTTCACGCCTGCACCGACGCCACCACCGCAGATCATCACCAGAACGGTCACGGTTCCTAGCGCTCCCGTCCAACAACAAGCTCCCGCCACAGTCGTCAGCAGCGGATCATGATTGCCGGATCATTCCGTGCCATGGGCACGATGGTTTCCGTCACGACGCACCACTCCGACGGCATCGAGCCCGTGCGAGAGCTCTTCGACCATGTCGAACGAGTGTGTTCACGGTTCGAACCGACCAGCGAACTGAGCGTCCTCAACGTTTCCGGCGCCGCTCGAGCTTCGCGAACACTGAGCGCTGCGCTGCAAGCGGCGCAAGAGATGGAGCGCAGAACCGATGGTCTCGTCACACCCGGCGTGGGGCGACGGCTGATCGATTGGGGCTACAACCGATCGTTCGAATTGGTCGAAGGCCTTCCCGAGATTCCCACGTCGGCTCACCGAAGCGGGTCGTGGCATCTGCATGATCGCGATGTCACTCTGAACGATGGGGTGTTGCTCGACCTGGGAGGCACCGCCAAAGGTTGGGCATGTGACCAAGCCGTCGAATCCGGGTTGGCGGTGATGGTGTCCGCCGGCGGCGATTTGCGATCTACCGACCCCGAGTTGTTGGCGCGCATCGTGGACCCGATGCACGGTGAGGCGGGTGTTGTACACGTGGGCGTCGGAGCGCTGGCCACGAGTACCGTGGGCAAGCGGACGTGGAAGGCTGGCGTCACGCGGGCCCACCACATCATCGATCCCAGAAGCGGTGACCCGGCAGTGACACCGATATCGACGGCCTCGGCGGTCTGCGCCACGGCTGTGGAAGCCGAGGCGGCTGCGAAGGCCATCCTGATGTTGGGCTCAGAGGGTTTGCGATGGGCGGACTCCAAGTCTTGGATTCACGGAGCGCTCGCCGTTTGGCACGACGGGTCCGTGTACGCCACCACTGACATGGCGGTGGCCGCATGAGCCTCACGTGGATGCTGATTCGTGGATCCGGTCTCATTGCATATCTGATGCTGGCCGGGTCGACCGTCTGGGGCTTGCTGATCTCCGCGAAGGTCCTCGGCCGGAGCGTGTCGGTCAAGACGATCACCCTCATCCACGAGTCGCTGGCCATTGGAGCGCTCTTGGCGACGGCTCTTCATATCATCGGCTTGCTCGTAGACGAATTCGTGGAGTTCGATCTCGCAGCGGTGCTGATTCCAGGGGCGTCCCTTTGGGAACCGCTCGCAGTGGCGTTCGGCGTGATGGCGTTCTACGGCATGATCGTGGTCATCGCGAGTTTCTACGTGCGGCAACGCATCGGCCAAACCGCATGGAGGATGATTCACTACCTGTCGTTCGGAGTGTTTGCGTCATCAGCCGCCCACGGTCTCATGGCCGGCACCGACTCTGGGAATCCGGTCGTCATCGGCTTGTACGGATCGACCATCGCAGCCGTCGTGATGCTCACCATCCTCCGCGGATTTCTCGCGAAGGGTGCAGCCGAGAAGCCTGCAGAACGGGTGCCCCGAAAGGCTCGGCGGACGCCAACAGCCGCGAGAGTGCCGGCAGTCGAGTCTCCGGAGTCAGATGGCGCCTCTCGTCCCGAAGAACCGATCCTCGCAGCTCAGTCGACCGGAGCGCCGAAACCGTAAGAGTCGAGACGATCGAGCGGCTCGGCGTTTGGCGGCACCTCGCAGCGATCGGCGATCTCCCGTTGGAATTCATGGAACGCCGGATTCGACCCAAACCGCTGCTGATGCTCGGGTGACTCGAAGAACGCCAAGTGGACGAAAGTCCGACCGTCGTCCTTCTTGAACGTCCCGTACATGATCCCCGGTTCTGCCATCTCTCGCAGCTTGTCGTAGA
>JABDJC010000247.1 GCA_013003395.1 Acidimicrobiia bacterium
GAGGTAGAGCCCGGCACGAAGGTGACCATCGAATGGGACGGAGGCTCGGTTGCAGGGGAAGTGCGCCTCCTGCCGCTGGACGACGCCAGTATCCAAACGTGAACTTCACAAGTTTCGAACAAGTCCAGCCGATCCTTTTGTGATGGAAGCCAACAGCGCCAAAGGCACGATCTTGTTGATCGAGGACGAGGACGAGATCGCTGACCTCGTTCAAATGTTCTTCGAACAGGAGGGCTTTCGGTTTGTGCGTGCCGTAGACGGCGAAGCCGGAGTCGAGCGGGTACGCGAGCGCGAACCGAGAGTTGTGCTCTTGGACATCGGCCTCCCCGGAATCGACGGAGTCGAGGCGTGTAAGCGCATTCGAGCGATTTCCGACGTTCCCGTCCTCATGCTCACGGCCCGCGATTCGGAGATCGACAAGGTGGTGGGTCTCGAGATCGGTGCAGACGACTACATCACGAAGCCGTTCTCGCCGCGTGAGTTGGTGGCGCGCGTGCGGGCCGTGCTGCGGCGTGCAGAGGAACGTCCGACCGCACCTTCGGTCGTCGAGGTCGACGACTACGTGATCGACTCTGGCCGGCGCGAAGTTCGTCTTCCCGACGGGGTCGTGGTCAGACCGACCGCCAGAGAATTCGATCTGGTGTGGTACTTGGCCGAACGGCGGGGTCTTGTGCTCTCGAGAGCGCAGATCCTCGAAGGAGTCTGGGGCTACGACTACTTCGGCGAAACGCGCACCGTTGACGTTCATGTGCGGCAGTTGCGAAAGAAGTTGCCTGACGTCCCGATCGAAACGGTCTGGGGCGTCGGCTATCGAATGTCCGACTGATGCGGAAACGGATCTTTTGGGGAGCGACGGCAGTTGCGCTCGTGACTCTCGTCGTGGGCGTGACCCTCGCGAGTTTGGTCAATCGCTCGTTCAACCAGCAGGCGCGCACGGAATTGCTGCGACAGTCGCAGGCCACCATCACGTTGCTTGCTTCGCAGCTGGAGGACACGACTCGCACCGAACTGGGTGTTCAGGCGCGCCAGACCCTCGAAGTCGCCAAGGTGATCGGCGGACATGACTTCATGGAGCTCGGAGTTGGTGCTGGTGACGGCATTCGGGTCATCACGGCCGACACCGGTCTGATCCGGTCGCTTCCGGACGATGTGGTTGACGGCTCGGTGGTGACGGTAGAGATCGATGGAGCAATGGTGACGACGATCGTCCGCCGCGTCCCAACCCAGCGTGACGTCTCCTTGGTGCTCGCCATCGGCCGGAATGCAGATCGGTTCCCTGCATCGGTTGTTCTTCAGCCGCTCGGGGTGGCGCTTGGAGTTGGCGGTCTGCTGGTGGTCTTGCTTGCCGGCTTGTTGGCGCGGTCGCTGGGACGACGGCTCGAGTCGCTTTCGGAAACCGCAGTGGCTCTGGCCGGGGGAGACAGGCAGGCGAGGGCAACGGTCACTGGACGAGACGAGATTTCGGCGGTCGCCGAGTCGTTCAATTCGATGGCGGATCAATTGGCCGGCTCGGAGGAACGGGAGCGGCAGTTCCTCATGAGCATCGGGCACGATCTGCGAACGCCGCTCACCACCATCAAGGGCTACTCGGAGGCGATCGAAGCGGGCCGCGTGAACGAAGATGACCTGCCGCGCGTCGCCGAAGTGCTGCGGCGTCAGGCGGATCGCCTCGGACGGCTCGTCGAGGACTTGATGGTGTTGGCACGGTTGGAGGCTCACGAGTTCACCCTCAGGCCCGAAGACGTCGATGTCTCAGCGCACCTCGTGGGGCTCGCCGAGAGTTTCCGGAGCCGTTTCGATGCCGCTCACGTGCACCTCGTATCGGAAGTCGATCCGATGGACACGGTGCACATCGATCCTGATCGCGTCGCCCAAATCGTCGGCAACCTCATGGACAACGCTCTGCGCTTCACACCCGAGGGTGGTCGGGTGACGCTGATCGGTCGGCGCGAGGCAGCTGACGTGCTGATCGCCGTATCCGACACCGGTCCAGGGATCGATCCGGAGGACGTACCGCGGCTGTTTGATCGCTTGTACGTGGCGCAGAAGTATCGGCCAGTGCGCCCTGAGGGCAGCGGACTCGGCCTG
>JABDJC010000025.1 GCA_013003395.1 Acidimicrobiia bacterium
CGAGGGTGAGCGCAGAATGGGTAGCCCCCGGAGCGTGGACCTCTGAGTCGATCGACCACAGGTCCTCGATGTCCCACAACAGCGCAGCACGAGGGGCATCCGTCGGTGTGGCATCGGCCAACTCACCGATGGTCTTGCGAATCTCCTCGTAGGAGGGTCCTGGCTCACCATGATGGTCGAGCAGGCCGGTGTGATATTGCTCCTGACCGCTGCGGCCCGCCCGCCACCGGAAGAAGAGGAAGGCGTCCATCCCTTCGGCGGCCGCCTCTCGCATCCACTGCGCCACCTGACCCTCCCCAACGTGTGCATTCCGCTCGGTCCAGTTGATCCTGCCGGCCTGATGCTCCATGACCCATGCAGTCGGAGCTGCCGATCGGTGCAACGCCAGATTGAATCTCGCTTCGATGGGCCCCGAAGTGCCCTGCGGATAGGCGTCACACGAAGCCAGCCCACCGATACCGGCCACCCTCCGCGGGTTCAGCTCTCGGTCACCGAAGTAGAGATTCGACGTGAACGGATGCGCCGGCGCGCCGGCCGCGATGATTTCTGCCTGCGCCTCGAGACCCGAAATCACCTGGTCGGCAGCGAAGCGTCGGTGTGCGAGAAGCAGCGATGGGCTGTGCGATGTCACGGTCGGCTTCGGCAAGACGATCGACTCGAAGTCCGGATAGGTCGTTGACCAGAACTCGGCGCCCCATGCGTCGTTCAGTGACGCGATGGTTCCGTATCGACGCTCCAACCACTCGGTGAACGCGTTCTGGCACGGGTCGCACCAGCATCGCGCCGAGTCGTGGTTGCCCGGTTCGTTGTCGATCTGCCAGGCCACCACGCCCTCGTCGTCGCCGTATCGTTCGACCATCGCAGTGACGATCCGGACTGACTCCTCCCGAAACCGTTCAGAGGTCGGGCAGGTGTGACGGCGGCTTCCGTACGGTCTCGGCCGGCCATCGGACGCCACCGACATGATCTCTGGATGCTCACGCATGAGCCAAACGGGCGGCGTCGCCGTCGGCGTTCCCAATACCACGCCGAGTCCAGCCGAAGAGAGCGTCTCGATCGCCCGGTCGAGCCAACCCCAGTCGAACGAATCACGTGTCGGCTCCATCTTGGCCCAGGCAAACTCGCCGATGCGGACGAGCTCCAAACCGAGATCGACCATCGCTGCGGCGTCAATCGCCCAGCGATCTTCTGGCCACTGTTCGGGGTAATAGCAGACACCAAAACGCATTCGACGGAGGCTACCGTGTATCGAGCCGGCGCCGGTCGCCCATCTCGCGTGTTTCCGCAACCCGCATTCGGGGTAGCTCACATACCACACCAACAATCTCACCGAAGGGGAGCACCATGCAGTACAGCTTTCACCCAGCAGGCCTCAAGCAGTCGGACGTCGAAGAGATCGGTCCGGTCTTACACGACCGTCTACGCGCACTTCTCGATCTTGCCATGACGCTCAAGCACATTCATTGGAACGTCATCGGTCCTGGCTTCATCGCGGTCCATGAGATGCTCGACGAGCACGAAGCCGAAGTGCGACTGATGGCCGACGCCGTCGCCGAGCGGATCGCCACCTTCGGCGGCATTCCGAGCGGCCTACCCGGCCATCTGGTGCGGGAACGCTCATGGGATGACTACTCCCTCGGTCGTGCCGTCGTGGCTGCCCACCTCGGTGCACTCGACAAGGTCTACGACGGCGTGATCGAAGACCATCGCAGCGCAATCGCCAAGGCCGAGAAGCACGATCCGGTGACTGCCGACCTTCTCACCGGCCAGACCGGCAGGTTGGAGCTCTACCAGTGGTTCGTTCGGGCTCATCTCGCCAACACTTCGGGTGACCTGCCCACTGCTGACGTCGATACCGAACTGGACGCTGCGACGGCAGCTGCGGTAGCCGACCCGATGGAGTGATCCGACGTTCTTTCGTGACCGATCTGTGCCGCCCTCGGAGGCGGCACAATCGCGTTCAGTCAACGGGAGCAGTGGCTCCGACAGCAAATGAGAGGTGCCCGGATCTCTGCTCGACGTTTTCGGCTACAGACTCGAGCACTACACGGTTCAACGAAGTCGCCCACGGTTCAGGAGACTCTGATGATGCCTCGACAGCCTCCATGGCGATGTGGATCCCGTCAGGCGTCGACCCCAATGTGGCACGGATGGCGCTCGGCCCTGTAGCCAGCAGGAACGAGTACGCCTCCCCGATCGCAAGCGCCAGATCCTCGATGCGGTCGTAACCCATGGAGACGCCGCTGGCGACGGAACTGGCTACGGCGCGCACGACGCGTGCGGCGCTCGGTTCAGCGGGAACGTCCAACGCGATTGCCGTCGGTTGATCGCGAGTAGCTGATGATGGGAACGTTGTCACGGACGTATACTATCGCTGCTCCAACTGCCGAGGCACCCGATGACGGCCAACCTGAAAATCGAAGAATCCACCCATGCAGGGCACGCCGTACTCGACATCAGCGGCGAGATCGATCTCGCGACGGCACCTGAGTTGGAATCGACGCTTTCGTCCCGCATCGGAGCGGCCAAGACCATCGTCGACCTCTCCACCGTCAGCTTCATCGATTCAACGGGCTTGCGTGTGCTGTTGACCGTCCACGAGGCGGCGGAAAAGGCTGGTGGACGACTGGTGCTCATCAGCGCCGACGGTCCCGTCAACAAGTTGTTTGCGATCACCGGCGTCCATGATTTACTGCACATCGCGACAACGCGCGATGCGGCCGTCGCACATGCCTGATTCACAGCCGTTTCGTCTGACAATCCCTTCAACGCCGGCGAATTTGGCGACGGCCCGCCTGTTCACCGTTGCGGTAGCGAGAACGTTCGGTTTCAACGAAGAGCTCGTCGCCGACATGCGACTTGCCACTTCGGAGCTGGCAACGATGGTCGTGTCGGCCGGCGGCGGAGGATCGATGAGCGTGTCCATCGACGTTCGTTCTTCGCCACCAACTTTGACCGTCGCCCCGGTGGACGTGTCGAGTGCTGCATCAGGATTTCCGAATCCAATGGACATCGTGACCGCAGTCTTTCCCTCAACAAGGATCGAGGATGACGGCCGCGTAGTCATCGACCTGTCGGAGGACCTGGCACGTGAGCACTGACGTCGACGTCGATGCTCTCTTCGAGAATCGACACGATCCGAAGGCGCGCCGAGAATTGACGGAACAATTCGACTCGCTTGCTGCGTACCTGGCGAGACGATATCAAGGCCGCGGCGAACCGCTCGACGACCTGCTCCAAGTCGCCAGACTTGGACTCCTCAATGCCATTGATCGGTTCGACGTCTCCAAGGGATTCCAATTTTCGACCTTCGCGACCAGAACCATCTCCGGCGAACTCAAACGTCACCTTCGCGATCGCTCCTGGAGCGTGCGAGTCCCGCGTTCGCTCCAAGAGCGCTGGCTCGAGGTTTCGAGAGCCATCGAGGACCTACAGCATCAGCTGGGTACCTCTCCGACGATTGCACAGATAGCAGAAAGAATCGGTGCCAACGAAGAAGAAGTACTCGAGGCGCTGGACGCCGGCTCGGCCTATACCGCAGCTTCGCTCGACGCCCCAGCCGGCAGAACCGAAGACTCGTCGGCTTCGATTGGCGACTTGATCGGCGACATGGACGACGCGCTCGAGTGGGCCGGCCCTTGGGCCGGAGTCAAGGACCGCCTCGCTGAATTGCCGGAACGGCAAAAGACGATTCTGTATCTGCGGTTCTTCGAGGATCTCACGCAATCCGAAATAGCGGAGCGGGTGGGGCTGTCCCAGATGCACGTTTCGAGGCTGCTACGACAGAGCCTCGAGACGCTGCGATAAACAGAAACTAGAACCTCGAAGGCCGTTCCGATCCGGGCGCTCTCGCACGATGATGCCCCCCTGCGGCCTAGGAGGCCGCGGTCCCCCCAACACTCGCTGCGCTCCAGAGGGGGACAAAGACTCTCCTCCCCCGTCGACGAAGGAGACGTTTGCGGAAGGCTGGGAGGGGGCACAACAGGTGAAGGGTTATCGCGTCCCCACAACTCAGACCCGGCGACCGAGGACGTTCTCCTACGGTGATGCCCCCCTGCGGCCTGGGAGGCCGCGGTCCCCCCAACACTCGCTGCGCTCGCGAGGGGGACAAACAACCGATCGCTGCGCTCGTTAGAGGACGGATGTCCTTCTCCTCCCCCGTCGACGAAGGAGACGTTTGGGGGAGGAAGCGGCGCTAGCCGCGGAGGGGGCACAACGGGGAGAGGTCGATCGCGTCCCCACAACTCTGACGCGGCGACCGTGGACGTTCTCGTACGGTGATGCCCCCCTGCGGCCTAGCTCAAAACGCACTCAGCTCGAGGTCGTCGTATCGGTGCAGTTCGGGGTGTCTACGCGGCACCAAACTCGGAACTCGTGTTCGTTGTCGACAACACCCCAGTCTGATGACAACGTTTCGATGATCTCGAGTCCGTAGCCGTCCGTGGGCGGCGGTTCGACTGGATCGAATCCTCGCCCGACATCAGACACCGCAATCTCCATCGTCTCTTCCCACGCAACCACTCGGACGTCGATCTCACCGAGGGACGGACCGTGCCGGACAGCGTTCGTCACCAGCTCGCTGATCAGCAACTCGGCGCTTTGTCGCGTATCTGCATCGCATCCGTGAAGTACTTGAGAGAGTCGTTGTCTAGCTACCCGAGGTGCCTGGGCATCCGCTGCCAGTCGTAATTCCATCAACAAACTCACAAGATCGCTTCTATCGCTACGGGTAATCTCAATCCATCGTCAGTACCGGGCAGTTACTCAAGGTGCTTGGCAGACTGCGGGCGCTCCCAAGACTTCCTTCCCACCCGACACCAGATCAAACATCACGGGCGTTCGCATTCGGCACGCTCGATTCCGCTGCTGAACCCTCGCAAAGTTGCTCCAAGTATCAACCGTGTTTCCGCCGCTAGCAATACCAACTGTGTTTGCTGTCGCCAGCAATTGGGTAGGCACCATTTCGAACATGAACTCATCGGACCAACCCCGGCCCGGAACAAGCGAAAGGACCAGAAGGATGCCATTCCTCGCAGCATTCAAGGGAATGAAGGGCCTAGGCCTCTCGACAGGCCTCGCCATCGGACTCATCGCGGCAGTCTTTGTAGCCAACAAGTGGCTGTCAGACACCGAAACCGCATAAGTAAGCCGACCCAACAACCATTCGACCGCACAAAGGAGAAAACAATGGGAGCATTCAGTCTCATATTGATGGCTGTAGGAGCCATCCTCACGTTTGGTGTGTCAGCCAACGTGGAAGGAGCCGACCTCGGCGCCATCGGTGTGATTTTGATGGTGGTCGGAGCGATCGGTCTCATCTTCTCGCTCTTCACGACTGGCTTCGCCAGCTTCAAATCTCAAACGACCCGAAGCGTCAGCGAAGACGGTAGAACCGTCATAGAGGAGAGCAGGACCAACGCTCTCTAGACCCCGACTCTGGAACTGTGGCTCTTCTTCGGAGGGGCCACAGTCGCGTTCGGCGCACCGAGTCTCCGTAGCGTTTATCGTTCCGCCATGCCGACCCCTGACCCGGCCAGCAAGTTCGACAATGTAGTTCCGTCGCTCGTCGCAGACATTGGTATCGGCGCGTGGCATTGGGATCCAGCTGATGGTTCCGTGACCTGGGACGCTGCGGCAGAGGCCGTGTACGGCATGGAACCTGGGACGTTTCCAGGCACGTTCGAAGGGTTCATGGAGCGAGTCCATCCTGACGATCGCGCCGACGCCGTCGAAACGATCAGCACGGTCGCAGCGACAGGAGGCGACTATTCCATTCGCCACCGAGTGATCCGTCCGAATGGAGACATTCGCTGGGTCGAGGGCCAGGGTCGGGTGATCCTCGACGACGCCGGCCAACCGGCTGCCGGGTTCGGCATCGTTTACGACGTCACCGATCGCTATACGGTGGAACTCGAGCGCTCAGAGCTGATCAAGAAGGAGGCGGCAGCACGTGACGAGCTTCGCTATCTGATCGAGGCGAGCGACACGCTGACCGGGACTCTCAACACGGAACGAGTGACCGAGCGACTGGCTGACTTGCTCGTACCGCAAATCGGTTCAGCCTGCGCCATCGATGTGAAGCTCGACACCCCAATTGGATGGATCCTCACCTGCGCCATGACTGACCAACACGATGCTCCCGCGCTGAAGCGAGGCAGCCCAAACAGTCTCATCAACGCAGATCGGCGCCTGCAAGGTTTCACGACATCCGCCGGAACGAACCTCGAGACCGACCTGGATCGCATCCCCGAACTGCCGACGGCCGGCGCTCGGCTGCGCTCCATCCCGTTGACTTCTCACGGAATCGAAATGGGTGTGGTGACCGTCGTACTGAACGAGTCGGTGGACCAGGCCACGCCGAACGGCGACCTCCTCGATGCGATTTGTAGTCGCGCCGCCATGGCCCTCGCCCATGCGGAGTTGTACGCAGACCGCTCGCGGTTCATCTCGATTTTTCAATCTGTCGATACGCGTGAGATCCCACGAATCCCTGGTCTGGAGGTCGGTACGCATTACCGGCCGGCAACCGACCTGGCGAGACTCAGCGGCGACCTCTACGACGTCTTCACGCTCACCGATGGCAGCTGGCTGGTGGCGGTCGGCGATGTCTGTGGCAAGGGCGCCGTTGCGGCCGGTCATGCCGAGCTCTCTCGTTCCGCGCTTCGAGCCGCAGCGCTCTCGAACAGTGACCTGTTGAAGACGCTGACGGTGTTGAACGATGTCCTCATGGGGGATCCAACCCGACCGATGCTCACCCTTGGACTTCTCCACATTTCGATCGATGACGGAAAACTGTCCATAGCCGCTGCTTCGGCCGGCCACCCACCGCCATTGGTCGCAACGGGTGACGGATGGAGCGAACTCGACACCTATGGGACGATGCTCGGCGTCACGAGCACGCCGACGTTCGAGCCAAGCCAAATAGCGCTCGAACCGGGGGATGTGCTTGCTCTGTACTCGGATGGCGTGACCGAAGCCCGCTTCGGCGAAACGTTCTACGGAGTGGATCGCCTTGGACAGCTCATTTTCGACTCACGCACCGCCCCAGCCAGCGCGATCGCCAACGACGTTGGCGGTGCTGTAGATACTTGGGCGACAGGCAATCCTGTAGACGACGTGCTGGCTCTCATCCTCAAAGCGGAAACATGACCGTGGAAGGCTATTGGCCGGAGCTGAACGAATACCTGTGCCTGGTCGAGCTCGACGCTCCGATCACGGCGGTGACCCTCGATTGCCTCGTCGACGATGTGTTGCCGCGAGGTCAGCAGCGTGTCGGCGAACAATGGGAGTCAGGTGCGTGGACCGTGGCCCAGGAACACCTCGCGACTCAGGCTGCCGCCAGAGTTCTGGAATCGGCCGCGACACGATACGCGCGCTCTCCCAACCGATCTGAGTCGATCATCTCGGTCTGCGCCTACGGTGAATGGCATTCGCTGGCGGCCGACAGCCTCGCCGTCGCTATGGAGGTTGCGGGGTACGACGTCGTTCGCACGAGACAATCGACGCAGCCGGCGCAAGTCTCGAGCTTGATCCACGATCACGGACCGAGAACGGTGACCATCAGTTGCTCGATGGCTGCCAACCTGCCAGGCGCGTACCGGATGATCCGAGCGTGCCTCGATACCGGAACGCCAGTCATTGTCGGCGGCGCTGGATTCGGACGCGACGACACACGAGCCAAACGTCTCGGCGCCACGGCCTGGGCATCGCGCATTTCGGAAGTCAGCGATTTGGCCGCGGGCCTTCGAGGCGGCAAGACGGTTCGGCCGCTCCGCGACACTCTCCCGGCCGATTTCGCGTTGACCGGCGCCACCAGCGTGGCGGAGCGACTGTCTGCCGCGCTCATCGACGACTCAGCACACGATGTCACCACGGTCTCGATCGGCACCTGGCTGCTCCGATCTCTCAGGGCCTCGATCCTTTGTGATGATCACACGATCTTTGACGGTCATGTGCAGTGGCAAAGGCGACGATCTGTCTCAGGAGCTGATCCGGCATTGGACCCTGTCCTGATCGCCGTTCGAGATGCCATTCCAAACGAGGCCGAGACAGCCCGGTCGCTCGTGGACAAACACGTCGCCGGCTGATTTACCGACTCGCAAGCTTTCTGGCCAACAATGTCCAAGCCAGAGCGAACAGCACGACACTGCCTCCGCCAAGCGCAACCCACGTTCTGATGTCGACACCGGCGCCGCGAAACATCACATCTCGCAACGAGTCGATCGCGTGCGTTATCGGCAGGGACCAACTCACGACCCTGACCGCCGTCGTGAGGCGATCGAGGCTGAGGAAGAATCCGCTGAAGAAGATGGACAGTAGAAGCATGATCAAGGCGGCGTTGACCGCCTGCATGTCGGTGTCGACGACGGACGACAGCACGAAGCCGATACCGAGGCTCGCCATGTTCAAAAGCGTCATGATCGCCACGAACAGCCAGATGGAGCCGATTATCGGCACTCCAAAGACTCGAGTCATCAATAGCGACAGGGACCCAGCCACAATCGCGGCGGCAACGAGGTAGGCCGCATACTTGCCGAGAAGGATCTGCATCGGCCGGACCGGTGCGACTTGGAAGACTTCCGTCGTGCCTCTTGCACGCTCTCTGACGAGCGACAGCCCGCCGAAAACGATGCCAAGGTGCTGAATGAGCAACGCGATGACCCCCGGCGCATAGAAGTCGACCACCTGCAAATCGGCGGCAGAGACCACTTCGGTATCGGCATCGAGCGGCCTGACGATCACATCCGGCGGAATCCGACGGAATTCGGTCAGCGTTTCATCCAGCGTGGCGGCATCCTCTTCCAACGCCGCAACCGTGGCGATGTCGTCGTCGAGAGAATCTGACTCGGAGAGATCGACCGAATCGAGTCCATCACTCAAGCGGTTGAGCTGGTCTCCGAACGTTCCGGTCGTGACGTCCTCACCGCCACCCACGCCATCTCCCACACTTGTCGCGACCGCCTCCGACAACGAGGTCTCGGCGCGTATGGCAGCAAGGCTGCTGGTCACATCGTTCCGGCGCTGGGTCGCCTCGGCAGTATTGCCTTCCTCCATTGCAGCCCTCATTGCACTGAGGCTCGACTGCGTCTCGCCGACGAGTTCTGCCAGGTCGGCTGACTCGCCTTGGCCTGTGGTCACGAGATCCTGCAAGATCCGGTCATTGATCTCGTTGACCGTGCTGCGCGCCAGCAGTGAGATCGTGGCCTGTTCAAATGGATCGAGGCGGTCGTGGAGAATGGTGAACACCGCACGCTCACCGCTACGGACTTTCGTCACCGGATTCGGAGGAACCACGATTGCGACATCGGCTCGACCGCTGCGGATCTCGGTGAGCGCCGCACCAGCGGTATCGACGGTGCCGACGAACTTGAAGTCGTCTCCTAGCTCGTCAGTTCTCGATTCGAGTTCATCGATGAACGGACCGGAATCGACAATGACGAACACGGCTGTGAGAGGATCAACCGACTGCTTGTAGCCGGCACCGAACAGGGCGAGAATTGCGAACGGTCCCGCGACGAGCGTGAGGACCAGCTTTGGTTGCCGCACAATGGCGATGAGCTCCTTCTTGAAGAAGGCAAGCGTCCCGCTCAACCAGATGGAGAACGAGTACTTCATGAGGTCTCCAGATCGGCTGGACGGGTCGTCTGCAACCGCCCACTCGTGCCCGGTGCGATTCCCACGTCTTCGTCGCGGAACCGATTGACCAGCTCGACGAACACGTCGTCGTAGGGTGGAAGGAACTCCTCGGCTTGGGCGAGTTCCACGCTCCGATCGTTCAGCCAAGAAGTCAGTGCGGGCAACGCAGTTGATGCCTCGTCGACCACGAATCTCACCGTACGCGGGCTTCGGATGTCGTATGAGGCTGCGTTGATGGCCTCGGTCATCTCGTCGAGTAGCTCGACGTCGACCAATCGTTTGAACTCCACGTCCACGACGTCTCCGCCAAAGGCGAGTCGTCGGAGTCCGTCAGGGGTGTCGAGAGCGATCAGTCGCCCGTCAGCCAGAACGCCGACGTAGTCGCAGTAGGCCGCTTCGCCGACGTATTGAGTGGTGACAAACAGCGTCTTACCGGCTTCTCGTAGGTCGCGAAAGCGATCCCAGAACTTCTTCCGCAACACCGGGTCGATACCTGCAGTGGGTTCGTCCAAAAACACCACGTCAGGTTCATGGACGAGAGCAGCCGCCAAACTCAAACGACGTTGCATCCCTCCAGAAGTCTGCGAAACACGTTTGGCAGAGTGTTCGCTCAGCTCGACGAATTCGAGCATGTCGGACATCCGTTGTTTGGTCGAATAGGTGGGTCCATAAAGGGACGCGAAGAACGCAAGGTTCTGTTTCACACTCAGATCTTCGTACAGCACCGAGAGCTGTGGCATGTAGCCGATCCGGCTCCGCATTGCGGCGTCAAAGGTGCTCGGGGGCTGTCCGAATACCTCGACCGAGCCAGACGTCGGAGCCAAGGCGCCTGTACACAGGCGAACGGTTGTGGTCTTACCGGAGCCACTCGGGCCGATGAATCCGAAAATCGAACCGGGCGGAATCGAGAGATCCAATGCGTGCACGCCGTCTCCGGAGTGGTACACCCGGGACATCTCTCTGGCCCTGATCATGAGCGCGTCTCCCGGTTCATCAGCGACAGGACTTGCTGACACGGGGGCGTCTACCGACATTCTGGGACCTCTCATGATGGAGGGGTACCTCTACCCTCCGGCTGGCTCGCTTCTACCCGCAACCGGGATCTCGAAACCCCGGTTTCGATTGCAGCTGTCGGGGTAGAACACAACCCATGACCACGAACTCCGCCGAACCCTCCGACAACGATCCTGCTCGCCCCGAATACGACCGTGCTCTCGGCGTCGCCGGGATAGCCATTGGCGTCCTGGTGATCGTTGGAGCCATCGTCGCTGCGTTCTTGGGCTGGCGACTGATCGGGCGGGCAGGCGAGTCGGTCGCCGCCACGCTCGACGTGACCAGATCTGTTGTGCAAACCATCGACGACACCATCCAGGTTGCCGACCTCGCAGTGACCGAAGCCGGAGACGGACTCGACACCATTCGGGTCGCGCTCATCGGTACTCAAGAAACACTGACCACAGCTGGGTTGGTGTTGACCGATACGGCAACACTCGTTGGGACCGACATCCCAGACGGCCTGGACTCCGTTCGGGAAACGATGCCGGCGCTCATCCAGAGCGCGCAGTTGATCGATAGCGCACTCGGTGCCCTGTCGTTCGCCGGTATCGACTTCAGCCCTGACCAGCCGCCACAGAACTCTCTTGCCGACGTCGACGCCGGATTGGCCGACGTGTCGGTGCAACTACGCGAGTCCTCAGCCGGACTGGACGATTTCGGATCGGACTTCGAATCGATGAGCGCAGATGTTGGAAGCGTCGCTGCAGATCTAGACGGGATTGTCGAAACCTTGAGCCGCACCGACACCCTTCTGGACCAATACCGCACGACCACTGCAGCAACTGCAACGGTTGTCGACGAGACCGCCGCCGGCGTCGCGGATCAAACGTCCGACGCTCGCCTTCTGTTGGTGCTGATTCTCGGTGTGGTGGCGCTTGGCCAGGTGTTACCGATCGGCGCCGGAGTACTCATGCTCCGACGCGACCGAAGCTCAGACCCGATCAGGTAGGCGCCTGATAACGATTGCCCAGCTTGTTCTCATCAGTCGTCGGGCCGAGGTGGACCACGACCTTGCACTGATGATCGCCGACCGCAATTCGCTCCTCGAGCAGCACTGTCGCCTCGCCCGCATTGTTCGCAGCTATGCCCCCGAACACACTCGACGTCATGCGGCACAGCGCCGGAGCACGCTTCACGGCATCACCGAACGGACACCGACGGTTTGCGAGAACGATGCGTTCCGGGGTGACTTCTACTGGGTAGAAGTCACCATCGATGGCGTGTTTGAGACGCACGAAACACTCTGCGAGCTGTTCAGCGTCTAGCGTGATCATCTCGCCGTCGATTGCCCGCCGGTATTCCTGCTCCATGTTGCTACCGACGTCGATACCGACTTGCGCGATGAGTTCTTCCGCTGCGCTGGGGCCCTCTTTCGACTCAACCGCTTGTGCCAATTGCACCACGAGTGCCCGCAGAAATGACTCTCGGTCGAAGCCGTCTGGCCCGGCTTCGTCAGCGGACGGGAGGGACGCGAGCGGTCGCCGTGGCGGATCGTGCTGGACGGGCTCAGCCCGCTCGACCTGGAGCGTTGCATCGACCCGCGTGCCGCCATGTTCCCGGGCCATGATCTTCAGATCCATCGCGAGGCTCGTTGCGATTGCCAGGCCACGACCACCAGCAGCCGAAGGAAGCCGCTCGGGATCGATGGAGAAGTCGGCGCCCAGGTCGTATACCGACACAGACGGAAGCCGATCGGTCCAGTCGACGGACACCCAGGCCGGCCCAGAAGCATGTTGGGCTGCGTTGGTGATCAATTCCGAAAACGCCAATTCTGCCGAGGCGACGTCTTGGTCGGGAGCTGCATGCCGACTCAGATAGCTTGCGAACTCTCTGCGAAGATCCGAGACGTGCGCGTAGTTCGAGGTGTCTATGAACCAGTCCATGTCAGCAGTGTAAGTCGCCGAACACCTCGACGACGCTCAGATCAGTCCGCATCTTCGATGAGCTCGCTGTTTCCTGATGGGTGGCCAATCGCCACCAAGCCTGAGATCGTCCGATGCAGCATGAGGGCCACAGCGACCAGAAGGCCACCGAGGATCGACGCCGCCGCGAGCACGGCGTAGTACACGACGTCGTAGTAGAACTGAAGCTGGTCGGCCTCCTCGACCGGAAGCCCAAGAAAGAGCAGGACCACAATCGATAGCAGCATGGTCCAGGTCGCGAGGAGCGAAATCTGCTTGATCCGGATGTAATGAATGTCTCGGAACTGCCAGTCCGACGTGAACGTGAGACCGATCAGTGTGAGCATCAGCGCCATGACCGTTGCGCCGGCAGCAAGGCCAGATGACGCGAGGAATCGAATCGTGGGCAGTACCGATTGAAGCAGCTTGAGACCAACAAACGGGGTCACGCTACCCACGGTCACCACGCCGGCAAACATCACCAACGCAGCAACTGAACCGCCGATGATCGCAAACCGCATGTCGACAAACCGTCGCTCTGGATTCGAGGACGAGTCCGAGTTGTCCGATTCAGTCTTGATCCTTGTCGTGGTCATCGCTACTCCTGGGACCCATTGCGATCTGATTGGGTGCCGGCGTCGTCTGTGGCCGGCTCGCCTGCTCGTGCCTTGAGCACGCTGTGGAGCGTCCGCCAACGGGTCTCGCTGTCCAGCGCGTTGCGAACTGGCCGCATTGCCATCAACCGGGCGAAGCTCTTTCGTGCAGCGGGGCGGCGGGCGACCGTGCCGAGCGAACGCATCGCTGAGTTGGTGCGCAGCAGCCGAGACAACGCTCGGCGAAGCGGCGGCACGTAGCCGGCGATGAGCGCCAGTCCGACAAAGATCAGTATCCAGCCAGGTAAGACCGGAAGCACAAGGCCGAGCACACCGACGACCAGTGCGGCCAAGCCGACGAAGAGGTCACGAACCATCGTCGACCACTGGCCTTTGAACGAGCGCTTGGAAGCTGCAGGGGCCTCGTATTCCAGCCCTTCGCCCGCTGCCCCATCCTGTGCTCCGTGTACCCGACGTTCGTCGCCCACGGATCCTGAATCCGAATTCGTCTGTTCCACGCCGGAGCCCTCGCTTGCTGTTGTCTCGCCGTGGGAGGTGATGACGGTCATTTGTTGTCCAGTATTTTCTTGCGCCGCTTCATTGCGGTGCGATGTCAAGACCTACCCAGGCGGCTGGAAACAAACCCAAAAAGGTGGTCGGGTTGGCGGTCGGAATCGAGGGCGTGCGCTGCTCGACGAGAGATCGGTTTAGTCCTGGCGTTCATGGGCGAGAGATCGGTTTAGTCCTGGCGTTCATGGGTAGACCGACTCCATCCGGTTGAGCGGCCCCGCTGCTCGAACCGAGGACGTGAAGGGAGTCGAAATGGTTTCGTTGACAATTCTGGGTGTCGGGCTGCTCGCCGGCCTCTTTGCCACTTGGCTGACCTTGTCGCGCCATCACTCGAGTCCAGTCGACGTTGACCTCTCAAAGCACTGGCTGGTCACCAGAGTGGCTCATCGCCCTCGCCTCGCAGAGTTCGTCACCAGACGCCTTGATCGAAGCAGCACCGGCGGCCTTCTCCTGACCGTCGGACTTGGCGCAATCTTTGCGCTTGCGCTCGTCGCCGGCCTCCTGTTCGACATGGTCGACCGACAGTACGGATTCGCCGAGTTCGACGAATCAGTTGCCGAATGGGGTTTCAACAATGCGACTGGTACCACGTACGACCTGCTCCACCTCTTCACAACCCTCGGCGGGACAACCGTTGTCGTCATCCTGACTCTCGCCGTTGGCGCATACGGATGGTGGCGGTACAAGAACTGGCACATTGCATTGTTCATGCTGGCCGTGGCGGCAGGCCAGTCGTTGCTCAACAACGGGCTCAAGCTCCTGGTGGATCGAGATCGACCAGAGATCGGCCAACTCGCCGGCTGGGCAGGCCAGTCGTTCCCCTCCGGCCACTCCGCCGCGGCCGCGGCGACGTATGCCGCGGTTGCCTTGGTCCTCGGACTAGGAGCCAGTCGTTGGATTCGCACCAGTCTCGTCGCCGGCGCGTTCTTCATCGCCGCTGGCGTCGGAGCAACGCGGGCACTGCTGAGTGCGCACTGGATCACCGACGTCGTCGCCGGACTCAGCGTCGGATGGGCCTGGTTCGTCGTGTGCGCAATCGCATTCGGCGGACGCTTCATGAGGTTGGGAGAACCCACAGAAGAAGTCGCTGCAGCAGCGCGACAAACGGAAACAACGGCGATAGGAAGCAGCTGATGACGTTCACCGAAACAGCTCGACGGGATCGTGCATCCGCAGATCGGAGAGAGGTCGATCGTCCGAGCCTCCGCGAGACATGGCCGATTGGATGGGCCGATGTGGCCGCCCTGCTCGGCGCGTTCGCGGCGTTCGTCGGCCTCGGGTGGATAATCGGCATCGCCATCGTCTCACTGAGCGACACGCCGCTTGGTCGCTTCGACAGCGCCGTCAGCGACTGGTTCGCCGCGCGACGTACACCAACCCTCGACATGTTGACCGACTTCGGATCCGGCCTATCTGACACCATGACTGTCGTGGCCGTGATCGGCATCGTGTCTGCGGTCATGCTTTTCGGATGGCGTCGCTGGCGTGAACCGTTGGTGCTCATGTCCGCACTCCTGCTCGAGGTGTGTTCGTTCGTGACGATCGCTGCTCTGGTCGGCCGTGACCGCCCACCGATCGGTCAACTCGATCCAAGCCCTCCCACCTCGGGTTTCCCTTCTGGACACACTGCAGCTGCGGTAGCTCTCTATGTCGGCATCGCGCTCATCGTTCATTGGAACACCAAGAACGTGATCGCCAGACGGTGGTCGATCGCTCTCGCGGTGTTTGCACCGCTGGCAGTCGCCGTATCACGCATGTACCGAGGAATGCACTACCTGACGGATGTCACCGTCGGCGCACTCCTCGGCGCCGCATGTCTCGCAGTAGCAGTGGCGCTGATCAAACGACGGGACGCCAACTTGCCCACCCCACCCATCGTGGGGGACCAGAACCAACAAGAATCAATGAGGACCTCATCATGAAAGCCGTCGCTGAGACGATCGCAATAGTTGCCAATCCAGCAGGCGCCAAAGAGGAGTCCGCCGAGCTTCGGAATCTTCTCGAATCCCGCGGCGTCACGGTGAGTTGGCTCGAAACGACCGAGGACGATCCAGGCACGGGCCAAGCTGCCTCTGCAGTGAAAGCGGGTGCCGACACGGTCATCGCCTGCGGTGGAGACGGCACGGTTCGGGCATGCATCGAATCCCTCATCGGAACCGAAACTGTGCTTGGAGTGGTGCCTGCAGGAACCGGCAATCTCCTGGCCCGCAACCTCGACATACCCGGCGACGTCGAGGGAGCGTTCGACTGCGCAGCCAACGGAAGCGCCGCGACGATCGACGTCGGCCGATTCAACGACGAAGCGTTCGCCGTGATGGCGGGCGTCGGATTCGACGGCGCAGTGATGTCGGACACCTCTCGCGAGTCGAAGGAGCGTTTCGGCGCCTTGGCCTACGTCGCAACGGCGATGCACCATCTCAAAGACCGCAGCTTCGACGCGACGATCAGCGTGGACGGCGCTCAGGTGTTTCGCGGACGGGCCAAGTCGGTACTGGTAGGGAACATGGGCCGCATACAAGGCGGTGTCGACCTGTTCCCCGATGGCCGGCCCGACGATGGCATCCTCGAGGTGCTCGTCCTGCGCCCAGAAGGCATCTGGGGATGGTTCTGGACTGCTTGGTCGATTCTCACACGCAGACGCAAGGCGGCGACGATCACCCGTTGGGCCGGCAAATCGGGACAAATCGTTCTCGACGTCCCCCAGCCGTACGAGCTCGATGGAGACGAGCGGCCACCGGCGAACAGATTTGAATTCACCGTTGAACCCAATTCTCTCAACCTACGCCGCAAGGAGACCTCGCCATGAGTTCAGTCACCCTCGTACCCGAGATCGCTCTGGCGGAAGCCGACGATGTTGACGGCGCGGACGCCGCCGAGACGCTGTCGACACTGTCCGTCGGCGAGCTGCTGAAAGAGTCCTTCGAGCGTTTCCGATACGCCGATGGCTTCACGTATGCACGTTCGCTCGCCTTCCAGTCGGTGATGGCCATCATTCCCGGAGTGATCTTCATCGTGGCTCTGGCTGTGCGGGCTGGCGAAGGGCAGCTCCAATCGATCCTC
>JABDJC010000064.1 GCA_013003395.1 Acidimicrobiia bacterium
GACTGAGCCTGTTCTTCATTGATCCTCCTTGAGATGTGGGGGGAGGGTACCCGCAATGCAAGCGGTCAAAGGCCGGTGCAATGCACGGTTGCTTGCGATCGCCCCACCGTGGCCCACACGCAACGGATTGCCTCCGGGCGTGGTGACTCGTCCACCGGCTTCTGTCACGATGAGCACGCCCGCGGCCATGTCCCACGGCGCAAGAACGAGTTCCCAGTACGCGTCGAGGCGTCCGGCCGCTACCCACGCCAGGTCGAGAGCAGCTGATCCCATGCGCCGGATGCCATTGACCTCCGCGAGAACTGCGGCGAGGTTCGCTGCGTATGCCTCGGCATGAAGATGATGGTCGTACGGAAACCCAGTGCCGACCACGGCGTGAGCGAGGTCGTCGGTCGCTGACACCTCGATCGGTTCACCATCGAGGGTGGCTCCTTCGCCGAAACTGGCCGCAAAGACTTCGTCGCGACTGACGTCTTGGATGACACCCACCAACGGTTGGTCACCGTCGTAGAGGGCGATCGAGACCGACACCTGGGGAATGGCGTGCATGAAGTTGACCGTCCCGTCGAGGGGGTCGATGATCCAACGTCGGCCCGTCGCGGCCGCTCCAGAGCCTTCTTCCGCCAGAATTCCGTCATCCGGTCGCTCCGTTTTCAGGAACTCGACGATGGCCGCCTCGGCCTCTCGGTCGGCGATCGTCACCGGATCGGACCTCCCCTTCAGGTCGCCACTCTTCACGACGCCGAAGTGGGAGGCGACGATCGCGGCGCCGATGGAGGCTGCGTGATGGGCAAGTTCGTAGTCGTTCACGGCCCGTCACTCTACGGCCAAGTGAGAGCAGCCGGACCAGTCGCCATCGCACTGTTGTCGGGCCGCAGTATTGTCCCAATCCATGTGGCCATATGTCGGCGCCCTGGTAGGCGGACTCTTGATGTGGGCAGCGTTCCCCCCGGTCGGGCTCGGAGTGCTCGCCTTCGTAGCTCCAGCTCCTTTGCTGTGGGCTCTGCGCCAGGTGGAGCATGGCGGCACGGCGATCAGGCTCGGTACGGTGTTCGGATTCGTGTGGTTCGGCGGAATGCTGTGGTGGATGCGCATCGTCGGAACCGTGGCGTGGCTGCCCTTGGTGCTGTGGATGACCGTCCTGGCGGCCGGCTACGCGTTCGCGGTGTGGACCGCCGGTCAAGGAGCGATCTGGCGGTGGTACCTCGTAGCGGTCGGCGGCTGGGCGCTGTGGGAGTTCCTTCGAGCGCGAGCGCCCTTCAACGGTTTCCCATGGGGCACGCTCGGATACGCGGCAGCTGACACCGGGCCGACCATCGGAGCAGCCCAATGGATAGGGGCAACCGGCTGGTCGGTGTTGGCCGTTGCTGTGGCGGCCGGCCTCGTGATCGTTGTCGAGAACGCGAGGAACTGGCGCTATCTCGTCGACCCTGTAGTGATTGTCATGCTGTTGACGATTGCCGGCGGACTCCTGGCTGCAGATTCCGACGGTGAACTCATCCGAGTCGCCGTCATCCAAGGCAATTCTCCCTGTCCGCGAGTGCACTGCCAGAACGAAAACCAACGGATCTACGAATCGCACCTCGAGTTGACGCGCACCCTGCGCCCGGACACGGTCGATCTCGTCGTGTGGGCTGAGAACGCCACCGGGACACCCTTCGAACCCGTTGGCAACGAAGCGGTGCGAGAAGAGCTGGCGCTCGAAGCTGTTCGGCTCGACGCTCACCTGCTCATCAGCGGAACGCGATCCATCGGAACGGATGAATTCGAAAATGCGAATGTGTTGTTCACTCCAGACGGATTGATCGCCGGTGAGTACCTGAAACGGCATCCGGTGCCGTTTGGTGAATACGTTCCCCTACGTCCGCTCTTCGGGTTCATCCCGGCCCTCGATGCAGTGCCCCGTGACATGATTCGAGGCACCGAGCCCGTCGTATTTCGGATCAAGGGTGGGTCACTCGGATCGGTCATCTCGTTCGAGGGAGCGTTCAGCAGGCACGTACGCTCACAAGCAGCTGCTGGCTCAGAGCTGATTGTGGTGACCACCAACGAAGGCAGTTTCGGTTCTGGAGCTGCCTCAGATCAACTGATTGCGATGGCGACCGTCAACGCTGCCGAGGTCGGCATGGATCTCGTCCACGCCGCGATCACCGGCAAGTCTGCGATCGTTCTCGCTGATGGCACCGTGCAGGGAGAGACGGGGCTGTTCACGGCCGAGATCCTCAGAGGCAACGTCCGTTTCCGGACTGCCGGTCCAACCCTGTTCACGCGGGTCGGTGACTGGCTTCAGTACCTGGCGATCATTGCGGGTGCCGTCGCCATTGCCTGGCCGAGCGAGGCACGGCGTAGTCGCTCGGGTTCACCGGCCTGATCTAGGGAACGACCCACGTCCCGGCCGAACCATCCAGCGAATCGGTCAACCGCTCGACGCTCGTGATCAGCGCCGGCTGCCCCATCGCCTCTGCGTAGTCGGCTGCGGCTTCCACCTTGGGTCCCATGGAGCCGGCTGGCAGCTTGCCTTCAGCGAGGAGGCGCCGAGCCTCAGACACTGGCAGCGTCTCGAACCGAACTTGCTCCGGTGTGCCGAAGCCGTCGTACACACCATCTGCCTCGGTGAGGATGACGAACCCGACTGCTCCAAGTGATCGGGCCATCAGCGATGCGGTCCTGTCTTTGTCGATGACGGCTTCGACCCCGGAGAGTTCGCCCCACGCGTTCCTGGTAACGGGAATCCCCCCGCCACCCCCGGCCACGACGACGCTGCCCCCTCGCACCGCATCGGCGATTGCGTGGAACTCGATGATCGAGCGCGGCTTGGGTGATGGCACAACCCGCCGCATGCCCCGATCACGTACCTCAACCATCGACCAACCCTTTTTCACGACCAGCTTCTCGCCCTCCGCGGTTGTGTAGAAGGGTCCGATCGGCTTCGTGGGCTTGCCAAACGCCGGATCATCGCCGTCTACCTCCACCTGGGTGCCGATCATCGCGATCTCGACCCTGCGCTGCCGACGCTGCGTGACATTCCGCAGCGCCCGCGTCAAGAGGTACCCGATGCTGCCCTGGGTTTCGGCGACCAACACATCGAGTGCCTCGACCGGAAGGCGACCGCGGGTTTCCTCGACTCGCAGCAAGATGTTGCCCACCTGCGGACCATTGCCGTGCACGAGCACGAGACCCGAGTCGTCAGGGAGCAACAGCAACAGCGCAGCTGCAAGCGCTTCGGCTCGCTCCTCGTCCTTTCCGTCCTCGGAACTCGTAGGCGACAGCGCGTTTCCCCCGAAGGCGAGCACGATTGGCATTGCGGGCGCATCACGCCACGGCGGTCGAATCACGTCAGCCTTCGTATGAGGTCAACGCGGCGTCGATGATGTCGATACCCGTATCCAGCTGCTCCGTCGTCACGTTGAGCGGCGGGATGAATCGAATGACGTTGCTGTTCGGACCGCAGCTGAGGATGAACAAGCCGGCATCGTGGGCGTGCGCAGCCAGGTGTTTGAAGGCCGCAGGATCGGGATTCCCTACGCCATCGACGAGGTCGACTCCGATCATCAGACCCAGGCCTCGGACGTCGCCGATGCTCGAGTGCCGGTCCTTGAGTTCGTTGAGGCGACTGAACGCGTGTTTGGAGAGTGGCCCGACACCTGGGATCACGTCGTGAAGGGTTTCGATGGTTGCGATGGCAGAAGCACATGACACGGGGTTTCCGCCAAACGTCGTTCCGTGAGATCCCGGCGGGAACTGGTCAAACAGTTCCGCGGAGGCGCCGACGGCTGACAACGGCATACCGCTCGCGATGGCTTTGCCCATGACCAAGACGTCTGGCTTGACGCCGTAGACCTGTGACGTGAACCACTCGCCGGTTCGGCCGAAGCCGGTTTGCACTTCATCAGCGATCAGCAGAATGCCGTGCTCGTCGGCAATGGAACGCAACTCTCGCATGTACCGCTCGCCTGCCGGGTAGTAGCCACCCTCGCCCTGGAGCGGTTCAACGAGGAAAGCGGCGACTTCGCCAGGGGTGATCTGGTGCTGGAACAACTTGTGAAGCTCTTCGAGTGCTCGATCCGTCGCGTCCTCTTGTGACATGTTCCACGCAAAGGGGCGTGGGAATGGCGTAACGAACACTGAAGGAAGAAGCGGGTGATAGCCCTGGCGATACTTCGCCTTCGAGGTTGTAAACGTGACCGAACCCATGGTCCGCCCGTGGAATCCACCACGGAAGACAATGATGCCTTGGCGTCCTGTGGTCTTGCGCGCCAGCTTGACTGCGCCTTCAACGGCCTCGGCACCAGAGTTCATGAAGAAGAACTTCTCGATGCCCTCGGGCGTGACCTCTCGGAGTTTTTCTCCGGCGGTCACCAGCGTGTCGTAGAGGAACACGCCACCCGCGTGAAAGAACCTGTCCACCTGGTCGTGAACCGCTTTGAGCACCGCCGGGTGGCTGTGGCCGATGTTGGTCGTGGCGATGCCGCACGCGAAGTCGAGATACTGCTTGCCGTTGGAATCGATGAGGTGGCCACCGTCTGACTTGACGATCTCGATGTCGCTGTCGAAAGCGATGACCGGTGCAATGACGTCGCGAAGACGGGATGAGAGGTCGCTCATTGGGCTACTCCTTGATGGACGTGAAAGGGGATGACGATCAACGAAGTCGTGCGCGAGCTACGGAGCTGCGAACAGGTGGCCTCGTTGAGTACGTGGAGTCATGTCCGGCATTGTCGCACATCGGCCGTAGCGCGTGTCGAAGGGAATTTTCCTGCGCAATGCTGCGCTGGGTACCGTGTAGTGCCCCAGAGGTCGAGGTATTCCGATGACGCGTGTTGATTTCTTTTTCGATCCTGTATGCCCGTGGTGCTGGATCACCTCCCGGTGGCTCGTCGAGGTCTCGGCACACCGCGACCTGGAGATCAACTGGCGCACGTTCAGCCTGCGCATCAAGAACCGTGACCTCGAGATGGACGAGAAGTACGTCAAAGGTCACGAACGCGGTTTGCGGGCGCTGCGAGTTGTCGAGGCCGCTCGGGCGGAACACGGCGACAGTGCCGTGCTTCCGTTGTACACCGAGATGGGGCGTCGCTACCACCACGACAAGGATCGCGACACAGACCTCGGGGATGTGCTCGAGGACGCAGGATACGAACGTGCGTTGGCTTCAGCCGCTGACGACGATGCGTGGGATGCGGTCATCGAGGCATCGATGAAGGACGCACTGGATCTCGTTGGTGAAGACACTGGAGTGCCGATCATCTCGTTCGACGGCAGCGCCGGGTTCTTCGGTCCAGTGCTTTCGCCTGCGCCGACAGGTGAAGCGGCAGCCCAATTGTTCGACTCGCTCCACGCAATGGCCACTCTCGACGGGTTTTGGGAGCTGAAACGAACGAGAACCAACCCTCCGATCTTCGCCGAGCGCCCCTGACAGCCGCCGGTTAGTTGACCGTGGCTCAGGGAACGGGGCCTCGCGTTGTTCGGTAGCCATGGAACGTAGCGAGTCGCTTCCCAGATTCTTCATGGCCCCGACTCTGATCGGTCGCCATAATTCTCTGCGACGGGGGGTTCGCAGCGAGGAGGGGTCTTGTGGACTTCATCATGGAGTGGGGATACGACATCAAGCGGGGACGGATGGAGGAGTTCCAGGAGTGGCTTTCGGCCAACGAGAAGGAGTATGCCCAGTCGCTGCCAGAGGGCTGCGCCTATCTGGGTACCTTCGTGACGGTCCACACGAGTGAGAAGAACGCCGGCACTGTTCGCACCCTCGTCCGATTGGACAGCTACGGCGCCCAGGACCGCATCGCGGCAGCGGGCAAGGAAGGCGGCATGTTCGCCAAGCTGGCCAGGGAGTCAACCGCCTTCATAGACGAGGATGGTGGCTGGAGCACCGTGCTCATGAAAGCAGTGGTTTCAGCAACGATCTGGGACTGACAGCCCGAAACGCCAGTGTCCCCGATTTGGCAAGGGATCAGCGCTCGAGCTGCTACTCAGCATCAGCAGCCGGTGTGGCCGCAAGCGTCAGCGGTCGGCAGCTGTTGCGAGTAGTTGGGAGGCAATGGGTTCGGTGTCGAAGTCGGCACGTAGCCGGTTGCTCAAGACGACCACGGTGAGTCCCGTGTCAGGATCGTGAATGGCGCTCGACCGGTAACCCGCGATGACGCCGTTGTGACCCCAGGCGTCGTTGCCATCGGCGGTGCGACGCTCGATGCCGAGGCCGTAACTGGATCCGTCCGGTAGCTCGAGGAGCTCGGCCAAAGACGCCGGCTCGAGAAGAGTGCCTCCGAACAGCGAATTGAACAGCGCCGCGATGTCGGAAGCGGTCGACACGACTCCTCCTGCCGACCAGGCTCCGGTGACCATGGCGGGGATGATCGAGGTCCCAAGAGGAAGTTCGCCACCGTCGGCGGTGAACGCGACGTATCCAGGCACGAGCGGTCGAGGGACCGGCTCGGCCCATGCCAGAAAGGTGTCTTCGAGGCCCAGCGGGTCGAGCACCATCTCACGGATCAGGACTTCAAGCGGAGCATCGCCGGCCTCGGCCAGCGTGGCGCCAGCCAACCAGTAGCCGGAATTGGAATATCGATATCGGCCAGGTGCGAGCGTGCCGACCGCCTCGAGGGTGGTCTCGACCAGCTCTTGTGGCGTGTAGATCCTCGTCAGATCCAACAACGACTCGAGCGAAGGTTCGACTTCTGGGTCGACCAATCCTGACGTGTGATTCAGAAGCTGACGAAGAGTTGTTGTGGGACTGGGTGCAACTGATTCGGCGTAGCCGACGATAGGTGCGTCCAGGTCGATGCGGCCCTCTTCTGCTAGCCGTAGTGCAGTGATGGCAACCAACGTCTTGGTGATGCTCCCCACCTCGAACAGACCGTCGACCGAGGCGGCGGGGTCGCCGGCACCGCTTTGCCACACGGTCTCGTCTCCTGAGGTGATGATGGCCGCAACACCCATCGGGGCGTTCGTTTCCGCCCAGGTCGCGAGGGCCTCGTCGAGCGCATCGGAAGCGGGATGAGTGCTGGCCGGGACGGCAGGGAGAGTTGTCGTGACAGCGGTTTCAACCGTGGTGATCGGCATGGTTGTGGTCACCGCCGTGGGCAACGTTGTAGGCGCATTCGCCTCGGTCACAGACGAGCACGCGGCTGCGACCAATGCGAGAGCGACCAGGGTCGAGCGCAGGGACATCTCCGAGACGCTAATCCACGCTCGCTATTAGCCATACCGACAATCGAGTCCTGCCTGGCTGCCATGTGCTGGGATGTGACTAGTCACATTGTGTCCGAGTGAACTGGTGCTCACGTTCGGGCGTGCGCGTGACGATCAAATAGGTGTGAATTCACCGCCCGACCATTCGGACGCCGTAACGAGGCGCGCCACGCGCTGGAAATCGTTCTGGGTCGCCATGAGCATTGCGCTGCTCGTCGTCGGCGCGCCGCTGTGGTTCTCGAACATCTACGGAACCAACCGCATCGCTACCAACGCCTTGACGCTGCACTGGACCAACTCGGCCGTCGCCGCCGGTTCAGCAGTCAGATCCGCAGATGCTCAGGCCATCTTCTTCGGAGTCGACTTCTATCTCGAAGCCGCCAGCCAAGAGGCGTTCGATTCGGCCCTCGAAGAAGCACGCCGAACGATCGCAGATCTCGAGGCGGTCATCGAGGCGGCGCCCGAGAGCATCGTTGAAGACAGTCCGCAAGCCCTCGTCGAGATCAAAGGTCTCGCCGCCCATGCAACCAACGTGCTCGACCTCGTCGAGAGTGGAGAGATCGAATCGGCGGTCGACTACCGCTCTGGACAATTCGAGCCGCACTTTCAGATCGCAATGAGCGAACTCGGAACGATTCAGGAGTCGGTCAAGTCACAGGTGCAAGACGGCGAGTCCCTGTCGGGATGGTTGAGCGGCGTGACGACGCTCTTCGTGACGCTCCTCGTGCCGGCAGCCGCGGTGTACGCGTACAGCAGAATCGCCCGGCGCCAGGTCCGAGAGCGGGAAGCCAAGTACGAGGTGCGGCTCGAGACGGATCGGCAGCTCCTCGAGTCCAAAGACGAGTTCATTGCGAGCATCTCGCACGAACTGAGAACCCCGCTCACCAGCATCGTTGGCTTCACTGACATTCTGCTGGAGGACGACATCGATCCGACGGAAGGCCATGAGTTGCTCATGCTCGTCGGCAAGGAAGCCGCAGAACTCCAGCGCATGGTGGAAGACCTGCTCACTGCGGCGCGGCTCGATGCCTCGGCGCTCAACTTCGAATTCGAGGACGTCACAATCCGTGACGAGATCAAGGCCGTTGCGGATCCGCTACAGCGTGCGGGCCACTCGGTCGCCGTCAACGGCGTCTCGGCGACGGTCGTTGCCGATCGCACAAGGTTGCGTCAGGTGTTGCGGAATCTCATGTCGAATGCGGTGCGCCATGGTGGGCCAATCATCGAGGTTCTCGGTGAAGTGGTCGACGACAAATACCGGATCTCGGTGTCCGACAACGGTGAAGGTGTGGGCGATGAGGTTGTTGAACGCTTGTTCCAGCGCTTCGTCCACGATGGCAAGGCTTCTGTCGTCGGTGGCAGCGTCGGCCTCGGCCTCGCGATCGCCCGTTCGCTCGCCGCGGAAATGGGTGGTGACCTCAGGTACGAGCGGGTTGACGGCTGGACCGTGTTCACGTTTGAACTCGAATTGGTTTCGATCGATCCGCTGGTGGTCTCGCTGTCCGACATCGAGTCAGATGACGACGCCAAGCCATTGCTGACCCAGTCAGCCGAAGACGCGCCGATCATCGACGAGCGGTCGCGGGCAGAGGTGGATTCATGAGGAGTACACGCACCAAGTTCAAGCGAACGACTGCGACCGTCATTCTGGCGTTTCTCGTAACCGCGGTCCCGGGAGCGTATGCACAGCAGTCCACGTCTGTCGTCACTGCAAGCGACAACTTCGAAACGGTGAACTACAAGGGCAGCACCGGCACCGAGCGGTGGGCCAAGCCGTGGCGCGAGATTGGCGAGCGCGATGGTCACAAGAAGGGTGCCGTCCGAACTGTGGCGGATGCCACCTGTGATGGATCGGCGTGTCTGCTGATCGACGGTGGCACGGCTGGGTTCTCGGGCAGTCGAGGTGTCTTCCGAAGCGTGAAGCTCGGAGACGACATCAGCTCTGGGACGTTGCGGCTCGACTACTCGCGTGTGGCCGGCGCCGGTTCGCTACAGATCGCGCTCTCCGGCAACGGTGGCGCTACCTACACGACGGTGGCAACCGTCAGCTTGAACCGAACCGACTCGGGGATGAAGTCGATCAATGTCGATGCCGGGGATATGCTCGGTGATGGCACAGTGGTCCGTTTTCTTGCCGTTGATTTTTCCGCTGGCACACAGGTCTATATCGATGACGTTTTGGTGACTGCGGTCGAGACTCCCGTGACCACTACGACGACAACATCTACGACGACCACGCTGCCGCCTGGACCGACCACCACCACGATCACGGCTCCGCCACCGACCACGACGACATCACGTCCACCGCGCCCAACGACCACGACAACCACGGCTCCGCCACCCACGACGACCACGACGAAACCGCCGACGACGACTACGACTACAGAGCAGCCAGGACCGACGACGACAACGACGAAGGCTCCGTCGACGACGACCACGACGCTGCCTCCGAGTTTGGGTCAGCCAGGCGGCGTCACGACCTCGACCACATCGGCGCCGACAACCTCGACGTCAACGGCGACCTCCACAAGCACCACCACGACCACCACGTCGACTACCACGACGACGCTGGCGCCGACACCGATCGACGTTCAGGCAGGCGGCCTCACGGGACTCCCGCCCGAGGGCGCAGCAGGACTGGGTCTCACGAGTGACGAGCTGGCCGAGTATCTGAGCAAGTCATCACTCGTGATTCGCAGCGCGCCGGCGGTCATTGCCGACAACCTGCTTCCAGAGCTGTCCTCTCCGGTTCTGACACCGCTGGAAGGGCTCTCGATCGGCGTGAGCACAAGTGTCGAGAACCTGCAGGGGACGTCACTCTCGGCGCTGATTCTGGGGCTGCTCGTCGCCTGGCTCGGCATACGCGGCATCGACTATCGCTCCCGTAGCGGTGGCGCGCCGAAAAGCCGACTCCCGGCCTGAAGAGTCACTCTCCGGTGAAGTCGGGAGCACGCTTTTCGAGGTGAGCCGCGATAGCTTCGTTGAGATCCGCCGAGTGGAGATGAGCCGCATTCCACAAGGCGACATAGTCCAAGCCTTCGTCGACCGTTCTGCCGTCGTTGGCCCTCAGGACGGTCTTGACTCCCTGCACAACGATTGGGCTGTTGGCAGCGATCTGTTGAGCGAGGCTGCTCGCTTCCTTGTGCAGCCTGTCGACGTCTTCGTACAGATGAGTGACCAGGCGCATTTCTTTGGCTTCGTCGGCGCTGACATCTCGACCGGTGAACGCGAGCTCAGCCACCCATCCCGGATCGACGATCCGCGGGAGTCGTTGCAGTGTCCCCATGTCGGCCACTATCGCCAGCTTGGTTTCGCGTACCGAAAACACGGCATCTTGGGAGGCAAGGCGGATGTCGCAAGCGGTGATGAGATCGATCGCCCCACCTATGCACCAACCATGAACGGCAGCGATAACCGGCTTGGGGCACTCGGCGACCGATGACGTGGCGCGTTGCATCTTCTTGATATCGGCGAGGAGCGCTGCGCTACTGCCGGCGCGACTGCTCCCTTGCGGTGCCAGAACCGTTGGTCCGAAGTCGAGGAGGTCCAAACCAACACTGAACGCGCTGCCTCTCCCGGCGATGACTACGGCCCGAACCTCTGGGTCGTCTGCCAAAGCTTCCATGATTGGAGGCAGGTCGTCCCAGAACGCTTTGTTCATCGCGTTCAACTTGTCGGGTCGATCCAGCCACACAGTTGCGACGTGGTCGGAGATCTCGACGCTGAGTACTTCTGATGTTGGAGTCATGGGTCGGAATCTAGCGAGTACCTCAGCCACGACCTCCTGCCAGCGCTGCCGATTCGGACGAGCCCCTGAGCCGAGCCATCGCCGCGATACCGAGGATCGGTCCGATGGCAAGAATCGGAAATGCCCATTGCCAACCCCATAGGTCGGCGAGCAACGGGACGCCTCTGATGGTCACGAGGGTGAGAAGGAAGCCGACGGCGGTTTGGAGAGTCAGCGCGGTGCCACGTTCGGCGTCGGCAGCGGTCTCGGTGACGATGGCAGAGAACTGTGCCGAGTCGGCAACGACCGTGAATCCCCAGACGACGAACAAGGTGACCACGATGACCGGTGGCGCACCGAAAACGAGAGGAGAAGCGAGGGCGCATCCGCCCGATACCGCCATCGCCCCTCCAGCGACGATCGTTCGGCCGTATCGATCGGCCCAACTACCAGCTGCCCAGGCACCTATCCCACCGACAGCGATCACAACGAATGTTGCATTCGAGACCCATGCTGTCGACGAGCCCGAGGCCCTGGCGGATGCCGCCAAGAAGACCGCAGTCCACGTCCACATCGCGTACAGCTCCCACATGTGACCCAGGTAGCCGTAGGTCGCCAGTCGCACGCCGCGGTTTCGCAAGACGCTGCCTATCCGATTCCATGCAAAGCGGCTCGGTGCGGTTTCGTGCGGTCCGTCGGTGACCACCACGGCCATGACGACGACGCCAACGATGGCCAACGCCGACGCTCCGAGAACGACGCCTTGCCAGTCGACGCCGAGACCCCTGATGAGATGGGGACCGGCACTCCCCACAGTGAGCGCGCCCACCAAGACTCCAAGGGCCATGCCTCGCCCCTTCGTGAACCAGCCGGCCATCACTTTGAGTCCGCTGGGGTAGACACCGGCGAGAGCCACGCCAGTCAGCAATCGCAGCGTGAGCGCGACCGCAAACGAGTCCCCGTCAACCATGACCAGCGAGCCGTTCACCGCTGCCCCGAAAAGTCCCGCCACGACAAAGAGGCGGCGGCTCGGGACGAGGTCGGCCAGGTTGGCGACGGCAGAGCCGAGCGCACCGAGGACGAATCCGATCTGAACTGCAAGGGTCAATGCGGCAGTGCCCCCTGAATCGAGGCTCCACACCTCCTCGAGTTGGGGTGCGACGGCGGCCGCCGAGAACCAGAGGGTGAGAACCAGCAGCTGGCTCCCCGCGATCCCGATGAGGGCGCGCCGTTGTGTCGGTGAGGTCGAGAAGCGTGCTGTTGATGAGACCACATGGGCGTAACCGAGTCGATTGGCCCGCCATTCCTGCGATACTCGCTGCTTCCGAGAAGCCGCAGTGACGCGGACTCATAGCTGTGGAGCGTCGATGGCCAAGAAGGTCCGCCAGAAACCCACCATCGGGTGGCGCGAGTGGGCTGCAATGCCTGCGTTTGGGGTAGAAGCCATCAAGGCCAAGATCGACACCGGAGCCCGGACGAGCGCGCTGCACGCCTACGGACTCAAGACCAAGTCGGTCGACGACCACACCATCGCCTTCTTCGAGATTCACCCCATCCAGCGGTCGGCAGCGAAGCCCGTTGCCGTCGAAGTGCCGATCTCGGGATGGCGCACCGTCACGTCATCGAATGGTGTCAGCGAGTCCCGGCCCTTCATCGTCACCCCGATCACGATCGGTGCACTCACCTGGGACATCGAGGTGACTCTTGCTCGTCGCGACGAGATGGGGTTTAGGCTCCTCCTGGGTCGCCAGGCGGTTCGAAGGAGATTCCTCATCGACCCTGGCCGTTCATTTCTCACTCCCAGGTCACCGAAAGAAGACTGATCGACCATGCGCATTGCAGTGTTGTCGCGGCAGTCGTCGCTGTATTCCACCAGTCGCCTGGTGGAGGCAGGTCGCGACAGGGGACACGACGTTCGAGTGGTCGACTACCTGCGCTGCTACATGGACATCACTTCGCGCAAGCCGGCCATCATCTACCAGGGCGAGAAGCTGTCGTTCGACGCGATCATTCCACGCATCGGAGCGACCTACACGTTCTACGGGGCCGCCGTGGTTCGCCAGTTCGAGATCATGAACGTCTACACCCCTGCAACGGCGGACGCGATATCGCGAGCGCGCGACAAGCTCCGATCGCTGCAAGTTCTCGCGCAACGCGGCATCGGTATGCCCGTCACCAGCTTTGCGCATTCCACCAAGGACATCGATGGTCTGATCGACGTGGTCGGTGGCGCGCCTTTGGTCGTCAAGCTGCTCGAGGGCACCCAAGGCGTCGGAGTGGTGCTTGCAGAGACCCACAAGGCTGCAGAATCGGTCATCGCAGCGTTCCGCCAACTCGATGCCAACATCCTCGTACAGGAGTTCGTGGAAGAGGCGAAAGGTGCCGACATCCGCGTGCTGGTTGTCGGCGGGAAAGTGGTCGCCGCAATGGAGCGCACTGCCGGCATTGGTGAGTTCCGAGCGAACTTGCATCGTGGAGCCAAGGCATCTCCTCGGACGCTCGACGCACAAGAGACCGAAATCGCCCTGGCAGCCACCAAGGCCATGGGACTCGAGGTGGCAGGCGTGGACATGTTGGAATCGGCGCACGGCCCGGTCGTGATCGAGGTGAATGCCTCACCCGGATTGGAAGGTATCGAAACGTCCTCGGGAGTTGATGTCGCGAAATCGGTGATCGAACTCATCGAACGAAAGGTTGCTCCATGAGCGCCAAGCTCACCGTCGGTGGCGAAGCGGTTGGCCGAGGGCGGAAGGTCACGATTGCACTTCCGATCACCCGACTACCCACGGGTGGAGCGATGACCGTACCGATCATTGCGATCAACGGGCGGTTCGACGGACCGCGTGTCTGGCTCAGCGCGGCGGTTCACGGCGACGAACTCAACGGCATAGAAATCGTTCGTGCGGTCGTGGACGCACTCAGTGCGAAGACGCTCAAAGGAACGCTCATCGCCGCGCCTGTCGTCAACCCGTTCGGCCTGCTCGGCGGCGACCGCTACCTCCCAGACCGTCGAGACCTCAACCGGAGCTTTCCGGGCTCGAAGCGTGGGTCGCTTGCGTCTCGTCTGGCCCATCTCTTCATGGAAACCGTCGTGAACGGCAGTGATGTCGGACTCGACCTGCACACCGCATCGAATCACAGAGAAAATCATCCCCAGATCCGAGCGGATCTGGCAGACCCCAAGACTCGTGCGCTGGCCGAGGCGTTTGCCGCACCGATTCTGATTCAATCGAAGCAACGAGATGGATCGCTCCGCCAAGCGGGGGTGGACGCAGGTCAACAGGTCCTGGTCTACGAGGCCGGTGAAGCGATGCGATACGACAGTGCGTCGGTCGAGATCGGTGTCGGCGGGGTGCTGCGGGTGCTCCAGCATCTCGACATGATCACTGAAGCACCGGAAGGTCCACCGGGACCCCCGCACATCGTCACACGAAGCTCATGGGTCAGGGCAAGGCGGGGCGGACTGCTGTCGACTCGTGTGGCACTCGGTGACATGGTCGAGAAAGGGGAGACGCTCGGGAGAATCGCCGACACCGTTGGGGGTCGGCCTATGGCGATCAAAGCCAGCACCGCCGGCGTGGTGCTAGGTATCAACCACTATCCGGTGATCAACAAGGGCGATGCCGTGGCACATGTCGGTGAGATCGCAACGTCGGACTAGTTGCGGGTCGAGAAGCCGTTCTCGAGTAACGCCGTGTACGGAAGATGAGTGGTGCCGGATTCGCCGGTCACCTCGATGGTCGCCGGATGCATGGCCACCACGGTCCGGGTCTCGGAATCGACCGTGACGGTGGTGTCGACGCCGAGGTATCGACTCACGTACCGTCCGGCAGCGATTTCCCTGGCGATGTCCCTGCCACCAAAACCCACCAAGAGGGCACTTGCGAGACCGATGGAGCCTCCGAAGACCGCGACGATGACGAGCAGGATCGTGGTGTCGACGCCGAGTTGGGCCAGTGCGAGAACCCCAGCCGCACCGAGCAATGTCCAACGAACGATTCGTCCGGCGCGAACGACCGCGCGACCCGACGCCTGCTCGAAGGCAAACGAGACCAAGCGGGCTGCCGCTCCCGCGATGGCGTAGCCGCCGAGAAGAATCAGTCCTGCCGCGAGTAGTCGTGGCGTGTAGTCGAGCAGCTGCCTGGGAAGGCTTTCGAGCGATTCGGGACGGACCAATGACGTCGCCACGAGCAGCGACGTCAGAGCGACAATCCAGAAAGTGAAGAGACCGGCGGCGCCGGCCAGGGTCTCATCGGACGGCCGCGTCTGGGACCGCACGAGTCGGCGCCGCACGAAGAACCCTGCGGCAGCTCCGACGACGATGCCGCCGCCGATGATGGCCAGTGCAATCACCCAGGGTTCATTCATGGTTGGTCCATAGCGTGTCGATCGTCCGCCAACCTAGCGAGAACAGGCCGCCGACAGCCGCAATAGCCTCGAATAGTTGGCCTCTGCTTCTCATGCGCGCATCGATCCGTTCGACCAGTCCTTCAGGTGGCTTGGTCATCGAACGCGCTGCCTCCAGCAACGATTGGTCGAGGCTGGTGAGGTCTTCGAGGCGGGCAGTGCATACATCGCAGCCCAGAATGTGGTCGTCGGTGCGATGACCGGACTCGAGCCACAGCATGAGGTCGGCGTCCGATCGATGAACGGTCATGTCGGGTCCCAGTCGGCAAGCGCGATTGCGAGCTGATGGCGAGCGCGAAACAGGCGAGTCTTGACCGTCGGCAAGGGCACATCCAGGATTCGGGCGATCTCGTCGTAAGGCAAGTCCTCGATCTCTCTGAGTGCCAGAACAGACCGACTGAGTTCGTCGAGATCGAACAGGGCTTCGTCGAAAGCGCTGAGGAATGCTGCCGTCATCGCAGAGGACTCGACCATCTCGTGCGGCGTGTCCGGCAGCTCAGTCGGATCGTGCGGGGTGTCACGAAGTCTCCGCAGCGTCGAGACTGCGGTGTTGTGCGTGATGCGCAGCAGCCAGGTCTTGGGGGACGAGTCTCCTCGGAACGTGTCGAGGTGCCGCCACGCCTTGACGATGGATTCTTGGACCACATCCTCTGCCAGCGCATGATCACGCACGACCGAGACGGCGACACGGAACATCGCCGCCGCGTGGTTCGTATACAGATCGGTGATGTCGAGAGAAGCGGCACCAGTTGATTCACGATCGCTCGGTTCTCGAGTCGCGGCATGTTCTTGTTGCGTGGTACGGACGTCGCCAGAGACGTCTGAGTCGCGAATCATTCGCATCTTCAGTGCCGCGAGAAGCTCCGCGACTTGTCGGCCAACTCGTGCGTCCCTAGCTGTGGACAATCCGAAACTCGAGGAGGATCTCATGAACGTGGTACTTGCCCAGACCGATGGTCGAGGCTTCTTTGACGGCGTGCGCGACGGTTTGGACAGCGCATGGGCCGACGTCGTCGCTTTTGCACCGAAACTCATTGGCGCGGCGATCATTCTGTTGGTCGGCTGGATCGTGGCTCGCGTCATCCGCGGAATCTTCGTTCGAGTGCTCGACAGGGTAGGTCTCGACAAGCTTCTCGAGCGGGCGGGACTCACCCAGACGCTCCGGAGTGCCGGCTATACCGCGTCGCAACTGGTTGGCAACGTGCTCTACTGGGTAGCGCTCCTGGTCGTGTTCTTGATGGCGGCCGAAGCCCTGCAGGTCGAGAGACTCACCGACCTCATCAGCGCATTGATCGCCTACCTGCCGCTGGTCGCAGTCGCCATGATCATCATCGTGGTGACGGCCGCAATCGGTGCGTTTCTCGCCGACCTGGTGGCTCCGTGGGCCAACCGTCAGCAGATCGCCTGGCTCGTGCCCGCAGTGCGCTTCTCGATCATCGCCTTCGGCGTCATCGCCGCACTCAACACGTTGAATGTGGCCGAGACGGTCGTGAACACCTTGTTCACCGCCATTGTCGCCACCGCCGGCTTGATGATTGCCATTGCGGGCGGAGTTGGAGGCATCAAGCGAGCCGAAGCGATGTGGTGGAGCGCACTGCCAGAGAAGTCCAAGCAGCCGTAGCTCGAGGGACCCGGCTGACATCACTCCGTCTGCCGGCATCTCTCGCGGGGCAGCCGGGGGTAGTTCGCTACCCCCGGCCCGCCCTTCTCTGAACATCCTCTGGGCGACCGGGGATTCACGGCACGGAAACCGCAGCGGTCAGTGCTCGATCGAGACCTCACGATCGCCTTCCACTACCTTGCCCACCACGTAGGAATCGTGTCCGGCTGTCGCCAGAGCATCGCGGATCGAGGTTGCCTCCGAAGGAGGAGCGACCACGAGGAAGCCAAGTCCCATGTTGAATGCAGCGAATGCCTCTCGTACCGCTATCTCGCCAACATCGAGGATCAGGTCGAAGATCGGGGGACGTGGCCAGGTCCCGATGTCAACCGTCGCAGCCAAGTCGGCAGGAAGGACTCGGACGAGGTTGCCTGCGATTCCGCCGCCCGTGACGTGAGCCATGGCGTGCACTTCGGCGACGGCCAACACCGACTGGATGGCTGGCGAGTAAATCACCGATGGAGCCAGCAAGGCTTCGCCCAGCGTCACGCTGTCGTCGAGCACCATCGAGTCGAGCGGTCGCTTGGTGAGCACCGCTGAACGGATCAGCGAAAAACCGTTGGATCGCACGTTGGGGCTCGCCACGCCGATGACGACATCACCGGCCGCAACGGAATCGCCAGTGATCTCATCGCCGGCCTCCACTACGCCAAGTGCTGCGCCGGCGAGATCGAATGCGTCAGGTTCCATGACCCCCGGATGTTCGGCCGTCTCGCCGCCGAGCAATGCAGCATCAGCCGCCAGGCATGCCGCAGCAATCGACTCTACGAGTCGGGTCATGCGCTCGACGTCGAGCTGTCCTGTCGCGATGTAGTCCGTGAATGCCAACGGTTTCGCTCCGGCTGCGGCCAGGTCATCCACGCACATGGCGACGAGATCGAATCCAAGACCGTCGATCAGGCCCGTCTGTCTGGCCAGCTCGGCTTTTGTGCCGACGCCGTCTGTGGACATCATCAGTACCGGCGTGCGATACCCCTCTGGCAGGATGACGCCCGCCGCGAAACCGCCGAATCCTCCGCGAACCTGGTCGCTCCACGTGTTGGTCACCGCAGCCTCTATTCGACCGACGAGTGCGTCGGCCGAGGCGAGGTCTACGCCGGCTTCGCGGTAGGTGGACATCAGTCGATCGTTTCGAGGATGAACTTGGGATCGTTCAGTGGAACCGGGGTCGGATAGTCGCCAGACAGACATGCGGTACAGAACGAGTCGGTCGGAAGTTGCGTGGCATCGATCAATCGATCCAGCTCCAGGTAGCCGAGAGAATCGACGTCGAGATAGGTGGCGATCTCGTCGACGGTTTTTCCGGCAGCCAACAAGCTCGAGCGGTCGCCAGTGTCCATGCCGTAGAAGCACGGCCAACGATACGGCGGAGACGAAATCCTGAGGTGCACTTCGATGGCCCCAGCGTCTCGGATCATCGATATGAGTTGGCGAGTGGTCGAGCCACGGACGATCGAGTCGTCGATCAGCGCCACGCGCTTTCCGGCGAGCTCTTGACGGAGTGGATTGAGCTTCATGTGGATACCGCGATCGCGCATGCTCTGTGCGGGATCGATGAAGGTGCGGCCGACGTAGCGGTTCTTGATGAGGCCATCGACGATCGGAATGCCCGACCTTGCCGCGTAGCCCTGGGCCGCTGGAATCCCGGATTCGGGAACCGGCACCGTGATATCCGCCTCTGCCGGCGCCTGCTCGGCGAGGTGTTCGCCCATCCGCCGCCGGGTCGCATGAACGTTGCTGCCATTGAGCATCGAGTCAGGTCGTGCGAAATAGACGAACTCGAACAGACAGAGCCGGTGCTCGGATGCTTCGAAGGGCCGGTAGCTCCTCAATCCATCGGAGGCGAGGACCACCATCTCGCCCGGCTCGACGTCACGGAAGAACGTGGCACCGATGATGTCTAGCGCCGCGGTTTCCGAAGCGAGCACCCATCCGTCACCGAGCTTGCCGAGTGAAAGCGGGCGGAAGCCCATCGGGTCCCGCACTCCAACGACCGTCGTGTTGTCGAGGATGGTGAGGGTGAATGCGCCTTGAAACGACGGCAGAACGGTCTGCAGCGCCGCCACGAGACCCACGTCGTTGATGCGCATTTCGTGAGCGATCGCCTCGGCCATGAGCTCGGAATCGGTGGTGGCGAACAGTTGGCCGTACTGGGCAGCCAACTCGGCCGTATTGATCAGGTTGCCATTGTGTGACAGCGAGATGCCGTTGCCGTTGACCTCTCGGTAGATCGGCTGGGCGTTCGCCCAATTCGACGAACCCGTAGTCGAATAGCGAGTGTGGCCGATCGCGAGGTGGCCCGTGAGTGCCGCAAGACTCGGCTCGGTGAAGACTTGTGCCACGAGACCCGTGTTCTTGTAGACGGTTTGGGTGGTCCCATCCGAGACGGCGATACCTGCACTCTCTTGACCGCGATGTTGGAGTGCGAAGAGTCCGAAGTAGGTGAGTCGGGCTGCCTCGGCGTGAGAGACGCGAATACCGAAGACGCCGCAGGCCTCGCCGGGCTTGTCGTTGGGGGAGGACACGGGGCGAGTGTACCGCGCCCGGGCCAACGCATCAGCCAAAGAGGTTCAGTGGCTGGAGCACGATCACCGACAGGATCGAGAGAACCAAAATCGGGAGTGCGACCCAGACACGCAGCGTCTTTGCGTTTGGCTTTCCCGCGGCCGTCTTGCTCCACAGGAACGAGATCAGAAGGCCGGCCACGAAGCCGCCGGCGTGGGCCTCCCAACCGATGAAGGGGATGAAAATGGGCAACGCTGCGTTCAGTCCCAAGATGATCAGCATGCGATTGAACATCTGACGGCCGGCGGCGGTCTTACGGGTCTTGTAGCTGACGAAGAACCAAGCGCCGAAGAGTCCGAACACCGCACCCGACGCGCCAAGGCCGCCGCGTCCCAAGAGGAAGGCGGCTGCGCCTCCAGCGGCTGCGCTGGCCACGTAGAGCGTGGCGAAAGCAGGCGATCCGATCCGTCGTTCCAACTGCGGTCCGAACAGATAGATCGCGTATGCGTTGAACCCCACATGTACGAGCAGTGAGCGGCTGTGGAGCATGGCTGCGGTGAGGATTCGCCACCACTCTCCGGCAGCCACCAGCGAATTGAACTGGGCGAACTGCGTCTCGATCTGGTCGCCGATGTCCCTGAAGAGGAACCCGACGAGGAAGATCGCCACAATTGCCGCCGTCATTCCTGCGGAGAACGGCGCGCCTGCGAAGGCGCTGTTCTGGGCTGATCGAGCGTTCACCACTCGGTAGCGACCGGGAAGCTTGGCGCAGTCTGGACACTTCTGGCCAACCGGCGCATCGTGGGAACACTCGACGCAGATGGGCTTGCCGCATTCGGTGCACGAAAGCCCTGTTGGGCGCGATGGGTGGCGATAGCAGACAGTCTGCGTGCCAAAGCCTCTGCGGTCGGGTTGTTCGGTCATGGGTTCACGGTACCGGTCTAGGGAAACTACGGTCTGCAGTTGTATCGGCCACGACCGGTGAAACACGAGCGGCGAACATCGTGCCTACGTTCAGTGCAGCCGACGAGGGATGGCTTGCCTCCACGTCGACGCGGCGTCTGCCACTGACACCGAGCCATGGGTGCCGAAGTCGATGTTTGTTCCTGTGAACGTCCCGATCCGTTTCGCTGACGCCGCCGGCGGGCCATCTTCCTTGGCCGTCGCAACGAGTAGCCGGTGGGGTGACTCCTCGAACCACGAGGAGGCTTCACGCTCCATGAGGTCGCAGCCGACGCCAGAACGAATACAGATCTCGGCGACTGCAACCGCGAGTCCGCCGCGACCGACGTCGTGCAGGACCGGAGCGACGTGGGCCAGGGCCAGAGCGGTTTCGACTGCCGAGCGTGCGGCTGCTGGATCCGGCGAAGCGGGACGTCCAACATGTGGTGCGCCGAGGACCCGAGCGACCGCCGACCCGGCGAGGTCACCGTCTCGTTCGTCGTCCCCGACCAGCCAAAGGTCCATTCCGTCTTCGGCCCGATCCAGGCGTGGCGGCGATTGCGGCATCGGGTCGGCGAGTCCTAGCAATCCAACAACCGGCGTGGGAAAGATATCCACACCGTCGGTCTCGTTGTAGAACGACACGTTCCCGCCAACGACGGGTATGCCAAGGGCCTCACAGGCTTCTGACATGCCTTCCACCGATTCGGTGAACTGCCACATCACACCAGGCTTCTCTGGATTGCCGAAGTTGAGGTTGTCGACCATGGCGAGAGGCTTGGCCCCGGTCACTGCAACGTTGAGCGCGGCTTCGTACACGAGGCGAGCTGAACCGGCACGTGGCTCGAGGTAGCACCGTCGCCCATTGCCGTCAGTCGAAACCGCGAGACCTTTGTCCGTCCCTTTGATCCGCAGCAACGAACCGTCGTGACCGGGCCCGATCACCGTGTTCAGGAACAGCTGATGGTCGTATTGCTCGTAGATCCAGGAGGCATCACCGATGGCTGGGTCGTCCAAGAGCTGGAGGAGCACGTTCGGGACGTCCCTCAGGTCCAGCTCGACTTCGGTGGCCCACGCGGTCTCGATGTATTCCGGAACGGCCACCGGACGGTGATAGAGCGGAGCATCGTCGGACAGTGAAGCCGCGGGAAGCTCAGCGACGAGCTCGCCTCGGTGCATCACCTTGAGCTGCGGTCCCGCAGTCACCGTTCCGATCGCCGACGCGTCGATCTCCCACTTGGCGGCAAGAGCGAGCACCACGTCAAGATCCTCGGGGGTCACGATGGCGAGCATCCGCTCTTGAGACTCCGACATGAGGATCTCGCCAGGGGTCATGTCAGCTTCGCGAACGTGCACGCGATCGAGGTCGACGTCCATCCCCATTCCACCGTTGGCGGCGGATTCGGATGTGGCACACGAGATCCCGGCTGCGCCGAGATCTTGAATGCCGACCACCAAACCGCGGTCGTAGAGCTCCAAGCACGCTTCGATGAGTTTCTTCTCTTCGAACGGATCGCCGACTTGGACCGAAGGGCGCTTTTCCGCCGAAGCCTCATCGAACGAAGCCGAAGCCAGAATTGACGCTCCGCCGATTCCGTCTCGACCGGTCGCGGCACCGAGCAGCACTGCGATGTTGCCGACGCCTGACGCCGCCGACAGTACGAGTTGTTCACGCCGCAGCAGGCCCAGAGCCATCACGTTGACCAGCGGGTTCTTCGCGTACACGTCGTCGAACTCAACTTCGCCGCCGAGCGTTGGCACGCCCACGGCGTTTCCGTAGCCGGCAATGCCACTGACGACGCCAGAGAACAGGTAGCGATTCTTGGGGTCATCCAAGGATCCGAACCGGATCGGATCCCACACCGCAATAGGCCGCGCACCCATGGTGAATATGTCGCGCAGGATGCCGCCGACGCCGGTGGCGGCACCTTGGTACGGCTCGACGAACGATGGATGGTTGTGGCTCTCGATTCGAAATGCGGCCAGCCACCCGTCGCCAAGATCGACAACACCGGCGTTCTCGCCCGGTCCCACGACCACCCACGGCGCTTCGGTCGGAAAACGGCCAAGCCACGCCCGAGATGACTTGTACGAACAATGCTCTGACCACATCACCGAATACATCGCGAGCTCAGCGGGTCGAGGTTCCCGCTCGAGGATCCCGACAACTGCGTCGTACTCGCCGTCGGTCATGCCCAGCTGACGGTGGATCGGCTCAGACATGAATAGGTGCCAACGATGCGAGGTACGACTCGAGGAGGATACGTCCGTCAGTCGACCCGAGGAGGTCTTCGACCGCTCGTTCCGGATGGGGCATCACACCGGCGACGTTGCCGCGGCGATTGGCCACTCCTGCAATGTTGTGGAACGAGCCGTTCGGGTTGGCGTCGTCGTCAACTCCGCCTTGTGCGTCGCTGTAACGCAGGACGGTGTGCAGCGCCTCGCGATCTGCCTCGGGAACCACGAAATTGCCTTCGTAGGAGTTCAGTGGGATCTCGAGCACATCGCCTACGGTGGCTGATCTCGTCAAGATCGAATCGGTCGACTCGACCCTGAGATGCACTGGGCGACAAATGAATGACAGGTCACGGTTCGCCACAAGTGCGCCAGGCAGCAGCCCGGCTTCGCACAAGACCTGGAAACCGTTGCAGATCCCCAACACCGGCTGGCCCGCGTCCGCCATGGCCTTCACGGAATCCATCACCGGAGAGAAACGGGCGATGGCTCCGGTGCGGAGGTAGTCGCCGTGTGCAAACCCGCCAGGAAGGATCACCCCTGCAAACGAGGAGAGATCGGTCTCCCGGTGCCACACGAGGTCGGCCCGCGCACCGAGAACGCCGAGTGCATAAACGACATCTCGCTCGCAGTTGGTCCCTGGGAAGACGACGACGGCCGTCCTCAATCCAGAACCTCGACCGTGAAATCCTCCAAGACCGGATTGGCGAGCAGTTTCCGGCACATGTCTTCGACATCGGTGAGCGCTTGGTCGCGGTCGTCGCCGTCGACTTCTACCACGATCGACCGTCCAAAATGAACGTCGCTGACCGAAGTGAAACCCAGATCGCGCAGTGCCCGGGCCGCAGTGGCGCCTTCAGGATCGCGCAGACCGGGTCTGCGGGTGATCTCCACTTGGATCTTCATCGGCGACCGCCGCTCAGGTAGTCATCGAACGACGATCCGGTCAACCGCTCATAGGCCTCCACGTAGCGATGGCGGATCCCCGCGACCACGTCATCAGGAAGGTCGGGGCCAGGCGGCTCCTTGTCCCAGGGTTGCTTGTCGAGCCATTCGCGTAGGAACTGCTTGTCGAAGGACGGGATCGTCCCGCCGACACGCCACTCTTCGGCGGGCCAGTAGCGCGAGCTGTCCGGCGTGAGGATCTCGTCGATCAGAATCACCTCATCGCCTACTCGCCCGAACTCGAACTTGGTGTCGGCCAACAAGATCCCACGCTCTGCGGCGTAGGCATTGCCCATCTCGTACAGCGCGATGCTCCGTTGTTTCAGGTATTCGTAGAGATCGTCGCCGACCAGCGCCCTGGCACCCGCCTCGTCGAGGTTCTCGTCGTGACCGGTCTCCGCTTTCGTCGCAGGAGTGAATATCGGCGTCTCGAGCTTGGAACCCTGATCGAGGCCGGCGGGGAGGTGCTCCGTGGTCGGTCCGCCGCCTGATGAGTACTCGCGCCACGACGATCCGTAGAGGTACCCGCGCACGACACACTCCATCGGAATGACCTCCGCCCGTCGCACGAGCATCATGCGGCCGGCGAGGTAGCTGCGTGCGTCTTCGCCGATGCCAGGGACGTCGGCTGGATCCGTTGAAAGCAGATGATGCGGTTGATCGCACACATCGAACCAATGGACAGACAAACCGGTGAGCACGCGGCCTTTGTCGGGGATCTCTCGAGGCATGATGACGTCGTAGGCGGAGATCCGATCCGACGCGACGATGAGCAAGCGCTCGTCGTCGACGGCGTAGATCTCCCTGACCTTGCCTGATCCGATGTGTTCCAGCGTCAACACGAAGGCGGAAGTGTAGAGCACCGACTCAGTACTGAGGATGACCGGTTGGCCGTATAGTTCTGGGGCGTCCGGGTGTTCCGTTCGGGCAGGGAGGACACGATGATCGTCGTAAACACCGAGACTGTTCCGGGTCATGAGATAACTGAGATCAAAGGGCTCGTGCAGGGCAACACCATTCGCGCCAAGCACATCGGGCGCGACATCGGTGCCTCGCTGAAGAACCTCGTCGGAGGCGAGTTGACCGGCTACACCGAGCTTCTGACCGAAGCACGGCGCGAAGCACTGCAACGGATGCTCAGCCAGGCAACCGAACTCGGTGCGAACGCAGTCGTGAACGTTCGGTTCACCACGTCGTCGGTGGCTGCAGGTGCAGCCGAGCTGTACGCATACGGAACTGCAGTGACGTTGGTGCCGGTTGGCGCCACGCCCGACGCTCGCGACGCCAGGCTCAGCGGTTTCGAATGATTGACATCCTGCTCCCGCTTGCCGTCACGGTGGTGCTCGTCGTGGTCGGCTTGGTGTTCGGTCGCTCGCGTGAGCGAGCCCACATCCGCCACTTGGACGAACGAGAGGCTGCCTCCGCCTCCATCATCGTCACCGACCTCAAAACGCCTCCGCCTCGAGTCCGTTCCAGCAGAGCCGGTTACGTGTCAGGGAGCGCGGTCATCGCGACTGACTACTTCAAGACGCTCGCGGCGCAATTGAGAGCGATTGTCGGTGGCGAGGTCAAGTCTCTGGGAACGCTCATCGACAGGGCCCGGCGGGAGGCACGACTGCGAATGGTCGAGGAAGCGAAGGCGGGAGGCGCGGTCGCCGTCATCAACGTCCGCATCGAGACCTCCGAAATCGGCGGCAATACCCCCATGACCGAAGTATTTGCATACGGAACCGCGCTCTATCTCTGACGAAGCGGGGGTGAAGCGGTGGCCAAAGACCTGAGTCGAGACGGCCTGCAATTCGAGCCGGCGCTGAACGCCGTCACTGAGGGCCTTGGTGGTGAGCCGAGTGAGGCGCTCGGCGAAGAGCCTGCCCTTGGATCAATCGCCGGTCTCCAGTCGTACAGCACGCTGTACCGAGCTCGACGTGACGCAACCCCGATGTCGCGTCGGTGGTCGGCCGTGGTTTCGGCCGGCGTCGTTGCCGGAAGCCTCGGGGTTTTCGGTGCCTTCGCTTCACTGTTCTACACCGGCCTCGGTGGAGTGATCCTGTTTGCCGTCGTGGTTGGCCCACTCGTCGAGGAGACCGCCAAGAGCATCGCGGCCTGGTTCCTGGCAGGCCAGCGGCCCTGGTTGGTGCCAACGGCGTGGTCGATCGTCGCCGTGATGGTGGCTGGAGGCATTGGGTTCGCCGTGATCGAGAATTGGCTCTACCTCAACGTCTACATCGCCGACCCGTCCGAGGGCATCATCAGGTGGCGCTGGATCTTCGGTCCGCTCGTTCACGGAACGGCTTCTCTCATCGTTGGTGTCGGCCTCGCCCGATCCTGGCTTCGGCTCGAACGCGCCGGTGAGGCCCCCCGGCCGGACGCAGTGGTGCCCTGGCTGATTGCCGCAGCGACGTTCCACGGCATCTACAACCTCCTTGCCCTGGTGCTCGAGTCGACTGGAAGGCTCCCGATCTGATGGACCGTCGCACGTTTCTCGTCGCAGGCGGCATCTTGGCTGCTGCTGGAGCTGCCGGTCTTGTGAGGGCTCTTGCGGGTGACGGAAGCGAGACCCTCGGGCAGACGGTGCCTCGTTCCTCCGCGGCAACGACGATCCAATCGGCGCCGACATCATCGACCACGTCGAGTTCCACACTCGCTGCTGACACGTCGACCACCTCGGCCGCGCCAGCTGAGCCGACGGTGACAACCGCGCAAGCGACTCCCACGACCACCACTCTCCAGGCTGCGCTGGTTGTGCCGATCATCTGCAAGACGGCATGGGGAGCTCGACCGCTCGCAGGAGCGCTCGGCGCGCACTCGATCGAACGCATGACCGTCCATCACACCGCCGTGCGCCTCGACCGGAACGCCGATGCTCCCGGACAGATACGAGGCCATCAGGCGTTCCACCAACAGTCAGGATGGGCGGACTTGGCGTATCACTACATGGTTGATGCCAATGGCAACATCTATGAAGGTCGGCCGTTCAGCGCCCCGGGCGATACGTTCACCAACTACGACCCTGCTGGTCACTTTCTCGTGTGCTGTGAAGGAAACTTCGATCAACAGGATCTACCCGAAGCCCAGGTGGCGTCGCTGGCGGCAATGTTGGCGTGGGGGTCTGATGCGTTCGGGATCTCGCCGGACACGATTGCGGGGCATCGGGACTACGCCTCGACAACCTGCCCTGGCACGACACTTGCCGGAATCATGGAGAACGGCTCGCTTCAGGCTGCGGTCGTGGCACTGCTCGAATCAGGCGGGGTCGAACTCACCGAAGCCTGCGGAGACGAAGGGGCCGCGCTGGTCGCGGCGATCGAAGCCGGCACCGCCTGAGACCGAAGACCGCGTCACCTGGTAGCTACGCTCGCCGCCATGGCAAGTCTCAAGGTTCTGGTTCTTCGTTGGGTTGGGCGACTGGCGCGACGTCTCGTCTCGACTCGATTCGGCCAGGCCCTCACCGCGTCAGTCAGCGCGCAAGGCCTCCCCGAGTTGGGCGAGTTCGTCACAGACGACGGTACGAGGCACGTGCGGTTCGATGGCTATCGAGATCGGGTCGTTCCGCGGTGGCGAGCGATGGTGGAATCAACCGAGTCCGGCCCACCATCTTTCGACGAAGCCGCTGCGAGCGCGGCCAAGCGGGATATTGCCGACGTCAGCTTGCTGTTGGAGTCGCATGGCGCTTCGTTGACCGGCCTCCGAGTGCTGGAGGTCGGGTGCCACGGAGGACTTCACGCCTTTGCAATGGCTGACGCGGGCGCCGCTTCAGTATTGGCCATCGACGTTCCCGAGTACGGCGTTCGCCAAGCCGTTGGTGAGGACGGATCGAGCGATCGATTGCAGGCGCAGAGCTCGACCCTGAGCGAGCTGCGCCGAGTCAATGCCGCCGAATTTCGACGCTCCGACACGGTGCACTTTCTCGACCTCGACGTAGTCGAGGTCACCGAAGAGGCGGCGTACGACTTCGTGTTCAGCTGGGAGACCTTCGAGCATCTGATCGATCCTCGCGGCGCCCTCACCGCGATGGCAAGGGCTCTGGTCGTAGGCGGTCATGCGTTTCATGCGTACAACCCGTTCTTCGCTCACAATGGCGGTCACAGCCTCGCCACTCTGGACTTTCCTTACGGCCATGTCGTGCTGTCCGATTCGGAGTTCGCCAGATATGTCGAGGAGTTTCGTCCATCGGAAGCCTCCCGAGCGGTGGCCTTCCACCGGTCGAGCCTCAACCGAATGACGCAATCGCAGTTTCGTGAACAGGCTGCCGCAACCGGGTTCGATATCGTCGAGTTCCTTCCGTGGATGACCCGCAAGAATCTGGCGGCCGTCGATCCCCAGACCGTGCAACGAGCCCAGAAGCTGCATCCCTCCGTTGTCGTCGCTGATCTCGCTGCGGCCGAAGTCTGGGTGCTGCTGCGCAAGCGGGCCTGAGTCATGGACCGGCGAGGGCCGGACCGGTGCGCTCTACCATGCACCACCGCCGCAACAGGGAGTATGCATGGCGGGCACAGTCGTTTTGGGCGCCCAATGGGGTGACGAAGGCAAGGGCAAGATCACGGACATCTTGTCCGAACGCGCCGATCTCGTGGTCCGATACCAAGGCGGCAACAACGCCGGCCACACCATCGTCATCGGTGACGAGCGCTTTGCGCTGAGCCTCGTTCCCTCAGGCGTGCTGCATCCTCATGTGACGCCGGTCATCGGCAACGGCTGCGTCATCGATCCGAAGGTGTTGCTCGAAGAGTTCGACATGCTCACGAGCAGAGGAGTCGATCCGTCACGATTACGCATCTCGGCGAACGCGCACCTCATCATGCCTTATCACCGCAAGCTCGATGCAGTCATCGAGAGGCATTTGGGTAAACAGCAGATCGGGACGACGAAGCGCGGCATCGGTCCCGCATACATGGACAAGTTCTCGCGCTTCGGCATCAGGGTGCAAGACCTGTTCGACCCGAAGATCTTCAAGAACAAGCTCGAGACGGTCCTCAAGGACAAGAACAAGCTGCTCACCAAGGTGTACAACCAGATGCCGATGGATCCGGCGCCGATCGTGGCCGAGTACCTCGGTTTCGCTGAGCGGTTGCGTGAGCACGTCGCCGATACGTCGCTGCTCATCGCGGACGCGTTGGCAGAGGGCAAGGAAGTGCTGTTCGAAGGCGGCCAGGGAACGTTGCTCGACATCGATCACGGCACCTATCCCTTCGTGACGTCTTCGAATCCGACTGCAGGAGGGGCCGCTGTGGGTTCCGGAATCGGTCCCAACCAACTCGATCGCATCCTCGGAGTCACCAAGGCGTACATCTCGCGTGTCGGAACCGGGCCGTTCCCGACCGAGCTCGAGGACGAGACCGGCGACCGCATGATCGAGATCGGAGGCGAGTTCGGCACTGTTACCGGTCGCAGGCGTCGGTGCGGCTGGCTCGACGCGGTCGCGTTGAAGTACGCGGCCCGTGTCAACGGACTCACCGAGATCGCCTTCACGAAACTGGATGTGCTGTCCCACTTCGAGACGATCAAGGTTGCGGTTGCATATGACTCGCTCGGCGAGCGCTACGACCACTTCCCTCGGCAACAACGAGTCCTGTACAACTGTCTGCCGATTTACGAAGAGCTGCCGGGCTGGAACGTCGACATCACGGGTGCACGGTCCTTCGACGAGCTCCCCAAAGAAGCGCAGGAGTACATCGCCTACGTGGAGCAACTGGCTGGAGTCCCGATTTCGATGGTGTCGGTCGGGCCTGAGCGGTCGTCGACTTTGGAGCGTGGGTGAAGGTCCTCCTGCTCGGAGGCGGGGGCCGCGAGCACGCCCTTGGGTGGAAGCTCGCGCAGACCGCATCGGAGCTGATCTGCGCTCCGGGCAATCCCGGTCTGGCCTCGATCGCGTCGCGTCTCGTCGACGTGGACATCACCGATCCCGAACGGGTGACTTCGTTGGCTCGCTCGACAGGCGTCGACCTGGTGGTGATCGGGCCCGAGGCCCCGCTTGCGGCCGGTGTAGCGGACTCGCTCAGGTTGGCGGGTTGTGCGGTGTTCGGTCCGAACAAGGCGGCAGCCCGCCTCGAATCTTCGAAGGCGTACGCCAAAAGCATCATGAGGCGCGCCGGCGTCCCAACGGCTGCAGCATGGACGTTCGACAATGCGTCAGATGCCTTGGCGCACCTCACGGAGCATCCGGGTCCGTATGTCGTCAAAGCCGACGGCCTGGCAGCCGGCAAGGGCGTGCTCGTCACGACCGACCGGAACGCGGCGATCTCGTGGGCTGACGATTGCTTTTCTGGGCGGTTCGGTTCGGCCGGAGCCAATGTGGTGATCGAGGAGTTCCTCGAAGGTGACGAGGTATCGGTCTTTGCGATCTGTTCCAATGGTCGATCCGTCGGTCTGCAACCCGCCCGAGACCACAAACGGCTCCTCGATGGCGACGCGGGACCCAACACCGGTGGCATGGGGGCCTTTTCCCCTGTGCTTGACCTGCCTGATGAACTTGTCGAGTGGACGCTCGGCGAGGTGGTGGCGCCGGTTCTCGAGACATTGGCCGCCGACGGAGTCGAATACGCAGGATTCCTCTATGTCGGTCTGATGCTGACTGGTAACGGTCCTCGTGTGCTCGAATTCAACTGTCGCCTCGGGGATCCAGAAACGGAGGCCATCATGCCGCTGTTGACGTCGGATCTGACACATGTGCTCCACGAGGCGGCCTCTGGTGGCACCCCGCACCCCCTCACCTGGAGTGACGACGTTGCGGTCGATGTGGTGCTCGCAGCCCCCGGATATCCCGACAACCCGCAGAAGGGCTCGGCAATCTCAGGTATCGATTCAATCGATCCGTCGAGTGCACTCGTGTTTCATGCGGGAACTGCGCACGCGGACGGCGACCTCGTCACCGCTGGTGGGCGAGTCCTCAACGTCGTTGGCATCGGCGCAACTCACGCCGAAGCCCGTTCGGCCGCCTACGGTGCCGTCGATCAGATCCACTTTGACGGAATGCAGTACAGAACAGATATCGCAGGAGGAACCAGATGAAGGTCGCAGTGTTGATGGGGTCGGAGAAAGACATGCCAAAAATGCAGGCGTGCATCGACGTCCTCGACCGCTTCGGAATCGATCACGAAGTGCACGTCATGTCGGCGCACCGCACCCCGGCGCGGGTTGCCGAGTTCGCCTCGAGTGCTCGAGGCAACGGATTCGGAGTGCTCATATGCGGCGCGGGCAAGGCAGCGCATCTCGCTGGCGCAGTCGCCGCTCACTCGACGCTTCCGGTGATCGGCGTGCCCATTGCTGCGGGAGGTCTTGGCGGTCTCGATGCGCTCCTTGCGACGGTTCAGATGCCGACCGGAATTCCGGTGGCCACGGTCGCTGTCGACGGTTCCGCCAACGCCGCCTACCTGGCAGCGTCATTGCTGTCGCTGACCGACGCGGCAATGGGAGACAAGGTCGACGCCTATCGGGAGAGTCTTCGCTCGTGATCGAGCGGTACTCCCTCCCAGAGATGACGGCCATCTGGTCTGAGTCTCGCAAGGTCGAAATCTGGACCGAGGTCGAAGCGCTGGTGGTCGAAGCCTGGGCAGATCTCGGTGTCGCTCCTCAAGAGGCCGTAGCCGCGGTCCGGTCGGCTCCTGCGGTGAATCTGGACCAATGGAAGGAGCGGGAGGCGGTGACCAACCACGATCTGGCCGCCTTCGTCGATGTGCTCGCCGGCTCGATGGACGCTGGCGGCGAATGGGTCCACTACGGGCTCACGAGCTCTGACGTGGTCGACACGGCTCAGGGGCGACTGTTGCTGGAAGCCGGACGCCTTCTACAGCGGCGGATCGGCGAATTGTTCGAGGTGGTCGTCGCCAAGGCGAAGGAGCATCGAACCACGGCGATGGTCGGACGGACCCACGGCATCTGGGCGGAGCCGACGACGTTCGGTCTCAAGCTGGCCACCTGGGCGTTCGAAATCGACCGCGACCGCACTCGCCTGAAGCGAGCTACCGATGCGGTGGCGGTTGGGAAGATCTCCGGCGCTGTCGGCACCTATGCGCACGTACCTCCGTCGGTCGAAGCTTACGTGTGTCGCGAGCTCGAGATCGGAGTCGAACCGGCCTCCTCGCAGGTGACCCATCGCGATCGACACGCCGAATTCCTGTCGACACTGGCACTCATCGGATCGAGCCTGGAGCGGTTCGCAACCGAGATCAGGCACCTGCAGCGCTCCGAGGTGGGCGAGGCGCGTGAAGCGTTCAGGAAGGGCCAGAAGGGCTCTTCTGCGATGCCGCACAAACGCAACCCCATCGCGTCAGAGAATGTCACCGGGCTTTCACGTCTGCTGCGGGGCTACGCGTCAGCGGGCTTGGAGAATGTCGCGCTGTGGCACGAGCGCGACATCTCGCACTCTTCCGTCGAGCGGGTTGCCCTGCCGGACGCCTGCCTCGTCCTCGATTTTGCGCTGGCGCGAATGACGGCGCTGATCGCAGACCTGGTGGTGGACGCCGACCGGATGATCGAAAACCTCGAGGCCACCCGAGGCCTCGTGTTCTCCCAGGCGGTCCTGCTTGCGCTGGTCGAACAAGGGCTGAGTCGAGATGCGGCCTATCGCATCGTGCAGCGCAACGCCATGGAGGCGTGGGAAGGTCAGGGAAGCCTTCAAGATCTCCTTGCGGGAGATGACGAGTCGCCACTCACCGCGAGCCAATTGGCGGGGTGTTTCGATCTCGAGAAATTCCTCGCCAACTCGAAGGTCGTGTGGGAACGGCTCGACGGCTTGGTGGCTGGCTGAAGCAGTGGTGGGGTCGGCGAGGGTGCCGTGTCAGCCGGTTACCGGCTGAGCGGCTTCGACATCGTCAACCGCCAGAGCGAAACGCAAGCCGTCGTCTTCTGAGTTCAGGAGGTAGATGCCTTCGATGTTCACGCCAACGTTGGCGAGCGCCTCGGCAAACTCGGCCAACGCACCGGGCTTGTCCTTCAAGGTGGCGGTGATCACCCGATGCTCTTCGAAACTGAGACCGGCGCGTTCGAGTACACCTCTTGCTTCGGCGTCTCGGTCGACCACCAGTTTCACGAGGCCGTCAGGGCCGTTCGTGATGGCTGCGAGGGATCGCACATTGACCTGTGCTTCGCCCAGTTCTCTCGCAAGTGTGGCGAGTTGTCCGGGCTTGTTGGCGAGTTGTACTGAGAATTCGATCACCAGCATCAGCATACGACGTCGTGGGCCTCGGTGCGAGCGGCCATTCACCTGGAATCGATTGGATCGAGTACATGCAGACTTCGGCATGTACCATTGGCAGCCCACGGCGAATCGGCAAGGACGCGGGGCTATGCCAAAAATTCGTGCAACAACCATCGAAGAGCACAAAGAGCAGACGCGCCTGGACATCCTGTCGTGGGCCGAAAAGCTCTTCGTGTCACAGGGCTACAACGCCACCTCGCTGACGGAAGTCGCGGACGCAGTCGGAATTGGGCGCACGACCCTCTATGAATACTTCCCCAACAAGGATCACCTCATCGTGGGGCTTGTCGAGGCCGTTGTCGGACCGCGTCTCGTGCCGGTGCTGGCGGACCTGCCGTCATCGGACCGGGATCGAATCGCCGCGCTTCTGGAGCGAGTTCTGGTCGGAGTGAGCATGGAGCCAGAGCTCACCCAGTTGGTGTTCCGTGTTGGTCGCAAACTTCCGACGGACTTACAGACGCGCATGTGGGAGTCCTTGAATCCGGTCACGAATGAGATTGGGGCATGCTGCGCTCGCGGTGTCGCATCAGGTGAGTTTGCGGCGGCAAAACCAGCATTGCTTGGTAGAGCAGTCGCCGATCTCTTCACCGGGGCAATCGAGGAAGTACTCCGCTCGCAGCGGCCGCGTGAGCATGTTGCCGCCGTATTCGAGAGCTACAGCGGCTTCATCGATCGCGGTCTCGGCGTCGGCGACGCCTCAACTGCACGTTGATCGCCTGAGACGGCCGCCGGTCAAATCGTCTTATGAGTTCGGCTTGGGGTAATCTCGCCGCGCAGAGTGATCAGGTGGAAGGGTGATCGTGGAAGAGCAGACGACTCGTAGAGCGACTAGGCGTCCGGAGGGCGACGTAGTGGTTCTCGCAGAATCTCCAGGGATCCGAACAGAAGCCGTCCACTTCAAGACCTCGGCGAGCAATCAGTTCCTCGACATGACCGATCTGGCTCGCGAGGTGGTGGCACGTTCCGAGGTACGTCATGGGCAGCTCACTGTGTATTCGCCGCACACGACCACATCGATCGTGGTGAACGAGTCGGAGACGGGATTCCTCAACGATTTCCGACGTGCGCTCGAGCTGCTGATTCCCGAAGATCGCTATTACGAGCACGACGATCATTCGGTTCGCACCGAGAACCTCCAGGAAGATGAGTACATCAACGGTCACGCACACTGCCGGCAGCTGCTGACCGGCAACACCTCGGTGACCGTTCCCGTCGTCGACGGCGAAGTCTTGATGGGGCAGTGGCAACGGCTCCTGTTCGTGGAACTCGACCAGCCCCGCGAACGTCGGACCTTCTTTCACGTCCAGGGCGTTTGAGCGAAGCAACTGAGTCCTGATCCGCTGCCCAGACCCTGGTCGTTTTTGTGAGCAGTCGACCACTCTTCGCAGTCGAGTGGTTGTGCATGCCGGGTCATCTCGACTAATTTCAATGTCGATCGTATCTGAGGGGGGCGTTACACACTGTGGCGCCCCCTAGGTACGCAACCCAATCTGGAGGGAAACCTTTGAAATTCCAACGATTTGCGGCGATGCTCGCCGTTCTCGCACTGATAGCCGCAGCCTGTGGTGGTACTGCGGACGACACGACGCCACCCGACGACTCTTCTGTCACCACGACGGCTGCACCGGTTGATGCCGGCCAGACCGACGGTGAGAGCACACTCGATGTGGTCAAGAACCGTGGAACCTTGCGCTGCGGCGTCAGCGGTTCAGCGGTGGCTTTCTCCGAGACGCAGCCTGACGGCAGCGTGACGGGCTTCGACGCCGACTTCTGTCGTGCACTCGCAGCAGCCGTGCTCGGCGACGCCAACGCAATCGAGTTCCGTGCGCTCACGGCGCAGGAGCGCTTCGACGCACTGTCATCGGGTGAGATCGACGTCCTCATGCGTAACACCACGTGGACGCAGAGCCGCGACACCGAAGTGGGCATGGACTTCGCTCCAACGACCTACTACGACGGCCAGCAGCTCATGGGTCGCTCCGAACAGTTCAGCGCGAGCTCCACTCTCGCTGACGTAGACGGCGCAATCTTGTGCACCAACGCCGGAACCACCACTGAGAAGAACATCACCGAGGGCGCCCAGGTTGCCGGTGCAACCATCCAGCTCGAAACGGTGGAGACCTTCCCAGAGGCCATGGAGAAGTTCAAGGCTGGAACCTGTGACCTCGTGACGACTGACGGCTCCGGCCTCGTCGGCAACAAGGCCACTGCGGTTCGTGACGGTGAGATCACCGAGGACGAGTGGGTCATCTTCCCAACCGCCCCGATCTCCAAGGAGCCTTTGGGTCCTGTCTACCGCCAGAACGACTCCACCTGGGCCGACGTGGTCAACTGGACGGTCTACGCGACGATCATCGCTGACGAAAAGGGCATCACCCAGGCGAACGTCGAAGAGATGATGGAAGTGGATCCTGAGGCCGCACGCTTGTTCGGCGGCGAAGGTGAACTGCAGACCGCGATGGGCCTCGATGCCGAGGCATTCCTCAACGTCATCAAGCAGGTTGGTTCCTACACGGACATCTACAACCGCAACCTGAACCCAGTCGGACTGTTCCGTGAGGGTTCGTTCAACGCACCGTTCAACCAGGGCGGACTCATCTACGCACCACCAGCTCGCTAGTCGACCTGCAACTGCAAATGAAGAGAGGGGGCGCTTTTCAAGCGCCCCCTCTTTCTATTCACTAAGTTACGACAGCGGTAGGAAGGAAGGCGACACCAACTTGGCGGTCGAGGTACGGAAACAAGAGCGTCCAGCTCTCTGGCGTGATGCCACTGTGCTCAAGTGGGTTGCCCAACTCGCATTCCTCGCTTTCCTGATCGCGGTTGTGGTGATCGTCGGCAGAGTCGTCGCCTCCAACCTCAGCAATCGCGGTATCAACTTCGGCTGGCAGTGGCTCTCGGACCCGCCGGGCTTCTCGATCCGTGAAGGCATCGACACCACCCCGGATTCTGGAGCGCGTGCGCTGCTCGTCGGCATCGTGAACATGTTGCGCGTCACGGTCGCTGGAATCATCTTCGCGACGATCATCGGAACCGTCATCGGGATTGCACGGCTCTCCAACAACTGGATTGTCAACAAGATCGGCACCGCCTACATCGAGACCATCCGCAACATTCCGCTGCTCGTCCAGATCTTCTTCTGGCAGGCGTTGATGTTGAGCCTCAAGACCTTTGGCGAAGAGGACGTAGGCAGCTACTTCACGCACAGCTCGGTCAAAGGAATTGCGCTTCCGGGGATCTTCCCGTCTGACGGGTTCTGGCAATGGATGGTGTTCGTGGTCATCGGCCTCGTCGCTGCCCGCTACGTGTTCAGGTGGCGCTCACGTCTGATGGAAGAGACCGGCAACGAGTCGTACGCTCTCACCTCGGCCATCGGCACGGTCCTGGTCTTCGCTGCGCTCGGTTGGTTCTTGCATCCCCTCTTCGGATGGATGAGTGCCATATGGGGAGCATTGGAGGGCCTCGCACGGGGCATTCCGGCTCCGCTGTACAGCTGGGCCATAGCGCTGGCCATCGTCGCGGGAGCGGCATGGTGGATTCGTGGATTCTTCGAGGCGAGAAAGACGCCTGCTGGATACGGCAAGTTCACCGACGATGACATCTTCCGGGTTGCGTTCGCGGCGCTGTCGGGTCTGGTTATCGCCGGATTCGTGATCTGGTTGTCGTCCCGGGTCGTTCAGGTGCCTTCGGGAGGAAGCCTCGAAGGCGACGTGACCATCGCCGAGCTCATCCGCCTCGGTGCTGGCAACTTCTGGAACTTCTTCGAGAACAAGTTCCACGGTTCAGCAGGCTCACCGTTTGCGTTCGAACTGCCATCGATCGAACTGCGAGGCGCAGGATTCGCCCAGTACGGAAGCGAGTCGATCGTCATCACCGTGCCGTTCTTCGCAGTGTTCGTCGGAGTCACGGTGTACACCGCAGCCTTCATCGCAGAGGTGGTTCGTGCCGGCATCCTGGCCGTGCCCCGCGGCCAGACGGAAGCGGCGTCGGCAATCGGTCTCAAGCGAAGCCAATACCTTCGTCTCATCATTCTGCCGCAGGCGTTCCGGATCATCCTGCCCCCGATGGGTAACCAGTACCTCAACCTGGCAAAGAACACCTCGCTCGGCACGGCAGTCGCGTACGCCGAGGTCGTCGCGGTTGGATTCACGCTCTCGAATCAGACCGGGCAATCGCTGCCGATCGTGCTCACCTGGATGGTGTTCTATCTCACCGTATCCCTGAGCATCTCGGCCGTGGTCAACTATTACAACCGCAAACTGGCATTGGTGGAACGATGAGCGACGACACCTTCGTAGTACACACAGAAGAGGCAGAGCTGCCGCCGGAGCCGCCGCCTCACGGACCGATGGTGTGGGCCAGGACCAACCTGTTCTCCTCGGTGACCAACACCATTCTCAGCGTCGTCTTCGGTGGCATCACACTGCTGTTCTTCTGGAACATGGTGGGCTTCATCATCGGTGAAGACCGCCGCTGGGATGCGGTCACCGCCAACATGCGGTTGTTGATGGTTCAGGCCTATCCACAGGAACAGTCCGTGAGGATCTGGCTGTCGCTGGCCATCATCCTCGTGCTCGCGATGGCGACCCTCGCCGTGTGGGGAGCTGGAACCCGCCTTTCACGATACGCCGTCGGCACGACCCTCATGACTGCCGGGGCCTTCTTGAGCTTCCTGTCGCTCATCGCCACCCTCCACCTCGTGCTCGACAGTCGAACCGCTGTGTGGGGCCTTGGCGGGTTGGTCGTCGGGTTGGTGCTGGCCGGGGTCGGGTACCAGATGCGTCAGGGCGAGGAATCGAAGGTTCCGCAGATCCCGAGTCTCATGGTCACAGCGGTCGCTTTGGCGGTCCCGATAGCGGCGTTTTGGGTGATCCAAGTGCCAACGCCCATTCTCGGCGGCGGTCAAGAGCTCGCTCCAGTGGCCCTGTCGACAAAGCTGCCGCTGACCATCCTGTATCTGATCGCGGTCGTCTCGTACCTCGTGGCTGACCGGACGATCGGTGAACAAGAACGATTCCGCGGGCCGCTCGTGGCTCTGTGGGTCTTGTCGTTCCCGGTCATCGTGATGGTGATCCTTCGGGATCCCATCATCCCTTACGACCTTGTGACCTCGACGTATCTCCCTATCGGAGCGGCGTTTGCCATCGTTGGCGCAGTAGTGATGTGGTTTGTCGCAGATCCCACCAAGAAAGAGGCGGGTCTCGGCGTCGGCGCACTCATCTTCGTGCTGTTCCTGCTTTCCTGGGCGATTTCAGTGGTGATGGTCGTTCGCATCTTGCTGTTGATGGGGGCACTGTTTGCGTTGTCGGCTCCGACATTCGCCGGAGAGCAGAGGGCGAGACTCCGTTACGCGGGAGTCTGGTTCGTGTCCGTGGTATTGGTCACGTACTTTGTCGTACTGGTGGTAGCCGAGTCGTCCATCCGATCTGAGTCGGGAAGCTTCCTCGGTGGCCTCATGTTGACCTTCCCGCTCGCCATCGCCGGCATGGCGCTTTCGTTCCCGCTCGGCGTGTTGTTGGCTCTGGGCCGAACGTCGACGATGCCGATCTTCAGACTGCTCTCCACGGCCTACATCGAGGTCGTTCGCGGCGTTCCACTCATCACGTGGCTGCTGGTCGCCTTCGTGCTGCTGCCGTTCTTCCTGCCGCCTGGTGTCGGTATCCAAGGCGTGGTCAGGGCGATCTTCGCCGTTGCGTTCTTCTCTGCCGCGTATCTCGCCGAGAACATCCGAGGCGGTCTGCAGTCGATCGGCAAGGGGCAGTACGAGGCAGCGAAGGCGCTTGGTATGACGACGGTTCAAATGACGGTGTTCATCACGTTGCCGCAGGCGTTGCGGGCCGTGATTCCTGCCCTGGTTGGCCAGGTCATCGCGTTGTTCAAGGACACGTCGCTGGTCACGATCGTTGGGTTGTTCGACTTCCTCCACATCGCGAGGGCAGTCATCCCCAACCAGTCGCAGCCCTTCAACTTCATCGGCGTGCTGCGCGAACCTCTGCTGTTCGCTGCGCTTGTGTACTGGATCATCACTTTCTCGATGTCCCGAGCCAGTCTCCGTCTCGAACGGAAACTGGGCTTGGGTGAACGCTGACCGGAGGCAACCAATGGCCGTATCTGACAAAGACATCATCGTCTGCGAAGGCGTGAAGAAGTGGTTTGGCGACTTTCAAGCACTGAAGGGCGTCACGACCACCGTCAAGGAGGGTGAAGTCGTCGTGATCATCGGTCCTTCTGGATCGGGCAAGTCGACGTTCATTCGCTGCATCAACCGCCTCGAGCAGCATCAAGAGGGAGTGATCGTCGTCGACGGCGTCGAGATGACGAACGATGTGCGCAACATCGAGAAGATTCGGTCTGAGGTCGGCATGGTGTTCCAGCAGTTCAACCTCTTCCCGCATTTGACGGTCCTCGACAACATCACACTCGCTCCTTTGTGGGTGCGCAAGAGAACCAAGACCGACGCCCAGGAGCGCGGCATGCAGCTCCTCAACCGGGTTGGGATTCCGGAGCAGGCGGAGAAATATCCCGGCCAGCTGTCCGGCGGTCAGCAGCAGCGGGTTGCCATCGCCCGGGCATTGGCGATGGAACCGCGGATCATGCTGTTCGACGAGCCAACGTCTGCGCTCGACCCCGAGATGATCAAAGAGGTGCTCGACGCCATGAAGGAGCTCGCCCGCTCCGGAATGACGATGATCGTGGTGACCCACGAGATGGGTTTCGCGAGAGAGGTCGCCGACCGGGTGCTCTTCTTCGACTACGGAACGATCGTCGAGGAGGGCACGCCGGAGCACTTCTTCACGAATCCGCAGCACGACCGCACGAAGTTGTTCCTCAGCCAGATCCTCTAGCGCGGAAGTGGAGCGTGATGGCGTCCGGTTTCCGTCGAGCGTGCCTACACGCACCGATACGGTGCAATCAAGCAAGCTCGACGGGTCCGTGAGCACGCTCTACAACTGACGAGCGCGCTACCAGCCGGCCGACCCCGGGACGCCCTTGAATGGACCCGTGATCTCGGACGTGATCCAGCCGCCGTAGAAGTCGCCGGCCTGGGCACGGACGACCTCGCCTCCGACCCGGCACTCGCCCATCCGCCCTGGGTAGAACGCGACGTGGCCGAGAAGTCGCTCGAAGCCCGCTGTCGGATCCGGATAGTGCCAGGCAGCGCGGCGCGCGACCTGGCGCTCTCCAACGACGTCGTAGTACGACGCGACGCCTTTGAATTCGCAAAACGTCGATCCGCCAACGGGTCGCAGCGCGTCGGCAGCGATGTCCTCCTGAGGGAGGTAGTACACCGGCGGATGGCTCGTTTCCAGCACCCGAAGCGCGTTGGTGGTCGCAGCCACCAACTTGTCGTCGAACACGACTTCTACAAGACGATCGTCGCGCTCGACGCGAGGCGGTCGTGGATAGTCCCAAACGGATTCGCTCATGGCCCTGAACGTAGCTTCGATCGAGCGGCTACGTCTCGTGATTCTAGAGCTCGCCCCAGCGGTTGCCGGTCGCGATGTCGATGGTCGTCCATGCCATCGCGAGCGCTCCGTCGCGAATCGCTCGCTCGCCATCCGGGGTGACCGTCTGGGCGGCGAATTCCTTCTGATGATTGACGTGCGGCAACGACTTGATGTCGAGCATCGGATGCAGACTCGGTACGACATGGCTCACGTTGCCCATGTCTGTGGACCCTGCGGCGTCGGCCGGGATGTCTTCGCGACGCAACAGCGGGCGGCCGAGCTCGGTCGAGTTGCTCTGGTACAGGTCGGCCAGCAGCGGATTGCTGACGAGATCCTTGTAGACGTGCCCCGTCTCCGTGATCTTGAAGGTGCAACCGGTGGCTTTGGCTGCTGCGGCAAAGCAATCTTCGACGCGTCCGCGCAGCTCCTCGAGACGTTCAGTCGTCGCGGCACGCACGTACCAACTCATCGAAGTATGGGCAGGTATGACGTTGGGTGCGCCTCCGCCGTAGGTGATCACCCCGTGCAGCTTGTCCGTGGGATAGATGGCCTGTCGCAGAGTCGAAACGTTCACATACGCTTGCACCGCGGCATCCAGTGCGTTGACGCCGAGTTGCGGAGCAAACGCCGCGTGGGACTCCTTGCCGAAGAATTCGACGTCGATGTGGGCGACGGCCAAAACGCCAGGGTCGAGGACGTCGTTGGGTGCCGGGTGGATCATCATCGATGCCGCGGCTCCGCTGAATGCGCCTGCGTGGATGAGGTCGACCTTGCCGCCGAAGTGTTCCTCGGCCGGCGTACCGAGCACGGTGACCCGACATCCGAGTTCGTCGGCGAGCGGAGCCAGCGCAACTCCGGCGCCGAGCGCTGCGGTAGCGATGATGTTGTGGCCGCAGGCGTGACCGACCTCAGGAAGTGCGTCATACTCGGCGCAGATGATCATCTCGGGACCCTTGGTTCCTGCTCTCGCAACGAAAGCCGTGTCCAGCCCGTAGGCAGGGTGCTCGACTTCGAAGCCGTGTCCAGCGAGGAAATCCGCCAGCTTCGCCGAAGACGCATGTTCTTGGTACGCCAGCTCAGGGTTGTCGTACATCCATCGGCTGACGGCCTGCAAGTCTGCTTCGACCTCGCCGAACTGCGCTTCTGCGCGTGCCTTCAAATCCATCGGGTGATCCTCCCTGGCTCCGGCGAGCAGCGTAGCGAGTCGACGTACCATGGCCTCCAGTTCTGACAAACAGGAGAAGCACTTTGGCGCACTGGCACGAACTTCAAAAGGACCTCGCAGCCCCCGGACGGGAACTTCGCAAGATGATTCCGCACGTCTACGAGGGATTCAGTGGGCTTCACAACGCCGCAATGGACGAAGGCGACGCGTTGCCTAGGACCACGAAGGAACTCATCGCTCTGACCATGAGCATCGGCGACCACTGCGAGGGATGTATTGCGGCGCACGCCCGGTCACTGGCGCACTTCGGTGCAGATCCCAAGGAGGTGGCGGAGGGGATCGGCGTCGCCATCATGATGATGGGTGGGCCCGGAACCACCTACGGCGCCAAAGCATGGGAAGCATTCAGCGAATTCCGGCAGATGCTCGAAGAGCGAAAAGCCGCTCCAAGCCAATAGGCCACATGCACGCGAAGAAGCGGTCACCTCGTTGATCCAGACGAGGTGACCGCTTTTCGTCCAAGGCTCAGAACGCTTCACTCGGCCTGAGCATCATGACGGGTCCGGTCGTGTGCCCGCCGAAGCGAAAGAGGCTGACGTGAGTTCGATCCACGCGGTATCTATCGGCTGCACCTTCCAAAAAATGCAGTTCAGACGCGAACCATTTCTGGAATAGTCACCCAGTTGCGACATCGGGCCAGACGTGCGATCGCCGCGACGACTATCGTCGGCAGCGGGGTGCACCCCTCAGTTACAGGAGGATCATGGGAATGGTAAGTACGAAGAAGAGGCGCGCATGGCGTCTCGCAATCATGGTCGCGATCGCATCGATCACGGCTTTGGCGACCTTGGCGCCAGTCGGCGCCGACAACGAGCCGGTAGCAGCTGAATCGAACAGTGTTCATCTGCAGATCCTGGCCATCAACGACTTCCACGGAAACATCGCGACGACGTCGAGTTCGTTCGGCGGAACCGGCCGGGCAGACTATCTGTCGACCAACATTGCGACTCGTGAAGCTGCCGCTGAAGGTCATTCGATCTTCGTTTCAGCCGGTGACCTCATTGGAGCTTCACCGCTGATCTCAGCGTTGTTCCACGACGAGCCGACCATCGAGGCAATGAACCTCATCGGTCTCGACATCAACGCTGTCGGCAACCACGAGTTCGATGAAGGACCAGACGAGCTGCTCCGTATGCAGCACGGCGGGAGCCACCCAGTCGATGGCGATCTCGACGGCGATCCGTTCGCCGGCGCAGATTTCCAGTTCCTCGCTGCAAACGTGCGTGATCTGGACACTGGTCGGACCATCTTCCCAGGTGTCTCGATCCGTCGTTACGACGGCGTTCCAGTCGCATTCATCGGAATGACGCTTGAAGGAACCCCGACCATCGTGACTCCGTCAGGCGTCGAAGGTCTCGCCTTCGCTGACGAGGCACGCACCGTCAACGACCTGGTTCCGAAGCTGCAGCGTCGTGGCGTCGAGTCGATCGTCGTGCTCCTGCACGAAGGCGGTTCGTCTGACGGAGGACAGAACGACTGTGGAACCGGACTCACGGGTCCGATCGCAGAGATCACCGAACAGCTGGACAGTGCCGTAGACCTGGTCATTGCTGGTCATACCAACGATGAGTTCGTCTGTGAGATCAACGGTATCTGGGTGACCATGGCCGACAACCGTGGACGTCTGTTCACCGACATCGACGTGACGCTCGATCGCGAGACTCGCGACATGACCATCCAGCACATCGAGAACGTCGGCAACCTTCAGGACGGCGTCACGCCGGACCCGATCGTCACTGCGCTCATCGACAAGTACGACGAGCTGTCAGCTCCGCTGGCGAACGCAGTGATCGGAACGATCACGGCCGACATCCTCGACGAACCGAACGACGCTGGTGACAACGCCCTCGGCAACGTCATCGCCGATGCCCAGCTGTGGGCAACGGCCGATCCAGGATTCGGAGAGGCACAGATTGCCTTCATGAATCCTGGGGGAATTCGCGATGATCTCGACTTCGCTCCCTCAGGCGAAGAAGCTGAAGGTGAGGTCACGTTTGGTGAGGCATTCAGCGTTCAGCCATTCGGTAACAGCCTGGTCACGATGACATTGACCGGAGCCCAAATCCACGAGCTGCTCACGATGCAGTGGGTTGGCCAGACGAATCCTCGGATTCTCTTGGTCTCCGAAGGCTTCAGCTACACCTGGGATGCGTCGTTGCCGGACGAGGACAAGGTCCTTGCCGACACGATCATGCTCAACGGCGAGCTGGTTGACCCTGATGCTGAATACCGAATCACGGTGAACAGCTTCCTGTCAGATGGCGGAGACAACTTCTCCGTGCTGGTTGAAGGAACCGACCGCCTTGGCGGTGAGGTCGACCTCGATGCGTTGGTCAAGTACTTCGGTGAGTTCTCGCCGATCGAACCTGGCCCACAAGATCGCATCTCGGTGGTCAATCTCGACAGCTGAGACAGCTGGACGTGTAGAAGACGATTGGTGCCCGGCCTCTGGCCGGGCACCAGCGCGTCCAAGGCACTGAGGCTCGATCAGTTCTGGCCGGTGAACAACACGGCGATGCGATCGGCCCCCGATGAAGCGGCGCCGTCGGCCAAGTGAGTGAGCAGACCGGCCAGCCCGGCTGATCCGGTCGGACTCACGGTGGCTCCGGTTGACCTGGCGAGCTCATGAGCTTTCACGATTGACTCCTCTGACGCCACCACGGGTTCGCCACCGAAACGCAGCAGCGCGTCGACGATGGTGAGCCAGTCGTAGGTGATGTCGTCGAGGATGCCGGTCGCGGCACTGTGAGGCTCGTCCCACGGCCGCATGTAGCCGCCGGCGCGAGCCCGGTCCAGAATTTCATCGTGCGAGAGGCCGGCGGTGTCTGCCACCAGTTCTCGCCACGCTCGCGCAAGAGGTGCACATGCCTCGGCTTGGACCGGAAACAGTGCAGGCACCTGATCGATCCAGCCTTCGTCACGCGCATCCGCGATGCCGGCCATCGTCGATGACGCGAGCGCGCCACCGCCGACCTGGATGAATACTTGATCCAACTCGGCGGACGCTTGGCTCAGCTGCTCGCCGATCTCCCAGCCCATCGTCTTGCCGCCATCGAGGGTTTGCGGCGCGTCGGTCCCCTGAACACTGAACGGATAGGCGCCAGCTCCGACTGCCTCCTTGAACCGGAGATAGGCGGGATCGCCTTCCTCTGAGGCTCGCCGTTCACTTGGATGAATTCGTGCCCCGAGTCCGGCGAGTCGATCGAGTATCTCCGCGTCCGCCCATGTCGGTACGAACACATCGAGACCCCGTCCGACGGCGTTGGCAACGACGCCTGCGGCGAGCGCGGCGTTGCCGCATGAGGCAATCGCAAGCGGAACGTCGTCGCCGACCTGGTCGACCTCGAGGTGGAGCGCCAGACCAAACAGATGTCGCGCCTTGTGGCTCTGGCCGACGTTTCCGGTGTCGTCCTTGACCCACAGGTCGGTCGCCAAGCCCAGTTGGGCCCCAAGCTCGGCCGAGGCCTCGAACGGCGTTATTGCGAATCCGTGTCCCTCGACCTTCGCCACGGCGTCGTCGAGTCGCTGCACGAGGTCGACGAACTCACCGTCCGACGTTCCGCGTTCGATGGCATTTCGATACGAGCCGAGGAGGTGCCGGTACCGAATGAAGGGATTGTCGAGGTTCACGCCGTGCCGGTGTGTCCGTTGAACTCGGTGATGAGCTCGTCCCAGGTGTCGGTCAGAGGTCGCAATCCGTCCCAGAACGACTGGTCACGTCTGGCGTCGAAGTCGTCTACGGAGACGCCTTGCTGCTCGACCCAGGTGTAGTAGCCCAGATTGAAGATTCGATTACGCTCCTCGACCCCGAGTTCGCGCATGTGGTCGGTGTCGACCGAGGCGAGGTGCTCGGCAAACACCTCAGCGGCATCGACCTCACCGAAGCCGTTGGCGAAGTCCCTGGCGAGAATCTTCTCGTGTTCGGACAGGTACAGCTCGTAGCCATCGGTTGCGACGGTCACGATGATGTCTTCGTGACCCCAGTTGTTGTGTTTCGCCATCTTGATGGCGGCGAGCATGTTGCAGATGGACGAAAAGCCCATGTTGCCCAACATGTCGACGAGGTCGGCGTCGACACCACGACGGTCGATGAGGTAGCGACGTCCGACTTCCGTGTTGAACAGCACTCCCAAGTGGTCGGTCGAGCGGTCGGAGATCGCTACGACGGCGTCAGTGTTGGTGACGTTGTGGATGTAGGGAATGTGCTTGTCGCCGATCCCCTGAATGTTGTGTTCGCCATACCCGTTGTAGAGCATCGTCGGACACTCGAGGGCTTCGACGGCGACGATCTTCGTGCCGCCGCTGTCCTTGAGGTAGTCGCCGGCTCCGAGCGTCCCCGCTGATCCCGAGGCCGAGATGAAAGCCGCGGCTGCGTTGGCGCCAGGCGCAGCATGTTCGACGATGTGGCCGAGCGCGGGGCCCGTGACCGCATAGTGACCCAAGTGGTTTCCAAACTCGGAGAACTGGTTGAGGATCACGTTCTGCGGGTCCTGGCGAAGGACGGCGCAAGCGTCGTAGATCTCTTTGACGTTGCTCTCGGTGCCGGTCGTTCTGATGACGTCCTCCGGTCCGGCAATCCATTCGTCGAGCCAGTCGAAGCGCTCCTGCGACATGCCTTCTGGGAGGACCGCGACCCCGCGACAGCCCATGATGCGCGAGATCGCAACGCCGCCTCTGGCGTAGTTTCCCGTTGACGGCCAGATGGCGCGATGCGTGGTCGGATCGAACTGGCCGGTGACAATCCTCGGGGCCAGGCATGAGTACGCGGCCAGCACCTTGTGGGCGCCGATCATCGGGAAACGGTTTCCGAGGGCAACGAGGATCCGCGCTTCGACGCCGGTGAGTGAGGTTGGTAGCTCGATGTAGTCCGGCACGGACACGGTGCCGCCCTTGTGGTCGTTGTACCAGTGCACGCGCCAGAGATTGTTGGGGTCAGGAGCGTTGCGGTCGACGCCAGTCAGCCGGCTCCGTGCACCGTCGCTGATCGAGCTGTTCGGGTCGGCGAGCTGCGCGAATGTGGGCAGCTGGATGCTCCGCTCGCGAAACCGTTCAACGGTCCTGCGGTACGCGTCTTCATCCACAACGTGGGTTTCGAGTCCAAGATCAGTCATACAAGTCGAGCCTAACGTCGTCTGGCGCGTGTCCTCAGGTGGGTCCGGTCAGACGGTGCTCGCATCGAGGGGCAACCCCTCTGAAGCGTTCAACATCTCGTGGAGTCGGGGGACCTCCGCCTCCCAGCCCTCCCTGGCGGTGACGGCGATCCCGCCGTTTTCGCTCGTGAGTAGGAACCCTTGGCCAGGCATGGTGGCGAAGCGGTTCTCGTCGATGTACAGACGGGGTTTGATCTGGGCAGGATCGCCCTCTTCTGGACAGAACGTCATGCAGTTCCCGCACTCGTTGCACAATTCCATGAGGACGAAGTACTGCTGTCGTCCGTCGATCCCCGAGTCCTCGGGTGTGGGAAGTCGGAAGAATGCGTCGTTGGGACATACGGTCACACACAAGTTGCACGCCACGCATCCCCACATCTCGAGGACATGGTCCACTTCTCTGGGCAGCTTCTCGTTGCCGGCCAGGCTGTAGAGCTCGTTCTCGTCGCCGTTGACCATTGCATCGACGTGCGCCGCGACTGCGTCTCGATGTCCGGCCTGCACCGCAAGCTGGTGACGGTGGGCTCGCCAGGCAGGCAAGTCCCTACATCCGGCTTCGGTCATCTCCTCGGTGAGGCGCTTGAGCATCGGAGCGAGCCGGCCATATCCACCGGGCTTGAGCAGGTCCGAGCAGATCGTCGTTGGAACCACACCGGTGCCGAGCGTCTCCGCCAGGTTCTCCTTGTTGATGCCGGCCGAGAAGCTCACCTGCACGTCTCCGCCTTGCTCTCCAACCGCGAGCACGCCTGGCATTGCTTCCATGAGGGCGTTGAGCAGCGAGACGGTGATGGTGTGCAGCGGAGCTCCTGACAGGTACATCGG
>JABDJC010000074.1 GCA_013003395.1 Acidimicrobiia bacterium
TCGGGCGCTCGTGGCTTCATCGCAGAGTTTGGAACGACGACAGCAGGCGGCGAGATCGAACACTTCTTCGATCCGTCCGGTGACATCCCGATCGCGCTCGGCGGCACGCGCGGCGTCCCCCTCACGTTCTTCTTCGAGCCCGGTGGTGACCTGTCCTACTTCCAACCAGGCGTGATCGACGAACGCACTCTTGCCCTCCAGATCGACGAGCTTCTCGAGCGGACCCGCTGATGGAGTTCACCCTGCTCGGCGCAGCGTTCGTGGCCGTCGCCACCGTTTGGCTGTTCATCTACCTGGAGGCACCACGCGGCAACGCGGCCGTCATCTGTGACCGGGGGTTGTGGGACATCGCCGTGACCGCGGCCGTGGTCGGGGTCTTTGTCGGACGGTTCTGGGCCGTTGTCGCCTCTGGAGGCAACCCCCTCACGGCTCCGGCAGACCTGTTGATCATTCGTTCAGGGGTGGCGACCGGGCCGGCGACGGTGGCGGCACTCGCAACGCTGGCATGGATGACTCGCGACAACGTCCTCGCGTTGGCTGACGCCATCGCACCAGCTGCCTTGGCCGGGCTGAGCGGATGGCACGCATCGTGCCTCATCAGAGAGGGATGCCTGGGAACGACCACTGAACTGCCCTGGGCGATGTTCCAGAGCGGGAGTTCCGTGGGTCGGCACCCGGTGGAGCTGTACGCGTCGATTCTCCTTGGAGTGGCGGCAATAGCGCTCGTGGTCTACAAGGCAAGGGGGTCTCGATTGCCCCCTGGGGTCATCGCTTCGTCGGTTCTCGGGTTGGCGGCGGGAATTCGCCTGCTCACCGAACCGCTCCGCCCATCGTTGGGCGGCGGACCTGTCGCCTGGTACTGGGTAGGGCTGGCCGCGTCGATCGCCGCCATCGTGTGGCTGCTTCGAACTCGATCTGACGAGCGAAGCGAGTCCACCGTACACTCGCCGACGTGACGACCACTCTCGTCGAGTTCGACGACGTTTCGCTGAGGCTCGGTACCACGCAGATTCTCCGCAACGCCAGCTTCACGCTTGCTCCCGGAGAATCAGTGGCGCTCTTCGGACCCAATGGCTCCGGCAAGACCACCTTGCTGCGCTTGATCGCCACGCTGCTCAAACCAACAGGTGGATCAGCGCAGGTTCTCGGCGCCGACCTTGCTCAGGCAGCGCGAATCAACGTCAGGAGCCACATCGGCTATGTCGGCCACGAACCTGCCTTGTACCCGGAAATGACGTTGTTCGAGAACACCGATTTCGCCGCTCGCCTGAGTGGGAAAACCTCCCAGGAGGCAATGCGAGCCCTGGCAGCGGTTGGCCTCGATGGAGCGGCAGAGCGAAGGGCAGCCCAGTGCAGTCACGGCATGCGCCGTCGCGCCGAGTTCGCCCGTGTGCTGCTCAGTCCACCGACGTTGCTGTTGCTCGACGAGCCGCACTCGGCTCTCGATGCCGATGCGGCAGCCCTCGTCAACGAGATGGCGCTGCAGGTGACCGAGCGAGCGGGAGGTGTCGTCATTGCGTCGCACGACCGGGAACGGGTACACGAAATGACCAACCGCACGGTGGAACTCTCCGGCGGGACCCTCGTGTCATGACCAGCATCCCGCGTCAGGCCATCGAGATCCTCAGGCGCGACCTGCGACGTGAGCTGCGCACCGGAGAAGTGCTCTGGGTCACCATCCCATTCGGCGCGATCGCCCTGCTACTGATACCGCTCGCCGTCGGCACCGACATCCCGCTGCTGCGGTCGCTGGGACCGGGCATCTACTGGGTGGTGGTGCTGTTGTTCGGTGTGCTCGTGGCCATGCGCCGCAGCGGAGCAGACAACCAGGCCCAGCGAGACTTCCTGGCGCTCTCGGGGTTGGATCCTGCAGCAAGGTTCGTCGGGCAAGCCACCGCCAACGCGCTGTTGCTTCTCGGTTTCGAGTTGGTGCTGGGCGTCGTGTCCATCGCGCTCTACGACTCTTCGCTGACCGGGTGGCCCTGGTTGTTGCTGATTCTCCCCATTGCCGCTGCCGGGTTGGCGCTATTGGGCACGCTCGCGGCGCATATCGTCGAGAGCCTCGGCGGAGCCACGGCGTTGGTCCCACTCTTGGTCGCTCCACTGTCGGTACCGCTGTTGCTCGGGGCGACTCAGTCGATGGAGGCGTTGCGGTTGGGTCGCAGTATCCTTGGCTGGCTCCTGGTGATGCTGATCGTGATGCTCACACTCGCAATCGCCGGGATTCTGACCGCTCGCCCGCTCCAGGAGGCGCAATGACGAGGACATACCTGCAGATCGCAGCCATCGGAACGATGGTGACCGCGCTCGCAGCTGGACTCCTCGTCCCTGCAGATGCGGTCCAGGGCGACGTGGGTCGACTGATGTATGTCCACGTGCCTGGAGCGTGGTTAGCGTATCTGTCGTTTCTCGTGACGTTGACGGCAAGCGTTGCCTTTCTGTTCACTCGCAAGCTGCGGTGGGACAGGATCGCCGTGTCGTCTGCCGAGATCGGCGTCTATTTCACCGGCCTGACCATCGCGTTGGGCATGATCTGGGCGAAGCCGATCTGGGGCGTTTGGTGGACGTGGGATGCACGCCTCATCCTCACTGCCGTCATGTTCTTCGTATACCTCGGCTACCTGGCCCTCCGTAAGACCATGACCGATCCGATCGTCAGGGCGAAGCGCAGTGCGGTGTTCGGAATCCTCGCTGCTGTGCAGATTCCCATCGTCCACTTCTCGGTCGAGTGGTGGAGGAGCCTCCATCAACCGGCGACGATCATCCGACCTGATGCCAGTCCTCAGATCGACCCCCCGTTGTTCGCCGCGCTGATGATGGGCGTCGCCGCTTTCACCGTTGCCTACGTTGCCCTGATGGCCGTGCGCATCGAGTTGGCGAGAGTCGACGAGGCTATCGACGCCGCCCACAACTCGAACGCAGTTGTGGCTGGTGACGCCGTCGGCCGCCCGAACTTGAAGGTCGAAATCCATGACTGATTGGGGATGGGTTGGTTTCGGCTACGGGCTCACGTACGCAAGTCTCGTGGGATACGTCTACCTCGTCACCAGACGGCTCAGAGCGCGGAAAGCTGAGCTCGAGGAGCTCCGGTGAAGCGGTACCTGCGCTTCGTCATCCCCGCCGGCCTGCTCGTCGTGATCTTGGCCGGTCTTCTGTTCGCGTTGAGCGACAACCTGGTCTTCTTCCACACCCCAGAAGAAGTTCTCGACGGCGCCATAGATGACCCCAACCAGCGTTTCAGGCTCGGCGGACAGGTAGAGGCCGGTTCGATTGCGACCACGGCCGAAGGAGTGACCTTCTTCGTGGGCGATGGCAAACAGCTCGTGCAGGTGTTCCACACGGGGGCACCGCAGGAGTTGTTCCAGGAGGGCATCGGCGTCGTTGTCGAGGGCGTTTGGGACGGCACGGCATTTCACTCGGACACGATGCTCGTGAAACACGACGAGCAGTACAGGACGGAAGATGGCGTTTACGAGACACCCGATGGAGCGGTGACTTCGTCGTGACTGCCCTGATCGGGTACTTCGGCATTCTTGTCGGGCTGGTGTCTGCACTCGTTCTCGCCGTTCAGGGCTACCGCGTTGCGCGCTCCCATGAGTCGATGCTGGTGGCCACGTTGCGAGGCCCCGTCCTGGGTCTCCTCGGTGGGGCCATCGTGGCGTTCCTGGCGTTGGAGTTCGCGCTCGTCACGCACAACTTCTCGATCGCGTACATCGCAGGTAACAACTCGCTCTCGACGCCGCTTGTCTTCACCTTGGCCTCGGGATGGGCAGCACTCGAAGGAAGCATTGCGCTGTGGGGCTTAGTGCTCGCAGGATTCACGTTCGCCGTCTGGCGTCAGGTGACACCGAGCGACGCGCTGGGAGCCGGTGCGCTCTCGGTCCTCGGAGCAACGGCCGTGTTCTTCTTTGGACTCATGGCCACGGTTGCCGACCCCTTTGCGCTGTGTACCCAAGTCGCCAACGGCATCTGCACTGCGACGTCGGCCATCCCCATCGGGTCGTCTGTGGCGCCTCTCGACGGCGTTGGGGCCAATCCATTGCTGCAGAACCACATCCTGATGGCGGTCCATCCTCCGCTCCTGTATGTCGGATACGTCGGACTGTCGGTGCCGTTCGCGTTCGCAATCTCGGCGTTGGCGCTCGGTCAGCCCGGAAGCGTCTGGCTCGACCGCACCCACCGTTGGACCGTCATTGCCTGGTCCTTTCTGACGATCGGCATCGTTCTCGGCGGTTGGTGGTCGTACGAGGTGTTGGGTTGGGGCGGATATTGGGCGTGGGACCCTGTCGAGAACGCTGCCTTCCTACCTTGGCTGACGGCAACGGCCTTCATTCATTCGGCCATCGTGCAACGCCGTAGAGGGATGCTCCAGGCGTGGAACTTTGTCCTGATCATCGCCACGTTCGGATTGACGATCCTCGGGACCTTCCTCACCCGCTCTGGCGTGATTCTGTCGGTGCACAGCTTCAGCCAGTCTTCGGTCGGCCCCGCACTGCTCGCTTTCCTGTTCGTCTCGATGGTCGGCGCCCTCGGACTGTTTGCGACGCGCATACAACTCGTGGCCTCATCGCCTCGACTGGACTCGTTGGCCAGTCGTGAAGGTTCGTTCCTGGCGAACAATCTCCTCTTGACGTTGTTCGCCTTCACCGTGCTGTTGGGCACGATGTATCCGTTGCTGGTCGAGGCGTTCGGTGGAGGGCAAGTGTCGGTTGGGCGCCCATTCTTCGACCGGGCGTCAATTCCGCTTTCTTTCGCACTGTTGCTCGTCATGGGCATCGGACCCATCACGCCCTACCGATCCGCCAACCCGACCGTTGTCTGGTCGCGGATCGCCACGCCGGTGGTCGTGGCGCTGGCCATCGGCGCTGGGGCCGTCGCCATCGGCGTCAGAAGCTGGTCCGTCGTTGTCTCCGTCGTGCTGGGTTCCTTCGTCATCTCGGTGATCATCAAACACTTCGCCGGACAAAGCGCCGCGTTGGTGAGGAATGGGGACTCCTGGCGGTCGGCGATTGCGAAGCTCTTTGTCCGTGAACCGGGCTACTGGGGTGGTCAGGTCGCACACATCGGCGTGGCGATTCTCGCTATCGGCATCGCCACCTCCTCTGCGTTGGCGATGCGCGCCGAGGTGACGATCGGAACCGGCGAAACCGTGACCTTCGCCGGATATGAACTCACGTACGTCTCGCCCTTCCTGCGGGAGGAACCCAACCGCAACGTCATCGGAGCACGGATCGAGGTGACCAGGGGCGGTGACGAGTTCGCCGTCATGGAGCCTCGGGTCCATCAGTACTTCGGTCAGGGTCAGGCGATTGGTACCCCCGACGTACGTAGCGGATTCACCGAAGATCTCTATCTTTCCCTCGCTCGCAGCCCTGGTGACGACGTCGTGATCGACGCTTACCGATTCCCGCTCATCTGGATGGTGTGGTCCGGGGGGTTGCTGATCGGCCTCGGAGGCGGTTGGTCGGTCGTCGGCCTCAAACGTGAACGAACACGGTCTCAGACAGCGTCCGTCGATGCGTAGCCGACTTGGTTCTGTGGTCCGCTGGGCAGTTGCACTCATGGCCATCGCCATCATCGTCGGCGGCCTCGCCTTCGATCAGCCAGACACCAGGTCGGCGGAGCAACGAGCCGATGACATCGCCTCGTCGCTGCGATGCCCGTTCTGCGAAGGCGTCTCGATCGCCGAATCGACGTCTCAGGTAGCTCGCGATCTTCAGGCGATCATCCGCGAGCGAGTCGACGAAGGCGCTGGCGACGAGGCCATCACCGGTGAGTTCGTTGCTCGATACGGTGAGTGGGTTCTGCTGAGTCCTCCCGCAAGCGGAATTGGGTTGGCGTTGTGGGCGCTCCCCATCGCAGGCCTCGTTGCAGGAGCCGTAGCCGTCGCCGGCCTCCGACGACGTTCTGATACCACCGACGATCGTGACCTTCCGTCGGCATCCGTTCCCAGTCGGGTCGAGTCAACATGACCGCACCAGTCGATCGGCAATCCGCCCAGGTCAGGGACGCCATTGCGCAAGTGGACCGAGACCTCGAAGAACTCTCCACGCAGGTCGAGGTTGGCGAGATCGACGCCACCGTTGCCGACGAGCTGCGCGCCAGGTACACCGCCGAGAGGCGGAGGCTCGAGGGCGAACTCGAGTTGTTGAGCAACGTCGAGCGAGTCCCTGAGGCCCGGTCACAGTCACGGGCGGTCGTCGGCACCCTCATCGTCGTGATCGGTTTCGCCGTGCTCGCCTGGGGTGTCGCTCAATCGGTGACTGAACGCGGCCCGGGGGAACTCGTGACCGGCGGCATCAGCCAAGACGTAGTGGCCGGCGGCGTGGATCTGTCGCAGGTGACCAACGAAGAGATGGAAGCAGTAGTCGCCGAGAACCCTGAGATCGCCCCGATGCGGATTGCGCTGGCCCGGCGCTATTTCGAAGCCGGTGACTTCGATGCGGCCTTCGACCACTACCTGGTCGTGTTGGAGCAGGACAACGCCAACTATGAGGTCTTGGCGAACGTCGGTTGGATCACCTATCTCGCCGGAGAGCCGGACGTTGCAGAACGCTACGTGGTCCGGTCGATCGACGCCGAACCGAGTTTTGCGCAAGCCCATTGGTACCTGGGAAACATCAGACTCTTCGGACTGTCCGACCCCGCAGGTGCAATCGAACCGCTAGAGACGTTGTTGAGTTTCGATGCGGTGCCGGCTGAAATCCTCTCCGAGGCGACTGCCCTCCTGGACCGAGCTCGGGCGGAGTCTTGAAGCAGCGCCGCGGCATCACCGTAATGCTCGCTCTGGTCGGCGCCGCCCTCGTGGTCCTCCTCGTCGTGTTCGTGAGTAGGTTCGGGCTGGACCCGAGTCTCGTTGCTTCCCCACTCATCGGAACAAACGCGACAGATCAGCCGATCGAGTTCATGGAGAAGGAAGGCTCGATGTCGCTGACCGACTACCGCGGCGACCTCGTCGTGGTGAACTTCTGGGCGTCGTGGTGTTTGTCTTGTCGACTCGAGCACGACGCCTTGATCCGAGGAGCGGACGTGTACACCGGTGTTCGCTTCGTCGGCGTCAACTACCAGGACACGCCGGAAAATGCAGCGAGCTTTCTGGACACGCTCGGCCGCAGCGACGCCTTCAACTATGTCGTGGACAGCGAATCGCGAATCGCGCTCGACTTCGGAGTGTTGGGTCTCCCTGAGACGTTCTTCATCGATCGCGAGGGCGTCATCGTCGCCAAGGTCAACGGGCCGTTGAACTATCCGCTCCTCGCGGGCACGCTCGATACGATGCTTGTCGGGGGTTCTGTGGAATCAGTGACCACCGGTGAGGTTCAGCAGCGACCGGGCGGCTGAATCCCCCAGTCGACGGACTCAGCCGTGGAGCGCCAGCAGCGCATCGAGCTGGTCGCGAATTCCCTCTTCGCCACCAGGCGTGCCGTAGTACTCGGTGACGATCTTGTCGTCAGCGGTGATCAGCACGGTGTACGGCTGATAGGGATTGCCGTACAGCTCCCATACGGAGTCGTCGTAACCCCAGCTGAGCCGATCGGTGAACAGCGACTCAGCCGCTGACAGGGACCGCTCGAACGACGACTTGCCTGCAACAGCCAAAAACGTCACTTCGCCCTCGTAGTCCTTTGCGATCTGATCGACGACGGGCAACTCCCGTCGACAGGACGGTCACCACTCTGCCCAGAAGATCATGTACACCGGCTTGGCTTCGTCGCTGAGCACAAAGTCGGAGCCGTCGGCAAGCGCCAGGCGGAAGTCAGGTGCGGGTGCGCCCTCGAAGTCGGTGCTCGTCGCTGCGGGAGCGCCGTCAGCGGTGGTCGTTGGCGCAGAAGATGGTTCGGCGCCCGAGGTGGTGCTCGGATCGGACGTTGCGGAATCCGATGCCTGCGTCGTCGCCACTCCTCCACCGGCATCAGGAGCGCTCTGTGTCGGGGTGCTGGCACAGGCACCGATGACGAGCGCGAACGCCAGGAGGGGGATGAGTCGTTGCATGAGGGTGAACATAGCCCACTCCGGTTGCTGTGAGAACCCGAGGACGGGCTTGTTCATCAACCGTTCACCTTTGTGACTCCGGTCACTGGTCGGCGTCTGCGGACGCAAGTTCGGCGCTCAACGCTGCGGACCGATCCAAAGCGGCTTGGGCATCCCCAGAGTCGACTGCGGCTCTCGCCAGCTCTATGCCCTCCGCGAAGCCGTCTGCAAGTCCTGCCACCACGATGGCGGCAGCAGCATTGACCAACGTGATGTCCCGTGCGGGCCCCTTTGCGCCGGCCAGCACGTCGCGGGTGATCGCCTCGTTGCGAGCAACGTCGCCTCCAGCCAGGTCGGCCGGCGCGGCGCGTGCTACGCCAAAGTCGGACGGCAAGAACTCGGCTTTCGTGATCTCACCATCGCGGAGGCGGTGAATGAACGAGCGTCCGGTTGTGGTCAACTCATCCAAACCATCCTCACCGTGATAGACGAAGGCGGCCTCGGCGCCGAGATTGGCAAGCACATGGATCATTCGTTCTGCCATCTGCGGATCGGAGACCCCGATGGCGTACCGCTCGGCGGAAGCCGGATTGCACAACGGACCGAGGAAGTTGAAGACCGTCCGAACCTTGAGCTCTCTGCGCACTGGGACAGCGAAGCGCATGGCCGGGTGGTACCTGGGGGCAAAGAAAAAGCCGAAGTTGGTCTCTCGCACCATTTGCGCCGTGGCGTCGGGAGAGAGCTCGAGGTCGAACCCGAGCTGTTCCAACAGGTCGGCGGAGCCTGTGGGTGACGACGCGGCGCGATTCCCGTGCTTGGCGATCTTTACGCCGGCGCCTGCGGCAACAAAGGCTGCCGTTGTCGATATGTTGAACGTTCCGGCACCGTCCCCGCCGGTTCCCACGATGTCTACGACAGGGACGCCGACATCGACGGACACACTCGCGGAACGCA
>JABDJC010000108.1 GCA_013003395.1 Acidimicrobiia bacterium
CCCATGGTCATGCCGCGATGGACCGTCATGTCGATCCCGTCGAGTGCACGTACGACCGTCTTGCGACGTTTGCGGCCACCGCGATGGACAGGGAAGTGCACTTTCAGGCCCTCAACCGCGACGACGACATCGTCGCCATCAGGGCGCACGTCGGCAGTATCAGCCAGTTCGATGGGCCACAATTGGCTCACGTCACCGATCTCAGCCAGGTGCAGGCACGCCGACAAGTGGTCGGTCTGCGCCGTTTCCTCGAGGGCAGGCAGCAACTCGGAGCAATTCTCTGCACTCATCGGGCACCTCGAGTGGAAGGGGCACGACGCCAGAGGTTCCAGGATCGGCGCCGGCGTTCCGGGGATCTCCGGCAGCAGCGTTCTGGTTGGCGTGTCGATCCGCGGGATCGAACGAAGCAATCCGCTGGTGTATGGGTGGCTGGCGTGCCCATACACGTCACGAGACTCACCGGTTTCCATGATCCGGCCGCCGTACATGACAGCCACCCGGTCGGCGATCTCTGCGACGACACCTAGGTCGTGCGTGATCCAGACGACTGCCATGCCCAAGTCGGCTTGAAGTTCCTTGACCAGTGCCACGATCTGGCGCTGCACCGTGACATCGAGTGCCGTCGTTGGCTCGTCCGCGATCAGCAACTTGGGGCTGCAGGCGAGAGCGATGGCGATCATCACCCGCTGTCGCATACCGCCAGAAAACTCGTGCGGGAAGTCCTTCACCCTGCCTTGGGCATTGGGAATACCGACCCGGTCGAGCAGATCGACGGCACGTTGATTGGCCTCAGAGCGGCTGACATCGCGGTGGATGCGAAGTGCCTCGGCTATCTGGCGGCCCACAGGGTGAACCGGGTTGAGAGACGACATGGGGTCTTGAAAGATCATGCCGATGTCGGAGCCTCGGATCTTCTTCATTTCCGCTCGGTTGAGTTCCATCAGCTCCTGACCCTGGAAGCGGATGGATCCCGTCACCACCCCTGGGGGAGTCGGAACAAGTCCCATGACGCTGAGCATCGAAACGCTCTTTCCAGATCCGGACTCGCCGACGATGGCAAACACCTCGCCCGAGCGGACCTCGAGGTCGACTCCGTTGGCGGCATACACGGTCCGGTCGGGCAACTCGAACCGCACTCTGAGGTCTTGGATGTTGAGCAGCGCACCCGCAGTAGTCGCGTCGGCCCCTTGGCGGGTCAAACGCGATGTCGGGGCGGAGCTCGTCACGACGGACGGTGCCACTCTTCGGTCAGCTCGTCGTGTGAGGTGGTGAAGTCGCTGTGTCGCCCAGAACCATCGGGTTCGACGTGCACGACGAGGTGGTCGAGATTCGGCATGGCACTCGTCAACACCTTTCGCACCTCCAGCGCAATATCGTGGCCCTCGAGCACCGAGAGGCTCTCGTCGACGACAACCTGCAAGCTCGCGTCCAACCGATGTCCGACCCAGCGTACGCGAATGTTGTCGACAGACAGAACGCCGGCCACCGCTGCGCTGCGTTCTTCGACCACAGACACCGTTGCCGGCTCGACTCCATCCATCAGCCGCCGAAGGACCTGCTTCGTGGCATCGCGCAGGATGAAGAGAATGGCAACGGTGATCAGGAGCCCCACTATTGGATCGGCCGCCGGGAAACCAAGCGACACCCCGATGGCTCCGAACAGCACTGCGAGGGAGGTCAAACCGTCGGTTCTGGCGTGGTAGCCGTCGGCAATCAGCGCAGCGGAGCCGATTTCGCGCCCCACTCTGATGCGATACACGGCAACGATTTCGTTGCCGATGAAACCGATGATTGCCGCCGCCGCGACAAGACCGAGACGGTCGACTTCCTGGGGGTTGAACAGCCGATCGATGGACTCTCGCGCCGCCAGCACCGCTGACAGAGCAATCATCGCAACGATGAACAGACCAGCGAGGTCCTCAGCGCGGCGGAAGCCGTAGGTGAACGAGCGCGTCGCAGCGCGACGACCCAGCACAAACGCAATCCAGAGCGGAATCGACGTCAGCGCATCAGAGAAGTTGTGAATCGTGTCGGCCAGTAGGGCGACCGAGCCGGTCAGAAGCACCACCACAACCTGGAGGAGTGCGGTGGCCAACAAGGCGACCAGCGAGATCTTGACGGCTCGAATCCCCTTGGCCGACGATTCGAGTGCCGTGTCTATCGAGTCGGCCGCGTCGTGACTGTGCGGCACATACATCGATTTGATGCGGCCCCAGAGGCCTGACGCATGCTCGTGATCGTGGTCGCCGTGTGAGTGGTCATCGTGGCCGTGCTCGCTGTGCGCGTGGTGGTCGGAGGTGTGGTCGGGATCGTGATGATCGTGGCCCTCGTGCTCATGAACACGTTCATGAGCCACGTGTGATGATTCCGAATGCGGCGGTGATGGGTGCTCGGTGGACTCCAGAACGCTATCCTCCAACTGTCTTGTGAGCTCCGTGAGGGCTTCACGAACGACCCGTAAGATTTCTGAACCGTACTAGAGAAATATCAGAGGCGCCACACTGA
>JABDJC010000144.1 GCA_013003395.1 Acidimicrobiia bacterium
GCGGCGCCCGGTTGCGGGCGCCGCCGCAGTCGTACTCTCACCAATGTCTGGCGACGATGGATCCGAGGTATCCACTGTTGCCATGGTGAAGAATCAGGCGAAGTCGGCCGAGATGGCGTCCCACTGCTCTTGCAGGTCGGTCAGTTGCGACTCGACCTTGCTCTGATCCTCGATGAACTCGGCAAACATGTCGCCACACTTGCCGGCGAAGTCCGGAATCGTGTCACGGTCGAGGAACTGTGAGATTCCCGTTGCGTTGTTGGCGAGTTCAGCCGACTTCTTCTGCAAGTCGTTGTAGCCGCTGGTGTCCGCTTCCGAACTGGAGGCGACAACCGAGGGATCCTCGGACAGGTAGGCGTCCTGGGACAATGACGTCGACAGGTGAAGGAGGAATTCCTTCGCGGCAGCTGCATTGTTCGGATCCGAGATGAGCTGGAAGCCGTCGATCGGAGCGTCGAGTGCGCCGGCACCAACGTCGGACTTGATCTCCGGGAAGTTGAAGAAGTCCATGTCGGCGGCGAGCTCGTCGCTGTGGCTGGCTGCGAACGTGCCCAGCAGGTACATGCCTGCCTGGCCGTCCTGCAGCGCTTGTGCACCTTCCTGCCACGTACGACCGTTGGCGCCGGTCATGTGGAAGGGAAGCAGATCAGCCCACTGGGTGAACACGTCGCGGACGCGATCATCGGTCCACTTCTCACGTCCACCCATGAGGTCGATGTGGAAGTCGTAGCCGTTCATGCGCATGTTGAGCACATCGAACGTGCCCATGATTGGCCACTTGCCGTCGTTGGCCATGACGAAGGGGGTAACACCGTCGCTCATCATGTCCTCGGCGAGACCCATGAGCTCATCAATGTTGCCGGGCTCGCTGTAGCCGTTCTCGGCGAACAGATTCTTGGAGTAGTTGACCGCCCACGTGTAGTAGCTGGTCGGAACGAAGTATTGCTCGCCGTCGGTGCCGGTGGAGGCAGCCTTGAAGCCTTCGCCGAGGCCGGTGATGTTGTCCCACACGTCGGTGATCGGCTCGAGCAGGCCCTGGTCGGCGAAGAACTTGTTGCGGAAACCGGCGAACCAGGTGAGGACGTCGTCTTCCTTGCCCTGAAGGATCGTGTTGATGTTCTCCTGGAAGGTGTTGTGGTCCGTGGTGTTGATGGTGATCGACACGTCTTTGTTGGGGAACGCGTCGGCCACGGCCTGGAGACCGGCCTTTGGGTTCTCATCGGACAGGTTGGAACCAATGCGCAGCTCGCCGCTGGCACTTCCGATGTCAATGGCGCTGTCGCTGCCGCAGGCGGCCAGTGCGGTGCCCCCGACTGCGAAGGCACCGGCGGCGGCGCCGTATTTCAGAACGGTTCGCCTCTCGACGTGCTTCTGCCACGCACTGGGTGACGGATAGCTGTTCGACATGTATTTCCCTCCTCGGAAATGTCCACCGCAGTTTTGCGATTGACACCAGTTTTACTGGTTTGGCTTTGTGGCCATTCTGGACGATCCTATGCTTTAACGATTAACTGTGGCAAGCAGTACGGAGCGTGATCTTGGGCGCCCGAGGAAGGGGATTTGTGGCAGGGGTAACGCTGGATCAGGTGACAAAGGTGTACGACGGGGCCAATGAGTCCGCCGTCGACAAACTCTCGCTGAACATTGACGATGGCGAGTTTGTCGTGTTCGTGGGGCCATCGGGCTGCGGGAAATCAACCGCGCTCCGCATGATTGCGGGACTTGAACAGATCACGGACGGTGACGTTCGCATTGGTCCTGATGTCGTGAATCTGATTCCGCCGAAGGATCGCGACATCGCGATGGTCTTCCAGAACTACGCCCTCTATCCCCACATGACCGTCGAACGAAACCTCGACTATCCGCTTCGTATCGCCGGCGTCGAGAAGGACGAACTCAAAAAGCGCGTTACTGACATCGCCCGCACGCTTCAGCTCACCGAGCTCCTCGATCGAAAACCAGCCCAGCTCTCTGGCGGCCAACGCCAGCGGGTGGCCATGGGCCGCGCACTGATCCGCCGTCCCGCCGTCTTCCTGATGGACGAGCCGCTCTCGAACCTCGATGCGAAGCTCCGAGTCTCCATGCGCGCCGAGATCGCCCGGATCCAGCGGGACCTGGGCGTCACCACCGTGTATGTCACGCACGATCAGGTCGAGGCCATGACTATGGGTGACCGCGTCGTCGTGCTCAACGGCGGCGAACTGCAGCAGGTGGCGCCGCCGGAACTGCTCTACAACCGGCCCCAAAACGTCTTCGTTGCCGGTTTCATCGGTTCTCCGGCAATGAACCTGTGGTCATCCACGTTCACCTTGCATGATGACGGATCCGGCGAAGTTGCGATTGGCGAGCAAGCGCTGCAAGTACCCGTCGCCGTGGTCGAATCTCACCCCGGTCTCGAACTACTCGACGGGCAGGGTGTGACCGTGGGGATCCGGCCCGACGACATGCATGATGATGCGACCCCCGAATCAGAAACCACGGTTGTCGCCAAGATCACCTTGCGGGAAGCGCTCGGCTCCGAAGTCATCTGCCACCTCGACGTGGACCAGAAACGACTCATGATCGACGACCCCGATCTCGAGGAGATGGCCGCCGAGGGTCTGTCCCCGGAAATTGACTTCGTCGGTCGGTTTGCCCCAACCAGCGTGGCGGCCGCCGGCACAGAGCACACGGTGCGGGTCGATGCCAACAAGCTGCACTTCTTCGACGCAGGCACCGGCCTGAGGCTCGAGGAAACAACGGCGTGACCTTCCGTTCCCACGGGAGTCTGATCACCGCCACAACCGAGACAACGCAGTTCGTTCTCGATACGACGCGAGGCGTCCCCGAACTTTTGTACATCGGCCCACCCCTCGAGCCGACCGATCTTGACGATCTGGCCGGTGTGCTCGAGCGGCCGCGAGCCAAAGCGGCGCTCGATGTCGACACGCCCGCCCAGATACTGCCCGAACACGGTTCAGGCTGGCAGGGACAACCGGGATTGCGCGGACATCGGCCTGACGGGTCCGGCTGGGCACCCAGATTCTCGCCTGAACGCGTTGACTTCGAAGGCGATCGCTGCTCGGTTCGTGCCGTCGACACCATCGCCGAGCTCGCCGCGACAACCGAGTTCGACGCCATGCCCGACTCCGTCCGGATTCGGGTGCGGCTGGAGAACCTTGGCGAGACGACGTATCAACTCGACGAGTGCACCATGGCGATCCCATTCGCCGACGAAGCGGCTGAGGTCGTCCATCTGACGGGAAGGTGGTCGCACGAATTTCAGATCACCAGGACGCCGCTGACCACCGGAGCCCTACGATTCGACAACCGGCGGGGGCGGACCAGCCACGATCGGGTGCCCGCGGTCTTCGTGACCAGTTCCGGGGCCACGAACACCACGGGGTCGGTGCTTGGTGTTGCGCTGGGTTGGAGCGGCAACACGATCGTGACCGTAGAGGCACTGACCTCCGGCCATCGCGTAGTCCAGATGGGGGAGCAGCTGTCGCCCGGTGAGCTGCAGCTGGAGCCGGGTGAGAGCTACACCAGCCCCTGGATGGAGGTCGCCACCTCGGCTGAGGGACTCAACGGTGTCAGCCAGGCGTTTCACCGCTCCATTCGAACGAGCGAGTCCGTGCCCGGGGTCGATCGGCCTCGGCCTGTCGTTTTGAACACGTGGGAGGCCGTCTACTTCAATCATGACCTGGAGACGCTCACCGCATTGGCCGATGCGGGCGCCGAGGTTGGTGTCGAACGATTTGTGCTCGACGATGGCTGGTTCCGCGGTCGACGTGATGACACTGCGGGTCTGGGCGACTGGTGGGTGGACGAACACGTCTGGCCCGATGGTCTCGGCCCGCTCGTGGATCACGTCACGGGGCTCGGTCTTGAGTTCGGCTTGTGGTTCGAACCGGAAATGGTCAACCGCGACTCTGACTTGTACCGCGCCCATCCGGACTGGGTGTTGTCGTCGCCCGGGTATGACCCGGTGGAGGGTCGCAACCAGCTCGTGCTCGACCTCGGGCTGGACGAGGTCGTCGAGTATCTGCGGGAGAAGATCCACGCGGTCCTGAGCTCGTATGACATCTCGTACGTCAAGTGGGACATGAACCGCGATCTTGTCCACGCGGCCAGTGGTTCTCGGGCCGGAACCCATCACTTCATGCACGGCGTGTACCGGTTGTGGGACGAGCTGCAGGCGCTGCATCCGAATGTGGAGATCGAAAGCTGCGCATCGGGAGGCGGGCGCGCGGACTTCGAGATCCTGTCGCGGGCTGCACGTATCTGGACGTCAGACAGCAACGACGCGCACGAACGCCAGAGAATCCAGCAGGGGTTCTCCCTTCTGTTCCCACCCGAGGTCATGGGTGCACACATCGGTCCGCCGCGATCGCACACGTCGGGCCGGGTGGCCGATCTCTCCTTCCGGATTGCGACTGCGTTCTTTGGTCATTTCGGGATTGAGTGGAACCTGTTGTCCACCACGCCGGAGGAGCGGGCCCAACTGGCGGAAGCAATCTCCTTGCACAAGCAGCATCGGGCGTTGCTCCATGGCGGTGTGGTGCACCGACTCGACCATCCCGACCCGAACGCCGTTGCCCATGTGGTGGTTGCAGAAGACCGGGGAGAGGCGATGGTCTCCTATGCCCAGCTCGACCTGCCGCCGGCGGCGGTGGCGGCTCGCCTTCGCATCGTGGGCCTCGACCCCGATCGGCGTTATGTGATCAGCCGGCTGCCGTTGCCGGCCGATCGAGCAGCCACCGTGGCGAACCAGGTCGGCTGGCTCAACAAGGAGATTGAGGCGACAGGACGGGTCCTCGCCACCGTGGGTCTGCAAATGCCAATGCTCGACCCCGACCACGCCGTCATCATCCACCTATCCGCTCGCTAGCAAATCTGTGGAGTCTGACGTGCGCTCTGCGCACCCTGTGCTCCACAGATCGGTCGAAGCTAGCCGTGTGACGAACGTCGCTAAGTAAACTACGCAAAAGGGGTTGTGTACCTAGCACTGCGTAGTATACTTAGCATCACAAGTACTCAATCCATAGGAGCACCACCATGCCAGTCCTCGAGCAAATCGCAGACGCAACCGACAAGTTCTACGACTTCGCCGAGTCGACCAACGAGAAGGCCCGCGAGACCGCCGGCACCATCGTTGCTCGCATCGTCGAGACCGAAGTTCCCTTCGCTGACCGTCTTCCCGAGGTCAACGTCCCTTTCGCTGACCGCCTTCCTGAGCCGAAGGATGCTGTTGACAGCACCTTCGACCTCGTCGCATCCGGTATCGCCGCCAACCGTTCGTTCACCGATCGTGTTGTCAGCCGTTTCGTCGACGCCCCCGTCGTTGAAGCCCCGGCCGTGAAGAAGCCAGCCGCCAAAAAGCCGGTTGCCAAGAAGACCACGGCGAAGAAGACCACCGCCAAGAAGGCTCCGGTTGCCAAGAAGACGACAACCCGCAAGCCGGCTGCCAAGAAGACCGCAGCCAAGAAGTAACGTTCTGCGCAGCAATGCGCACGACGCCGGCACTCTCCCCCCGGAGTGCCGGCAAGATCGAAGAGGAGCACCACAATGAGCGAGTCCAAGGGCGACCTGATCGGCCTGGGCTCGTTCATACGGTCTCAACGGAAGCTGGCGCAGCTCTCACAACGAGAACTCGCCAAGCTGTCCAAACTGTCTGACCCGTACGTGAGTCAGCTCGAGCGAGGTTTGCACGAGCCCTCCGTACGGGTTCTTCGCGCTCTTGGTTCCGCCCTGAACATTCCGGCCGAGATTCTGATGAATCAAGCCGGGTGGCTTAAGGACGATGAGACAACCATGAGTACGGAAGACGCAATTCGTCACGACGACCAACTGACGAACGCGCAGAAGACCGCGATGCTCGAAATTTACAAAGGCTTCACCAGCGGAGATGATGCCTGATGCCCAAGGTCGCACTCGTACTCGGTGGGGGTGGTCTCACCGGGTTTGCCTACATCACCACCACCCTCAGTGTGCTGCAGCAGCTCACCGGCTGGGATCCGCGCGACGCCGACCTGATTGTCGGAACGTCAGCCGGCGCCAACATGGGAGCGATCCTGCGCGGGGGAGTGCCGGTTGAGGAAGCCCTCGACGGCATCCTGGCGTTGCCCACAAACCCTCGCAGCATGGAACGACTGCGCGAGCTCAGCGGCCGGGAAGGTGCGGCTCGATCAACTGCGTTGGTCCCCACCTCCGCAAAGATGCTCATGCGCGAAGCACTCCGAGGTCCAATGCTTCGGCCCGCTCGTCTGGTCACCGGTGCGTTGCCCTCAGGGCGAATACGCACCGACACGATCGGCGACCGCATGATCGAGCTGCTCGGCGAAGAATGGACCGACAAACCGCTATACGTAACCGCGGTGCGGCTCAACGACTCGGAACGCGTGGTATTCGGGCTCGATCGCACCGACGTGCCGATCGGCAGCGCCGTCGAGGCCAGCTCGTCAATCCCGGGTTACTTTCGGCCGGTCACGATCGATGGCTACGCGTATGTCGATGGTGGAGTGCATAGTCCCACCAACGCCGACCTGACTGCCGATGGCGACTTCGATCTCGTTGTGGTCGTCGCGCCGATGTCGATGGACGACTACAAGACCGGTCTTCGGCTGCCCAATGGTCCACTTCGGGTCTTCTGGCGCAATCAGGTGAACAAGGAAGTTGAGGCCTTGCGGGAGCAGGGCCATCAGGTGCTTTTGCTCGAACCGAAACTCGAGGAAGCGCGTGCGATGGGACCGACGATGATGGATCCGACGCGGATCGTCAACGTCGTCATGCGCACGACCAACGTCAGCCGGGCAACGCTGCTGGAGAGCGGCTCCAAGGCATCCCTCGACATTCTCCGAGGCAAGCAGAAGGTGAAGAAGTAATGCCGGAACGACTGACTCCGAAGGACGCAGCGATTCTTGACCTTGAAGACGAGGTCAGCGCAGCGCACGGTCTGACCGTCGGTGTATTCGATGGACCCGAACCCAGCTTTGATGAGCTCTTTGATCTAGTGAGCGATCGCGTACGGCAAGTGCCTCGCTACACGCAGCGGCTGAAGTCGGTTCCCTTTGGTATCGAACGACCCGTGTGGGTCGACGACCCGACGTTCAGCGTCGACTTCCATTTTCGTCACACTGCATTGCCCGATCGGCGCAGCCGCAACGCACTCAA
>JABDJC010000176.1 GCA_013003395.1 Acidimicrobiia bacterium
TCGTTGTCGTTGATGGTTGTCGTGGTCAACATGCAACACATCATCCCAACTGGGTATGACACAAACCGACGGCGATGGATTTCGCCAGCCTTGCTATCACGAGCATCCTGCGATACTCGACACATCAGTCCGCACCACAGGAGTCCAGCATGCATGAAGCCGTCATCGTCGCCAGCAAGCGGACGCCGCTCGCCAAGGGGTACCGAGGGTCGCTGAACATGACTCGAGCCGACGACATGGCGGCACACGCCATCCGAGCTGCGCTCGATTCGGTGCCGGCGGTCTCCGACGGCGATGTCGAGGACGTCATCATGGGTTGCGGGCTCCCCGAAGGCCCGTCTGGTCAGAACGTCGGACGCATCGCAGCGCTACGGGCGGGACTGCCGTCGTCGGTGCCGGGCACCACCGTGAACCGATTCTGTTCGTCCGGTCTCAACACCATTGCGATGGCGGCGCACCGCGTGCAGGTTGGCGAGGTCGACACGATCATCGCCGGCGGCGTCGAGTCCATCACCGGAGTCCAGAACGAGAACTTCCGATCGGTCGATCTCTTCAATGTGCCGCTCCAGAAGGACTGGCCCGGCATCTATCTGTCGATGGGGGAGACCGCTGAGATCGTTGCGAAGCGGTACGACGTGTCCCGCGAAGCTCAGGATGTGTACTCGCTCATGTCCCAGCAGCGCACGGCTCACGCCCAAGAGCAAGGCTGGTACACCGATGACATCGCCCCGATCAAGGTCGATCGAGCGGTCAAACAATCTGACGGCAGCTTCGCGGTAGAGGAGGGGTACGTCTTCTCGAGTGACGAGGCGAACCGTCCCAGCACGACACTCGAAGGCTTGTCCAGCCTCCCACCAGTGTTCGACAAGGAGAACGGCAGCGTCACAGCCGGGAACGCTTCGCAGTTTGCCGACGGAGCATCGGCGTCAGTGCTCATGTCCAAAGAGCGCGCCGATGAACTCGGTGTCGAGGTCCTCGGGACCTTCCGCGGATTCCAGGTAGCCGGCGTTGATCCTGACGAGATGGGCATCGGACCGGTCAAAGCGGTACCGAAGCTGCTGGACATGGTCGGCCTCTCGATGGACGACATCGACGTCGTCGAACTGAACGAGGCCTTCGCTTCTCAGGTCCTCTACTGCCAGCGAACACTCGGGATCCCAGACGAGAAGCTCAACCCGATGGGCGGTTCGATCAGCATCGGCCACCCGTACGGCATGAGCGGCGCCCGGATGGTGGGTCAGATCCTTCGTCATCTGAGGCGCACCGGTGGCCGCTACGGCATCGTCACGATGTGCGTCGGTGGTGGCCAAGGAGCAGCAGGACTGTTCGAGGTGAGCTGAGCCACTCCTGCTTGAATCGGACCAATCGCAGAGGAGACCCATGCCTGACATCACGATTTATCACAACCCTCATTGAAACTCTTCCACGAATGCCTTGGCGGTCGCCGAGGATCAAGGAGTCAGGTACGACACCGTGCTCTACATGAAAGAGCCACCTGATCGTGCTGCGCTGGAACATCTCGTCTCCATCTTGGAGGACCCGGTCGAGGATCTCGTACGCAAGGACTCGAAGTTCAAAAAGCTCGGACTAGACCCAGACGACTACGTCGGGAATCCGTCAGCAGTGGTCGACATCATCCTTCAGCACAAGGCGCTCATGCAGCGGCCAGTGGTCGTGAAGGGCAACAAGGCGATCATCGGGCGGCCGAAAGTTCGAGTCGCGGAGATGCTGCGATCAGCCGATGGTGTCTGACTTGTGGCGGCGCCCCACACCGAGCAACAACAACCATGCGATGAGGATGCCGAGCAGAAGGTAGTAGATGGATCCGCCTCGCAGGCTCTCGACGCTTGCGCTGAACGCGACGCTGAGTCCCTCGGTTGGACCCAGGCTGTGTGTCTGTTGAGAGTTGGTGGGTTCTTGCGTGGTGGCCAATCCCAAGGCGAACACACCGGTGCCTTCCTTCTCTGAATACACCGGGAACACGTCGGCGCTGAGCACATTCACGGTCACCGTTGTCGTAGCGCGCTGCCCGTCGGCGTCTTCAATGGTGTAGCTGAAAATCTCCTTGCCGGTGAAGTGCGCGTTGGGTTCGTAGCCGATCACGCCACCTGGCAGGACCCGTGCGAAACCGTTGTCAGGCTGTCCCACGATGATCACCCGCAGGACGCCATCTACGTCGTGGTCGTTCTCGAGAACCCGAATCTGGAGAGTGGAGCCGGCCTCCATGACCACGACGTCTGCCGTAGCGGTCGGTGGCTGCAGCCAGTTCTTCAAAACGATTGTCACCGTCATCCGCGTCTCGACGGCTCCGTCCGATGCGATGAGGCGGACCGGCCAGGTTCCCGCACTGTCGCGGGGAGCCACACCGAAAAGGCGAAACGATCCAGGTTGAGTTTGCCGTTCGAGCGTTGCCCACGACGGTAGGTTCTCCGCGCTTACGAACACCGGATCACCGTCCGGGTCAGCTACGACGATCACGGCCTCGAATGCGAAGCCTTCGCGCCCTTCGTGGCGCGAAGCGGTTTCGATGGTCGGCGGTCGGTTCGAAGGTTGAACCTCCAGTCTGAAGGACCGGGTCACGGTGTCTCCTGCTGCGTCGGTAGCCGTCGCCGTGATGGTCGATCTCCCGGCGTCTTCGCGGGCTGGCGTTCCGCTGAGGACCACTCCGCCCGCGGACTTGCGAATGGTCACCCACGAAGGGGCTCCTGCGATCGAGATCGTTGCGCCTGGCCCGTCGGGGTCCGTCGCAATGAGCCGTAGCCTCCACGCCTCGTCGGGCAGGGCGATCTGGTCGTTGATCACGTCGAGGCGCGGCGGTTGGTTCGGCACGGTGACGGTGATGCTGAAGACCCTCACCACGAAGGCCTCGCCGTCGCTCGCTGTGACCGTCAGTGTGGCCGTCCCCTCGTCGGCCGCCGACGGTGTACCGCTGACTGTCGCCGTTCCATCGAGGTTGTCTTTGAACGTCGCCCAAGTCGGCAGACCGACAACGGTCAACGCCAGTAGGTCGTTGTCCGGGTCACTCGACGAGATGACGACCGTCAGCGGGTTTCGTTCTGCAACGGAGAAATCTTCAAGCGAAGTCATGACCGGCGGTCGATTCGTATTGGTGATGGTCCAGACGAAGAAATCGGCCGTTGCGGTGACCCCGTCACGAACGGTGATTGTGACCGCGTAGCTCCCTGCAGCATCGTATGTGAGGGTTCCTGTGATGAGTCCTGTTGTCGGGTTGATCGTGAGTCCGGCCGGAAGGAGCGTTGCCGAATAGGTCAGCGCATCGCCGTCCGGATCGATCGCAGCCGCGGACAGGGCGATCATGCCGTTCTCCGGATTTGTGCGGTTGGTGAGGTCCTGATTGAAGACCGGGTGGCGGTTGGTGTTGGTGACGGTCCAAGTGAACGCATCAGTCGTCGAGACGCCACCGTCCTCGACCGTGACCATGACCGCGTACGAACCCTCTGCGGTGAATGGGATGGTCCCGCTGATGAGTCCGGTCGAGGCGTTGATAGAGAGTCCGGAGGGAAGACCCATCGCCGAATACATCAACGTATCGCCGTCGGCGTCGGTTGCCGCAGCCGAGAGGTCGATGCTGGCACCCTCTTCGTCGATACGGTTCGTCAGGTCCTGGAGAAATGTCGGTGTCCCGTTGGCGATGGTCCACGTGAAGGTGTCGGTTGCCTTGAGGTTCGGCGATCCGTTGTCGGTCACGGTGATCGTCACCGTATGCGTTGCAGTCGCGGTTGCAGCCGTGGTTCCCGTTATGAGGCCCGTGGCCGAGTTGATGGTGAGACCAGGTGGAAGACCGGTGGCGGAGTAGAGCAGGGCGTCGCCATCAGGATCGGTCGCAGCCGCCGACAAACTGATGGACGACTGCTTCGGATCGACTCGACTCCCGAGGTCCTGGTTGAAGATCGGGTGGCGGTTGGTGTTGGTGATGGTCCAAGTGAATGTGTCGGTGGCGTCGAGGCTCGGCGTGCCATCGTCTGTGACGGTGATGGTGACCGCGTACGGGGAACCCGTGGCTGCGGCGTACGTGATGGTCCCCGCGATGAGTCCCGTCGCAGGGTTGATCGACAGCCCGAGTGGCAGTCCAGTCGTTGTCCATCTGAGTTCGTCGTCGTCGGCGTCGATGGCGTCCGTCGCCACCGTGATCAAGGTGCCTTCTGGAGTCGTTCGATCTCCGATGTCTTCGGAGAAGATGGGCGCACGATTGGTGTCGTCGACAGTGAGGGTGAAGATTGCTGTGTCGAGCGCGGTGCCGTCCGACGCAGTGAGCGTCACAGTCGAGACACCGGCATCATCATGGCCGGGCGTACCGCCAATCGTCACCGTGTCGTCGCCATTGTCTGTGAAGGTGGCCCATGCCGGCAGTCCGCTTTGGCTCCACGCAATTGCGTGACCGTCGGGATCGGAGGCGGTGACCGTCGCCGTGAACGGCGTTCCTTCGACGGCGCTCGCGACTGGTGGTGGATCGATCACGGGAGCCTGATTGGCCGCTACGAGTCCGAGCCGCGCCGGATAGGTGACGGTGTCGAACGCCAACCACATGTCTTCCTTGTCGGCTTGAAGCATGAGGCGAAGGATGCGTCCGGCGGCAAACGTGTGGTCCACGTGACCAAGCTCGATCGTGTGTGCGCTGAAAGTGGGTGTACCGGTATCCCATGGGTTGCGCTGAAGGTCTTGCGAAGCGACCTCGACACATACGGTGCCAGACGAATCGCAATCAAAGAGCCAAGCCACCAGCCTGGTCTTTCGGTTGAGCTGGAAGCCGGCGACAGCGGCGTAGGTGTCGACGACGGCCGGGCCGCGAAGCTCCAAGTCGTCGACGAGTCCCAGGTCCCACCACTGGTACATCGAAGGGTCGGTCTCGTCGTCTTTCCTGTCTCCATCGACGATCGTGAGGCCCGGCGAGCCGTCAGGTTCATGATCAGCAAGCGTGACGGCCGTCGGCGGGCTTGCCGTCAGCTCGAATGTGTCTGCATCTACTGCGGTCGAAGACAGGAATAGGTCGATGTTTGTGGCGTTCGTATCGACGGTGACGACGACCTCTACTTCCACTTTGTCACCAGACGGGTCCTGTATTTCGTAGCTGAAACTCGCCTCCCCGACGTGGGCCGCAGGTGGGGTGTAGGTGAACGACCCGTCGCCTGGGAAGCTGAGAATTCCTATATTCACGTTGCTCTTGAGGGTCAACGAGAGCGGATCGTCGTCTGGATCGTAGTCGTTGCCAAGCACCCCGGGGGCAGCCACAACCAACGTCTCATCGACGTCGATCACGAACGCTTCTGCGTTGCCTACCGGTGGCCGGTTGGTGTTGGCGACTGTCCAGGTGAACGTGTCGGTGGCGTCGAGGTTGGGGGTGCCGTCGTCGGTGACGGTGAGTTCGACTGCGTAGGGGGATGCGGCTGCGGCGGCGTAGGTGATGGTGCCGGTGATGAGTCCGGTGGTGGGGTTGATGGTGAGTCCGTCGGGGAGTCCGGTGGCCGAATACAGCAGACCGTCGGCGTCGGGGTCGGTGGCGGCTGCCGACAGGGAGATGGTGTCGTTTTCGGCGTCGGTGCGGTTACCGAGGTCCTGGTTGAAGATGGGGTTGCGGTTGGTGTTGGTGACCGTGAGTGAGTAGGAGTCTTCGTCGGTGGCGGTGAACGGGTCGGTGGCGGTGATGGTGATCGATGAGGTTCCGGCGTCGTTGTAGCCGGGGGTTCCCGAGATGGTGCCGGTGTTGTCGGTGTTGTCGGTGAACGTGGCCCACCCCGGAAGTCCTGCGGCACTCAGAATGAGTGTCTCACCGTCGGGGTCGGTGGCGGTCACCGTCAACGAATACGGAGAACCCTCAGGCGTCGAGTCATTCGCGATCGGTGTAACCGTCGGTGGGCGGTTGGTGTTGGTGACAGTCCAGGTGAAGGTGTCGGTGTCGTCGAGGTTGGGGGAGCCGTCGTCGGTGACGGTGATCTCTACTGAGTAGGGGGATGCGGCGGCGGCGGTGTAGCTGATGG
>JABDJC010000099.1 GCA_013003395.1 Acidimicrobiia bacterium
CCCCCCAACACTCGCTGCGCTCGCGAGGGGGACAGAAGGCCCTCGCTGCGCTCGCGAGGGGGGACAGATGCTGATTTCCTCCCCCGTCGACGAAGGAGACGTCTGGGGGAGGAAGCTCCGCTAGGAGCGGAGGGGGCACAACGGAAAAAGGTCGATCGCGTTCGTAGAGCTCAGTACGCGGCGATCGAGGGAGCCCTCGCACGACAATGCCCCCCTGCGGCCTAGCGGCCGCGTCCCCCCAACACTCGCTAGCGCTCGCGAGGGGGACAGAGTTCCCCGCATCGCTCGCGAGGGGGACAGTCGGTTTCCTCCCCCGTCGACGAAGGAGACGTTTGGGGGAGGAGGCGCCGCTCGGCGCGGAGGGGGCACAACCGATGAAGGCCGATCGCGTCCGCACAACTCAAACGCGGCGACCAACTGGGGCGTTCCCGCACGATGAAGCTCCAGCGACCCGAACCCCACCTTCCTCGTCCGGCGCCTAGCGTGAACCTATGGACAAGATCGCCCGGTTCATCGTTCACCGTTCGAAGCAGGTCCTCGCGTTCACGGCACTCATCACCATCGTCGCCGCGCTCATGCTGACGCGGGTCCAGTTCAACGCCGACGTGAGCTCCTTCATCTCGGAAGGCAACCCGACCGGCGAGCAGTTCATTGCGCTCCAGGAGAAGTACAACGCGCCTGATCCCGTCAACGTCCTCGTCTCCCTTCCCCAAGGCGAGACGTTTCGGCAACCAGACCAGCTGGTGCGGCTCGTGGAGGTACGTGATCTCCTTGCCAACGTCGAGGGTGTCGACCAGATCGGTTCGATCGTTCCCGACGTCAACCCACTGACCGGAGCACCACTCGATGCAGCGGCGATCGCAGCGCTACCGGCTCCCGCACTCGAAGCCCTCCTGGCGCAGAGTCCGATTGCGCCGCTGATTCTCAGCGAAGACGGACGTCACACGCTGCTGCTCGTCACCCCAAGCGGCGACGGGATCGCAACGGCGAGGAGGATCGTCGACGTCGAACCCTCATCCGGTGTTGAGCTCAACTTCTCCGGCAACCCGGTGGTCTTTGCCAGTGTCCTCGACAAGCTTTCGTTGGTACTGCTGGTGATCCCACCCGCGGTGATCTTGCTGCTCGTGATCGTGTTCTACGCCACCATCGGCGACAGAAAACTCAGCCTGCTCGCGATCCTTCCGGCGGCGCTCGGTTCACTGTGGACGTTCGGCCTCATTTTTGGGCTTGGGCGTGAGATAGACATCGTCACGGTGATCGTTCCGATCTTCGTGGTGGTCATGGGGTCGGCTGACGGATTGCATTTCGTGACCCACTTCCAAGCCGAATCGGAGCGGACACACGATCCGGTCGCCCGGGTGTCGTCAGCGCTGTCTCATGTCGGCATTCCCATGATTCTCACCACTATCAGCACTGCGGTCGGTTTCCTCTCGTTGCTCGCCACCGAGGTCCAACCGATCCGTCAGCTCGGCCTCTTCACCGCCATCGGTATCGGGTTTGCTGGTGTGATTTCATTCTTCTCGCTGCCGGCTCTGATCTCCCGCATCGACGTCGAACCAAGGCACCACACCGCGTTGATCGGTCCGAGAATCACTGCGGGCCTGCAACGCCTCGTACGCACGAGAGTTCCTGCGGGCGTCCTGGCCATCGGACTGCTCGCCTTCGCTGCCGTGTCGATACCGCAGCTGGAAGTCAACCCCGACCAGCTCTTCTTCTTCAAAGACAGCGATCCTGTTCGTGTGGCATTCGACCGAACCGAGGAGCTGTTCGGTGGGGCTACCCCTCTCGCCGGCGAGTTCGCATTCGACGGCAGTCCCGAGGACCTTGCGTCTATTTCGGAGGTGTCAGCTGAGCTCGAGTCTTTGTCTGGCGTGAGAGCAGTGTTCTCGGCTGCGGATCTCATCGGGACTCTCCCCGAGGCGCAAGTTGCAGCGATTCTCAGTGGCGACATCACGCTTCCGACCGGCGACATGGTGAGTGAAGACGGCCTTCGCTTTGTCCTCTTCCCTGGCGCGTTCGACACGACGGATCTCGCGCAGTGGGTCGATTTCGCCGAGTCGAACGACGCCGTGAGGGTGTTGACTGGCATGCCGGTCATTTGGGACGAGATCTCACGGCTCGTGGTCCAGGCACAGGTCGTGTCGCTGGCCGTGGCATTCGTGCTCGTCGCCGTACTGCTCGCTGCGGCGTATCGGCGGCTACGGGAAACGCTGGCGGCTCTTGTACCGATCTTCTTGACTGTCTCCACTTTGTTGGGCTTCATCGCCATCTCCGGCATTCAGCTGAATCTTCTGACCGCTGTGGTCTCGAGCATCGTGATCGGCGTCGGCATCGACTACGCCATCCACTTCGTGGCCGCCATCGACCACGCCCGAACTGAGGGCGACGGATATGTGCTGCGGGCGCTCGACCGAGCCGGTCGTCCGATCGTCGCCAACGCGCTCGGCATCGCCATCGCCCTCTCCGCTCTGTGGTTGTCACCGCTTCGAACGCACGGACAGATCTCAATGATCATGTGGGTTGCGATGACGACGGCAGCATTGTCGGCGCTCCTGTTCATCCCGGCATTACTTCCTCGCACAGGGGTGGACGGCGGAGCGGGAACTGCCCTGTATTCAAAGCAACGCACCAACTGATGCACCACGCCCAACATCGCCGACGCGATGCGGCCACAACTCAATGTTTGCAGCGCAAATGAGCGATTGACGGCGCACCTCCCGCCGTATACAACTCACCTATCAGTCAGACCGCATTCGGTCTCACGGATGCAACAGGAGGCACCGTGGATCTGCATGTTCTGACCCTTGCTGGTGTCGTCGCTGTGGCCATTGCCTCGGGGGCTGCTGCCCGCCGTTTGGGTCAACCAGCCATCCTCGGGGAGCTCGTTGCGGGCATCATCGTTGGACCGGCGTTGCTCGGACTGTTCGAACCGGACGTCGCGCTCTCGATCATTGGTCAACTCGGCGTCGTTCTACTCATGTTCTACATCGGACTACACCTCGATCTCGACGACATGCGCCGAGCCAGTAATGCCGGGTTGCTGTCGGCACTGGGAGGCTTTGTCGTTCCCGCGGCCGCCGGATTCTTCGTGATGCGATGGTTCGGGTCCGATCTCACCGAAGCACTGTTCGTCGCATTGGCGATGGGTGTCACAGCCTTGGCGACAAAGTCACGAATCCTGCTCGACCTCGAGCTCCTGACAACACGTATAGGACACGTGCTGATGGCAGGAGCGGTATACGCCGACGTTGCGGCTGTTGTGCTGTTCACTGCGCTGCTCGGGGCAGCAGCCTCGGGTTCGATCCGCCTGTCGGTTGTGTCGGCCGTGGGGGCCGAGGCGGCTGCCTTTCTGGCTATCTCCGCCGCAATCGGGATCTTCGTCATACCGGCGCTGTCCAGACGCCTCGGGACGGACCGAGTTTCTGCGGGCACGAGATTCACCATCGTCATGTTCGTTGCTCTCGCATTCGGGGGCGCGGCCGAGTTCGCCGGCCTTCACGCCATCCTCGGGACGTTCTTCGCCGGCCTGTTCTTCGGTGCAGGCGGGCTTCCGCATCACGCCCGTCAGGAACTGCAAAAGGCTGCGCACTCGATCTCGATCGGCTTCTTGGCTCCCGTGTTCTTCGTGGTCGCAGGAT